>JBBSOY010000001.1:0-65319 GCA_038259265.1 Minisyncoccia bacterium
TGTTGCCGACCCCGTGGACGTACGCAGCCACAACACCTGAACCCAAATTTCGGTCGGATTTTTTAGTGGCAATGACTTTGCTCTGCTTTTGGAGGATAATGATGGCTTTATCCATGTCGCCACCAGCTTCTTCGAGGGCCTTTCGGCATTGCATGATTGAAATGCCGGTTCGGTCTCGGAGTTCTTTAATCTGTGGGGTTTTAATTTCCATTTTTTAAAAAGAGCTAATTGTAATGACAAAAGAAACGCCGAAGCGCTCTTTTAGACAGTATGTATATTATTTTTGCGGCGCTGCGGCCTTGCCGGCTTTGTAGGCTTCGGTAAATTTGTTAACAAAGTAGGTGATGCTTGCGACTGAAGCGTCGTTTGCAGGAATCGCATGGTCGACAGCGGAAATGTCGCAGTCGGAACCACAGAGCGCGATGACCGGAATGCCGCGGGCTTCAGCTTCGGCGACAGCAATTTCTTCCTTTTTTGAATCAATGACAAAAAGAGCTTTTGGCATTTCCTTCATCAAAACAAGGCCTTCAAAATATGTTCGGAGATTTTCGATTTCTTTGTCGATCATAAGACGTTCGCGCTTTGTGTATTTTGCGAGCTCGCCCTTTTCTTTCTGCATGGTGAGGTCTTCGAGCTTCATGACTCGTTTTCGAATCTGAGTAAAGTTTGTGAGCGTACCGCCGATCCAGCGACCGTCAACAAACGGCATGTCGATGCTTTCGGCACCAGCCTTGACCGCTTTGCGAGCTTCGTCTTTACCCCCCACAAAAAGCACTGACATACCTGCTGCTCCAAGGCCTTTTACGTATTCAAGGGCCTGGTCGAGGGCCGCGCTTGTTTTTTCAAGATCAAAAATTTCGATGCGGTTTTTTACGCCGAAAATGTAGGGTTTGGTGGAAGGGTGGCGGCGTGAACGTACGAAGGCAAAATGCGCACCGACTTTAAAAAGGTCGGCAACGCTTTGTGAGTCATTTTTAACGTCTTTTGTTTTTGTAGTGGTTGTCATTCGTTATAAAAAATAAGACGTTTCCCGAGGAAAACGTGTGAGAAGTCTAGCAAAATGAGCCAAATATTGCAAATCAGGCTTCATCTTCGCCAGTTTCTGGCAATTCACCACTTTTGCCGGCACTTTTTTCCTGCAAAGACTCGATGATAGCATCCATGTCGCCGGCGAAAATCGATTCGATGTTGTGCCAGGATTCCTTGAGCCGATGATCTGTGATGCGATCCTGAAGAATATTGTAGGTCCGGATTTTCTCGGACCGGTCGGCGGTACCGACGAGGTCCTTGCGCTCCGCCGAATGTTTTTTGGCTTCTTGTTCTTCGTGCAACACATCGAGCTTGGCCTGCAAGACAACCATAGCCCGTTCGCGGTTCGCAGACTGGCTGCGTTCAGACGTACATTTGGCATCAATACCCGTTGGTGTATGAATAAGTCGGACCGCGGTTTCGACTTTGTTGACGTTTTGGCCACCAGCACCGCCCGAACGAGAAAATTCCATTTCGATGTCAGCTGGGTTGATTTCGATCTTGGTTTTCTTGCGGATAGGCAAAATCGCGATTGAAGCGGTCGACGTGTGAACCCGTCCCGATTTTTCGGTGGCTGGCACACGCTGTATGCGATGCACACCCGATTCAAATCGCAAATCTTTGTACACTCCCCGACCCTTTATTTCAAACGATGCTTCCTTGTAGCCGCCGAGGCCGTTTTTTGACTCTTCCAACACTCGTGCTGTCCAGCCGCGACGTTCCGCGTATTTTCGATACATAGTCGCCAATTTTTCCGCAAAAAGTGCAGCTTCGTCTCCCCCGGCCCCCGCTCGGGCTTCAAGAATAATTTCATTTGGAAACTCTTCTTCGACGGCATCTTTTGCCACAATTTCCTTCATCTGAGTCATAAGCGATTCCTTCTGGACCATGAGACTTTCGAGCTCGTCTTTGGCAAGAGCCACAAAAGACAGGTCCGATTCGGCCATCTTTTTTATTTCCGCTTCCTCTTTTTCAAGTTTGGAATATAGTTCGGCAAGAAACGAGGTTTTGGAATTTTGTTTGAAACTGTCGAGATTCGCTGGATTCATTAGGCTGCAGCTTCCTGCGCGTCGGCTGAAGTTGCGGCAGTATCTGAAGTTGCGGCGGTGTCTGCAGAATGTGCAGCTGCGGTAGTGGTTTTTTCGGCTTTTGGAGCAGGCTGAGCTTTTGCTTTAGGTGCCTTTGGAGCGGCGGCGGCCCGGCGGTTTTTGAATTTTTCCACGCGACCGGCGCTGTCGAGAGATTTTTCAGTACCAGTATAAAAAGGATGGCATTTGCTGCAGATTTCAACGTTAATAGTCTCCTTGGTTGAACCAACGGTGAATTTATTGCCGCAGGCGCATTCTACGCTTGCTTGTGGAAAATATTGTGGATGGATTTCTGCTTTCATATTTGTGGGATTACTATACTAAAACCTTCGACTTTTGCAAGTTTCATATTACAACCCCTGCAATGGGTCGATCATTGTTTCCTGGATATTTTTTGCATGATTGAGAACCGAGTCGGCATAAGCCAAGCCACGAGTTGCCCAGGCACCGCCGGCATAATACCGACCGGCGGCTTCACGCTCGGCAGTATAGCTACCGTTCACACCACCGAGATCGGCTACAAACAAACCGGTGGCCATGAAGGCGTCTTTTGGTGACCAAGGATTTGCAGTTTGGGTACCCAATGCTGCTGCGACACGGGATTCATAGGTTACCCACGTTGAAGGAATAAACTGCGAAGGACCCATCGCACCGCCGTAGCCACCCGGCTGCGGACACGACACCGGCTGAGTGTAGGGGTCGAAACCAAGCCGGGCCGCCAGCGCAAGGAACACCGGCACGTCTCGGGTCGGATGCATGATGCCTGAAAATGGCGTGCCAGTGTTTTTCCCGACGCCGTCGCCGGTTTTTGGATCTTTCACATAACACTGCCCAACGTTTTTACCGAGGTTGGATTCTTGGGTCAGAATGGCCAAAATGAATGCCGGACGGACGCCTGTTTTTTTAGAAACTTCGTTGGCGTAACTCAAGGCCGTGCCGAACGGAATCGCCGCAGTGTCTCGCAAAGCAAAAAGGGCGGAGCGGATTTGGGCCGCCTTTTTCTGACGATCTGCCAATACCTGTTCGTAGGTTTTTTCCTGCGTCTTGCTGATCTTAAGAAGCGCCTGCTTTTCGGCTTCGGTTTTTTCGACGCTGCTTTTTTGAGTTTCAATGACCGCCTTTGCGTCAGTTTCCTGGTTTTTTTTAGTATTGAGCGCCTGCTTTTCGGCTTCGGTCAACGTTTTGGTGGAGCGAACATCGTGGAATAAATCCTGCATCGCTACTTTAATCGAGCTGTAGGAATCTAGATCAGCAAAAAAGTCGGAAAGGTTTTTATTCGAAAGGGCGACCTCGACAACGGAATACGAATCGATTTCATTTGTTTTCCGAATAAGCTCTGAAAGCGACTCTTTGCCGCGACCGATTTTTGAATCAAGCTGACCGATCACCTGCTCCTTTTCAACAATATCCTTGCCGAGATTTTGGATGGCTAAATTTTTGGCCTTTATGACAAGCTTTGCTTGTTCGATTTTACCGGCCAATATTTCGGTATCGCGCTGAATCGAACCAGTTTCCTGGCGTTTCGCATTCAAAACGGTGGTCCATTCAGCAATTTCAGCTTCGGTTTTTGCGAGTTCGGCCCTGAGCACGGCTTCTTTTGCGTCAACATCGTCTGCAGTCGCCGCTTCGGCGATAGTTTCTGCATAAGCGGTCGGCAAAGACGACATAAAAAAGGATGGCATGAATGCAGGAATTGCAGAAAAGAACGGAGCGACCAAAGAAAAAATGAGCAAAAAGCCGAGGGCAAAAAGATTCGTTCTTTTGTGTAAAAAACGCATACGGGTAATTCTATCACATCAAAAAAGAGGCCGAAGCCCCTTTTTTGATTTCTGTTTTTACAGCGTATGCGCTAGAAAATTTTATTTCTCTGCGGATTCCCCACCTTCTGCACCAGGTTCACCCTCTTCTTCTTTCTTACCCTTCTTTTCGACTTCGATTGCAGAGAGATCGACGGCGGTTTCAGTTTCTTCGACTTCTTCTTTTGGAACGGTTATGAGGGCAACGACTTCTTCGGCACCTTCGATGAGCGTAACACCTTCTGGCATGTGTAGGTCTGCAGCAATAAGCTGGCTGTCGAGCGTCGAAAGAGAGGAAATGTCGACTTCGATTTTCTGAGGCAAGTCTTTTGGCATCGCTTCGATTTTTACATTATGCAAAACTTTGATGAGAATGCCACCGAGATCTTTGACGGCTATAGAAACCCCGATGAATTCGAGCGGCACGTCGATTTCGATTTTGTGACCTTTTTCGAACACATAAAAATCTGCATGGCGAGGCATTTCGGAGATTGGGTCGAGGTCCACGTCGTGAATGAGGGCTTCGATGTCTTCGCTGCCTTCGTTTTTGAGCGTCACAACCGCAGACTCACCGGCCTGTTTCCACACTTTCAAAAAATCAGCCATGGCCACAGAAACCGGAGTCGATTCCTGTTTTTTACCGTAAAAAACTGCGGGCATAAACCCGTCTTCACGCATATTTTCGAGACTTTCCCCGACAGCGCGAGGCTTTACCTGTAAATTAATCATCTGGCTATTATATTCAAGATGCGTAAAAAATCAATGTTTAGGGCGGTTTCGGACAATTTCAAACCAGTATTTTATTTTTTGACATAAAAAAGCCCCGCATGATGCGGGGTTTGAAGGGTGTACATTGAACTCACTAAAGCTTGACGAGGTCTTCAGGCAACAGCTCGGGTCCCCTGAGGACGTACGAGCACAAGCCCTGAGCGAATTTGCACAAGCAAGAGTTTGTATCCGTGTTGGTGGGCCGGCACAGCGGGGTTGTAAATGAAGGCTGGACCCGTCCGGTCCCCTTGCTCGCCAACAATTCGAGCATCGCAGCCGATTTCGTAGTCACCGGAAAATTGACCCTGATGATCCTCATAAGACCAGGTCAAGGCCCGCATATTGAAGCGGAGGTCACCCCGAAGGAATGTTGGCGTACATTCTGAAAGCGGATACACCTTGAGACCATCGGGTGCCAACGGGTCATGCATGACGACCACCAGGCACGTGGGGTCGCAATCGCCCCACATAAGGGCCTCGATGGGATCCGCGTGTTGCCACACTTCGGAAATCAAAGGCCCTCCAAGACTACGCTTAAACGGATACCACATTTCTGCCTCCTTGCAATGTATGGTCATCATTCTGACAACCACGAGTTTGGAAAGAACAAAAAACGTCATCTAAACTATACATGGAAAACAAATAATGTCAAATATACCGTAGTTGGTTCAGCAGCTTTGAGATACCCCCTTTTATGACTTCACGATGTGCTTTTCCATATAGTCGAGGCTGCCGTTTACTTTTTTGCCGGGATTAAAAATATTAGTTCGATCAAAAATATTTTTCGTATCAACAAAAAGCGAGTAGATTTTGGAGCCAAACATTTTGGGCAGGTACGGTGTGCGAACAATGCCGTCATTATGTTCGGCGGTTATCGAGCCTTCGTATTTGAGGACGAGATCGTAGATTTTATCCGAAACAGTTCGGATCAACGCGCGATTACGCGCCTGCTTCATGTCCATAAGCGGAATAATGTGAAAGTTGCCGTTACCTGCATGACCGGCGATTGTATACAACAATTTGTGGTCATCAAGAATTGCGCGCATTTTCGGCAAAAATTCTGGCAAAAATTCGGGACGAACAATGACATCGTCGATAAATGGAGCGGTGCGCATGCCGCGAACATGTTTTCGAAGCAAGTTGAAACTTTCGCGGCGAATCGTCCAATATTTTTCTGATTCAAATTCCGAGCTGATGATGCGCGTCTTATATTTAAAATGAGCGATGCGCTGCTGCAATGATTGCATCTGTTTCAAAATTTCAGGTTCGCTGTCCCCCGCAAATTCCACAAGCAAAATAAGTTTCGGAATGCCGCCCGTGAGAATCATGCCGACCTCTGGCAGAAAGCTCACCATGAGTCGCAAAAAATTCGTGGCTTTCATAGTCGCCATCATTTCCGGCATGAAACGCATGGCCATTTTCATAGTGCTGTCGTCGTAGGACTCCAAACTTTCCGGTTTGAACGCCAAAATTTCATTTACGAGCGTACCGAGATTTTTTAGATCGGGCATAAGCACCACAAACAACTTGGTGATTTTTTTAACTGGCACCAATTTGAGCGTCGCTTCGGTAACAATGCACAGCGTTCCTTGCGAACCGACGATGAGTTTTGTGAGGTCGAAGGTTGTGCCGTCCCACACATTCCATAAATAGTAGCCGGCGGAATTTTTTGAAACTTTTGGCCGAGCAGCGACAATGTCGGCTTGATTTTCTGTAATAAGTTTAAAAACTTGTTTGTAGAGGGTGCCTTCAAAATCAACTTGGGCCATTTTTTCATCAAGCTCGGTTTTTGAAAGCGGCTTCACGACGTATTCGTTGCCGTCGGCAAACACAGCTTTGAGCTCAAGAACGTAATTTTCCATCTTGCCGTATTGCAAAGTTTTTTCGCCAGCAGAATTGTTGGCAACCATACCGCCAAGCGCACAGAGATTTTTTGAGGCAGTAAAGCAGGGCAAAATGGCATTAAGCTTCAGAGTTTCGACTTCGAAGTCGCGGTAAAAAGTACCGGGCAGCACGACCGCCTGGTCTTTGGTGAGCGACTTGATGCCGTGCATGTACTTCATGAAATCAATAATGATGGATTCGTTGAGCGAACCACCAGACATGCAGGTACCAGCCGAACGCGCCGTGAGCGAGAGCGTTTCGTCTTCGCCTTTTTTTTCATTTACAAATTTTACCAGAGCCTTGATGTCTGCCGCGTCTTTTGGAAAAACCACGAGCTTTGGACGAACCTCAAAAAGGCTCGCATCATGGCTGTATGTGTTGAGGGTTGCATCGTCCCCCATCACATCGCCTTTGAAAAACGCTTGGATTTCTTCCTTAAGTGTCATATTTAGGCGAGCTTGTTGAAAACGCGGAGTTTGGCGTCGACGACTTTTTGAACAGCAGCAACAGCAGGTTTGAGAATTTTATATGGTGCAACTTCTTCGGGGTTTTCCTGCAGAGAAAGTTTGAGGGCGTCGCGGTAGGCAACGCGAATTTCTGTGTTGATATGCACGATCGCGACGCCCGAGTCGATAGCTTGAGAAAAATCGTCTGACGAATTTCCGGAACCGCCGTGCAAAACGAGCGGCACACCAGACGCTTCACGAAGCGCTTTGATTCTTTCAATATTGAGCTTTGGATCCACGCCGCCACGAAGCATCCCATGAAAATTTCCAACTGCCGGAGCCAAAAGATCGACACCAGTTCGTGCTACGAATTCTTTGGCTTGCTCTGGCTTTGTAAGCGCCGCCTCAGAAAGATCAACACCTTCAGGCAATGCATCCAAGACCTTTGAAGACTGGCCGATGTAGCCGAGCTCGGCTTCAACCAAAACGTCGTGGTCTGCAGCGCGAGCATATTCGACACATTCGGTTGTTTTTGCAACGTTTTCTTCAAACGGAAGCTTTGCACCGTCGAAAATAACCGAGTCGAAACCAGCATCAATCGCCTCTTTTACCTTTTCTACAGAATACGTATGGTCGGCATTGAGAAAAATTGGGAAACCGTATTCAGCCCGAAAACTTTTCACGAGCGCCGCAACCTGTCGCACGCCGACGAATTCTCGCTCGCCTTCCGAAACACCAATGATGACGGGCACGTTGAGATTTTTTGCCGCATTAAAAATCGCCCAAAGCGCCTCAAGATTTGAAATATTAAAATGACCAATCGCTGTTTTGTTCGTCTCTGCGTCTTGTATATATTCGGCAAGTGTTTTCATATCAGTATTGTATCATGCGAAAAACAGCGCCAATTTTGTAATCCTCAGGAGATTTTTTGCAAAATTAAACCACCGAGCTGTCTCGGTGGTTTTGGTTGCGGTTTTGAGTTCTGCACATCTGAGGACAAAGATCAGGGATTTGCCGGCGGCTTCCGCGACGGCTCTGGCTGGTCATCGGGTAGTTGTGAAAGCGTCAACTCGGGTGGGGTAGGGTTTCCAGTGTACAGCCCAGAAGATTCTTTGGTTGGTGAGTTAATCACCGGTTCAGTGACAGTATGTTCCATTGGTACCTCATCCACAGGAAGGCACAGCGGTCTGCGGTATCTCCCCATGCGTTTTAAACGATCACAGCTGCTCACCGCAGCATGCCGAAGGCGACGACTCGGAAACATCCTGACGTGCCATGGGACCACTATCTCTTTCATAACTCTCCTTTTTTAAAAGGTGAAGGGTGACGTGTTCTGGTATTTCTCTGATTACAATAAAACTTATTCGGAAAAATGTCAATCACTTATAGTTTTTCTGATCTTGAATAAAAATTGATATACTCTGTGAATGAAACAAATAGATTTTCTCGCCATTGGCGATATTGTGACCGACGCATTTATTCGTTTGAAAGAAGCTTCCGTGCATTGCAACATAAACCACGATAGCTGTGAACTGAGCATGAAATTTGCCGACAAAATCCCTTTCGAATTTGTCGAGGTGGTGAGCGCTGTCGGCAACGGACCGAACGCTGCGGTTTCTGCCGCGCGTCTTGGGCTCACTTCAGCCAGCATGACAAACATCGGCGACGACCAAAATGGCCGTGACTGCATTAGCGCAACCAAAAAAAATGGCGTCTCTACGAAATTTATTTCAAAACATCGCGGGTTCAAAACAAACTATCATTATGTTCTGTGGTTTGAAGACGAACGCACAATTCTCGTGAAGCACGAAGATTTTCCGTATGTCTTTAACGCGCCGCGCAAAAATCCGCGCTGGGTATATGTCACATCTCTCGGTGCAAACGCCCTCAACTATCAGATCAAGGTCGGTGAATGGCTCGAGGCAAATCCTGACATCAAATTCGCCTTCCAGCCCGGCACCTTTCAAATGAGTATCGGCCACGAAAAGCTGAGTGCCTTTTACAAACGTGCCGAAATCTTTTTCTGCAACGTCGAAGAAGCGAAACGAATTTTGAAAATCGAACCAGCTGGCACGACCGAAAAAGCGGTCAAAGAATTAATTAGCGCCATGCACGCGCTTGGTCCGAAAGTCGTCGTCATTACAGATGGCCCGCGCGGCGCATATGCATCTGACGGCACAATTTCAAAGGAAACTGGTCAGCCGGAAGTTTGGTTCATGCCACCATATCCGGATCCAAAACCGCCACTTGAACGCACTGGCGCTGGCGATGCTTTTGCCTCGACTTTCACAGCCGCGTTGGCTCTTGGCAAAACAATCCCCGAAGCTCTCCGTTGGGCGCCGATTAACTCGATGTCCGTTGTTCAAAACATTGGGGCACAAAAGGGATTGTTGTCGCTCGAAAAGTTGCTCGAATTTTTGAAAAACGCACCGGCCGAATACGTGCCGAAAAAAATCTAGAAACATTCGGAAAACAGAGGAAAAACCAAATAAAACAAGTGCAAAAATTGGCATAAAGAAGGCCCTGGTGTATTTCACACCAGGGCCTTCGTCCAACAAACAATTACAAAAAAACAAAAAAAAACAAAAAAACGAACTATCGGGCAACACGGTGCAAGTGTTATAGAACCTCCCTTCTTCTTTGCACCAATGACCCTAAATTGATCTTTTTTAAGTATACCAGCTTATTAAATAATGTCAAGGAAAACAGGATGAAAAGAAATAATTGGGTTGAAATCACAACAAAAACTCTTATTTCTGGCGCTTTTTGAGAATTTGAAGAGAATTTACTTTCGAGCGATAACTTTTTTCACAGCATTAACGATAGAGTCAGTGTCCATGCCGTAGTGTTCGAGGAGTTCGTCGGTTTTGCCGGACTGGCCGAAATGATCATCGACGCCGATAAATTCAATTGGCACTGGTTGATGTTTTGCGAGACATTCCGCAATTGCACTGCCCATGCCGCCACGAATCTGATGTTCTTCGACAGTCACGATCGCGCCGGCTTTTTTTGCTTGCGTAACAAGCGCCTCTTCATCGAGCGGTTTGATGGTCGTGAGATTTAAAACGTTTACCTGGATTCCTTCAGCTTCCAAATTTCGAGCGGCAACGAGGGCCTTGTGCGTGAGTGCGCCCGTAGAAATAATTGTTGCCTGAGGATTTTCTGTTTCCCAAAAAATCTGCGCTTTACCTATTTCAAAAGGTGTTTCTGCCGTTGTCATAACCGGTGTTTTTTCTCGAGCAAGACGAATGTAAACCGGCGTATCGGTTTTTGCCGCAGCGATCGTCGCCTTTTTTGCTTCGACGGAATCGCACGGAGAAATGACAACCATGCGCGGAATGACCCGAGTGATGGCCATGTCTTCGATGGCCTGATGCGTGCCGCCGTCTGGACCGACAGAAATGCCCGCGTGACTGCCCGCAATTTTCACCGGCTGGTTGTTGTAGCAAATGGTCGTGCGGATCTGTTCCCAATTTCGGCCCGGGCTAAACATGGCGTATGAGGTAATGAAAGGAATCTTGCCCATCGCTGCCATGCCGGACGCAGTCGAAGCCAGATTTTGTTCAGCAACTCCTATCTGCACAAAACGTTCCGGAAATTTTTTCGCAAATAAAAGAGTCTGAGTGGATTCAGTGAGATCGGCACAAAGCGCCACGACATTTTCGTCGGCTTCCCCCGCCGCGAGCA
Source organism: Minisyncoccia bacterium (assembly GCA_038259265.1). Taxonomy (GTDB): domain Bacteria; phylum Patescibacteriota; class Minisyncoccia; order Phycocordibacterales; family DATGWK01; genus JAHFLV01. Next base: position 10,699 of record JBBSOY010000001.1, read on the forward strand.
AGCCTTCACCATAGCCTTTTCGAATTGGCACTTGCTCGACATCGGTATCGAAAACTTTTTGATTTAAATTTGAATTAAGCATGTTGAAATATTTTTTCAGTCTTTAGATAGAAGATAGACCTACTGAAACTTAGAAACTTATTCATGTTCGCTGCGGATTTTGCCGCCGAATGTTCGGAGGGCAGCAATAGCCATTTCGGCTTCTTCTTTGTTTGGCGGTTTGCCGTGCCATTCGAATTTGCGCTCGAATTCAGGCACACCTTTGCCGGGAATCGTTCGAGCGATGATGACCGACGGCTTTTCAAAAACTGCTTTGGCTTTGTTCACCGCATCGACGATCTCTTCCATGTTGTGCCCGTCGATTTCCTGCACATGCCAATTCCAAGCGCGCCATTTGTCGGCGAGAGGTTCGAGCGGCATAATGTCTTCAGTAAAACCGTCGATCTGAATGTTGTTGCGGTCGATGATTGCCACCAGGTTTCGAAGTCGATTTTTTCCTGCAAGCATAGCGGCTTCCCAGATCTGGCCGCAGTCATGTTCCCCGTCGCTCAACAATGCAAAAATAGTTTTGTGACTTTCTACGCCATTATCAATTCGGTCGGCCAGCGCCATACCAACTGCCTGCGACAAACCAGAACCGAGTGGCCCAGAACTTGTTTCAAGCGAGGTTAAAAATTCGCGGTGCGGATGCCCCTGCAAACGACTGCCGAATTTTCGAAGCGTCATTAATTCTTCCATTGGAAAATAGCCAGCGTGAGCCATGGTCGCATACAACACCGGACAAATGTGGCCGTTTGAAAGAACGACGCGGTCGCGGTCGGGCCAAGCTGGGAGCTTTGGATTGTGATTTAAAATATGGAAAAAGAGAGCCGTAAACACATCGGCCATACCAAGCGGCCCCGCCGTGTGACCCGAGCCAGCTTCGAGAAGCATAGTGATGATCGACTGGCGAATTTCATTCGCCTTGAGCTCGAGAGCTTTTATTTCTTTGTCAGTGATGTCAGGCATTACTAGTTTTTGATGGAATAAGAACTTTTTAACAAAATTTGAACGAGATTTGAACGAGATTTGAACGAGATTTGAACGAGATTTGAACGAGATTTACGAAACAAGATTGAAAAATTCATCGATGGCTTCCGGAATATTTTCACTTTCAAAAATTGCTGAACCGATAACGAGCCGATTGGCACCTGCTTCCACCAAGCGCGGTGCGGTCTCCATATTTACACTGCCATCGACACTAATTGTAACGTCTGGATGCGCAGCCCGCAAACTGGAAATCTTTTCCAACACACGTTCGTCGAATGGCTGACCCTGAAAACCAATTTTCTGAATGCCCATAAACTGCACAAAGTCGACAAGCTCCGCGACAATGAGCGGTTCCACAACTTCATTCGGCGTTTCAGGATTCAGGGCAATGCCGATTTCTGTATACAAAAACGAATCAATCGACGGCAAAGTACTTTTTATTTCCTGTAAAATCGCTTTCGGCTCAGACATGGATTCAACGTGCACGATAATTCTTTTGGCGCCGGCCGCAATCCATTCAGGTACTGCCACGCGCGGGTTTGAAACCATCAGGTCGACTTCAAAATCGAGTTCTTCCCACAACGGAAAGCCGCCCTCTTCTTTCACAATTTGTGCAAAATCTGGATCGGCAATGCCACTTTTTTTCGTGTCATCGTTTTTCACATACGGCCACGAACGACTCGGCACAAAAACGCCGTCCATAACATCGATTTGCACATGCGAAACAAGACCCGACACGAGTGAAAGATCTTCGTTTAAATCTTCAAAACTTTTTGGCATTATCGCCGGAATGATTTCGATCATAGCTACATTTTTATTTCGTCGATTTTTCGAAGGCGACGCACATGGTTTTCATTTTCACTAAACGGAATCGTGAGAAATGTTTTGACGGCTTCTTTGGCATCAGCGACGGAAATAAATCGCGCACCGAGCGACAACACGTTTGCGTCGTTGTGTTCGCGAGCGGTTTTAACTTCGAGCGGAATGTGCTGGCCGGGCTCCACATGTTCTGGCCGATACTGCCCATTGAAAACCACCGCACGCACATGTCGAAAACGATTGGCGACGATCGCTTCGCCCTGGCCCGAGCCACCAATGATGATTCCCTGCTTCACGCCGCCGCTTTCAGAAATTTCTCGCGCGAGCGGGATCATGGAATCTGGATAGTCGTCATCTGCGTTAAATTCATGGGCACCAAAATCCTTTACCTCGTAGCCCATATCGCGCAAAAATGGGATTAGTTCTTGTTTGAGTTCAAAGCCAGCGTGGTCCGCAGCGATCAGTATTGTTTGCATAAAAATAGTATATCAAAAAATATATGGCCTGCGTTTGCGCATCGCGCGTTGACTTAAATTAATTTAAATGGTATTAAATAGTTAGAAAGGATTTGTATTCTGTGGCTTTTCCCAGGACTTTTCCCTGTTTTTCACCCCGTTCCTTGTAAAGGAGTTACTATGAAGATTGCGAGGATTGTTGCGATGCTTTTGTTTGCGATCTTGATCCTGTCGTCTGTTCAACAGGTCAATGCCGGCGTCCAGTTTTCGGTCACCGACCTCGGCACCCTCGGCGGTATACGAATCAGGCCAACCGCGGTCAACAATAATGGCGAGGTCGTTGGGCACTCATCGACGACGATCGACGGAAATGAGGGGCCCGACCAGGCTTTTTTCTGGTCGGCAGGTGTCATGACCGGGCTCAATTCCGCAGATACTTTGTCCTCGTGGGCAACCCACATCAATGACAGCGGCGTCATTGTCGGCAGAGCATTCACGGCGGCGGGGTCGCGGGCATTCCGATACGACCATGCCGGCGACATGACCATGACGTATCTTCATAATATCGGTTTCGAAGCCCTCACTGAAGCGACCGGCATCAACAATGCCGGGCAAATCACAGGCAATGGTCCCGGCGGCGCCTTCGTTTTTACGAGCGAAAGCAACTGGCACTACCTGCCGGCTGATGGGGTGCGCATGCATTCAGCACGCGGCATCAACAACATCGGCCAAGTCATCGGCTGGGGTGAGTCAAATGATTTCGCCCAACGAGCCGCGCTTTACAACGGTACGAATGTCATGGACATCGGGCCGTCGGACGGCACATCGAGTGACGCCTACGCTGTGAATGACCTCGGACAAGTAGCCGGCTGGCTCTACAACGACTCAAACGAGCAGCATGCTGCCATCTTTAGCAATGGCACGGCCCAAGACCTTGGCGCCATGGGTGGCAGTTCGAGCACAGCGCTCGGTATCAACATCTTCGGCGACTGCGTTGGCCGGGCTGAATTTGGCCCAGACCCTTCGGCCTATCGCGCGTTCTACTTCGATGGCGACCACATGGTCGACCTCAATTCCTTGATCGACCCCGCGCTCGGTTGGTCGCTTCTCGAAGCGACCAACCTCAACGACCTTGGCCAGATCGTCGGATATGGCGTCAACGGTGCCGGTCAAGAACGTGCATTCTTGCTCACGCCCGTTCCCGCTCCGGGAACACTCGGCACCTTTGGCCTACTGGCACTCGCCATCAAGCGTCGCCGCGCCGCCTAATTTCTTCAAAACAACTTCAAATTTTCTACAAATCAAGTAACATCCTACACCTCAAGGCCGACGGACATCCGTCGGCCTTTTCTATTTATTATAATAAAAGTGATTCTTTTTTAACTAATGATCCGAGCTCTTCCCACACTCCCTTTGGCTCATTAGCAAAATCAGTGGGTAATTCTAGATCGCACGCTAAATCTCTAATTTGATCGTAGTCAGTTTCGGTTTCCACAAAAATATAATTGGCTGAACCACATATATTGTAAGCCGCCTCCTGTCGACTAATGAAATTTTTATTAGCCAATTCAATGTTCTCCCGGCAATATTGAATGAATTTATACTTTCTAACCCCGAGCGGTAGCGCGTTCACATTGTCCATCTTTTTTTTCATTGCTTCTATCGCCTGAACTTTTTCATCACTAGGTAGGATCTCTAACGCAGACGTGTAGAGTTTTTTTACTTCCTCAGTCGATCCACCAAACATGAGAAGCTGGTCAATATTGAGAACCAGGTCAAAAAGTGGTTCATCAGTATGTATAAAAGCGTGCCAATCAATTTTATTGAATGGATTTTTCGTACCTCCATAGCATATACATGCCTCTTTCGAATCGAGTTCATAATCTGAAATTATTTTTGCGGCCAGTGAAAGAATTTCTTTTCTCGTCATAAATTAATCATAATTTAAAATAGAAATATTTAAACAACCCCGTGACAGAAATGTCACGGGGTTGTGGACAATTTATCGCTTGTCCTTGTGAGTGTTGCAGTGGGCAACCTTGCCACCACCACTAGTTTCCTTCACGACAACATGGCTGTGATTTTCCTTGCTGCCGCCCTTGTCACACAGATGATGTGTATTGCCCTCATTGTCCACCTTGGTATTGGAAGACGAGCCATCATCATTCTTTGCCCAACCAGACCATCCAGCCATAGCACACCGCCTTTCATGAAAAAGAACAGGAATCATACTCGCAACACACGAGTAATCCCTCTTAATAGATTAAGACTTGTGAAAATGTTGTCCATACACAACAACAGATTCTTTAAAATCATAGTAAAACATCCTTACAATTATCACGAAAGAAGCAAAATGAGCCGTGGTTTGTTGACGAGAAACGACAGCTTATTTTTCACCCTTTAAAATCAATCGAAGATTATAGCCACCACGCTCTTGTAATTTTTTCTGACGGATAGACTCAACTTCACTATATTCGGGTAATTTTTTGAGAGCCTCGACGACTTCCATAAGATCAGCCAGTTCTTCCGGATCACCGGCTTCGGAAAATTCAGCATATTCTTCCCCTAGCTTTTTAATAAGTTCGACTTTAAATTCCACACCCTCAGCGATTCTTTTTTCGTACAACACACCCTTCGCATCAAGCATCTCGGGGATTTTATCTCGAACGAGTTTGTTGTAAATTGTCATGTGTGTAAAAATCTTTTATTTAACGTACCCCCCAGTCATCACAACATGGTCAACAAGCGCATGGGTATACCCCATTTCGTTGTCGTACCAGGCCATAACTTTTACGAGATTGCCATCGACGACGCGGGTCAAGGCGAGATCAGCGATCGACGCATGACTGTTGCCCAAAATGTCGGACGACACGAGCGGCTCGCTCGTGACCGCAAAAATTCGCTCCCAGCGTTTTTCAGCAGCAGCTTTGGTCAAAATAGAATTGATCTCCTCAACGGTAGTATTTCTTTTGGCGAGGAACGTAATGTCGACAATCGAACCTGCAGGCACCGGCACGCGCACAGAAATACCGTCAAACTTTCCCTTAAGTTCTGGCAAAGCCTGAGTGACCGCAATGGCCGCGCCGGTTGACGACGGCACGATATTTTGCGCAGCCGCTCGGCCTTCGCGAAGGTCTTTTTTGCTTGGACCGTCGACGAGCGACTGGCTGGCGGTGTAGCCGTGCACGGTGTTGAGAATGGCCTTTTCGATACCGATCGTTTCGTTCAAAATTGCCATGACCGGCGAACCGGCATTTGTCGTACACGATGCATTCGAACTAATGTCGCAGGTTTCGAGTTTTTCATCATTGATACCGAGGAGCACGGTCGCACCTCGAAGGTCGCCCACTGGTTCGTCTTTTACCGGAGCTGAAATGACCACACGCTTTGCGCCTGCGTCCAAATGCGCTTTAGATTTTTCGTATGAAGTATAAAAACCGGTCGACTCAACAACGACATCGACGTCGAATTGTTTCCATGGAAGGTTTGCTGGTTCCTTTTCACTTACAAACGCCACTGACTTACCGTCTATGATGAGCGACTTTTTGTCGGCAGAAACTTCGACGGTAAAATCTGACTTACCATACACCGTATCGTATTTTAAAAGGTACGCGATACTTTCGATGCTTCCGAGGTCGTTGATCGCCACGATGTCGAGCTCTTTTCGTTCGCGTGCGACTTTTAAAAAGGCTCGGCCGATTCTTCCCGCTCCGTTAATAGCAATTTTTATTTGTTTCATGGCGTGTCTGAATTAAATTTCTAAATGATTGTAATGGAGTAAGTATATCAGACACGAAAGACGCAAAAAATCATCACCTCATTTTTCATAATAAAAAACCGCCCCGAGGTGGAGCGGCTTTGATGGCAATACATACGCGAACACACGTCACACATGGTTGCTTGTGTCATATCGGCTTAGAGGGCGTCCTAACGGCCCAGAAAATGAAGAGCAAGCTGCGAATTAGGTAGGCGCGTATAATGCACCCCAACAGGATCATCCGATACATATACTGCCACGACAGGGATGGTATGAATTTGTTCGATCTGCGACACAATAAGCAATCGCAGGATCTCAAGAAGAGGGTCAGAACATTGACGTACATACTGTTGAGCGGTACGTTCCAAAGTAACCATCTCATCTTCTGAAAAGACAATCAATGATCGTGTTTGAAACGACGTATTTTTAATATGTTCCAGAAGTATGTCTGACAACGACACGAGTCCCAACCCTGTTCTACAATTGAAACTGCGCCACTTTTTCTTCTCCCATTTCTTCTCTCCACCCTTCTCAACCACGGTCCACCTTTGCATCGCTGTCTCCTTTGTTGTTTGAATTGACCGCTTGAATCACGAGCAGAAATAAATATTCTGTCGCACATTTCTACACAGAAAATAACTTAAAATAAGGAAGATGTCAATGTTTTATAAAAGCCGAAAATCCGTTTAAAAAAACCGTCCGAGCCGATAGGCAGGGACGGTTTCATATGTGCGGCGATTTGGTGTGAGCAGACTCCACATCACCGCCGGCTCTTGCGAACCATGTCTTGGATAATTAAATCACGGTTGGGGTCATTGCAGTGAGCCACCTGGAAGTCGAAGTGGTCGGCGGCGGCATCAATGTCAGCCTGAGTGATAAACGCGTCTCCGGTGATGCCTGGCGCATAGAACGATGCGTAGAAACCGCCGTCGCTACGATGTTGGCTCAACACGTAGATACCCGGGAAGATGGGACCGGTCGAACCCATTATTTTTTCTTTGACGACGATCACTGCCCCCAGTTTTGCCTCATCCTTCCCGACATCCGTCGGAACAACGAGTCCCGAGACCTTGATCTGGTTCGGCATCGGATTCATGAACTGCGGAATGACGAGCAAGGCGAGACACACGAGGATCACGACGACGATCAGAATCTCGACTAAATGAAAGGCCCGACTTGCATTGTTTCTTAACATGTTTCTGCTCCCTCCTGTAAAAGTGCTGGTTGGACGATTCACAATCGTCATTAAATTCTTTCATGAGAATAACATTAAAATTTCATAAATGTCAAGGATTCTAGGAATAAAAGAAAAAACGCCCAGGCTGTGAAGCCGAGGCGTTTTAGGGTTTGAGGAACGAGTCATTTAACAACACTTCACCAGCCATCCCACTTCATCTGCTCGGCAGCAAGGGTGGGTGTCATAGACCTCGCAGATTTCAGGGCCTTTGACGCTCACTTTTGGGTGTATTTTTACTCTTCTATTCCTCCCCCATTTTGGCGGTTTCGGCCTTTTCGGTTTTTGGTGTGGCGGTGTGGGCACGGCCGTCGACTTCGTAGCTTGTGTTTTGGGATTCGAAAAAGTTTACGAGTTCGAAAACGTCAGACGCAGTCGACATCCATTTTGCCGGGTTTGAAACATTGTAGTGCTTTGGCATGCCGAGTTCTTCGAGGCGACGGTCGGCGACGTACTGCACGTACTGATTCACATAGTCGGCGTTCAAACCGAGAATGCCGTTTGGAAAGAGGTCGCGGTTGTAGGCAGTTTCGAGGTTCACGCCTTCGATCACAATGTTGCGAATTTCGTTCGCGAATTCTTCGGTCAAAAGTTCCTGATTTTCTTCCAGAATGTTGTGGATGAGATTAATGCCGAACTGCAAATGCAAACTTTCATCGCGCAACACCCAGTTGATCATCGAGCCAAAGTTTCGGAGTTTGTTTCGCTGGCGGAATGAAAGGGCCACCATGAAGCCCGAGTAAAACCAAATGCCTTCCATGACGATATTCGTCGCAACAAGATTTCGAATGAAATCTTTTTTGCCTTCGATCGTAGTGATGTCGAGCGACTGTTCGGTCATGCGCATCAAATATTTATTAATGAACGCTTCTTTGGCTTTCATTGATGAAGTTTCTAGGTGAAGGTCGAAGATTTTTTCGCGGTCGAATGGGAAGGTTTCCAAAACGTATTCAAACGCCACGCAATGATTCGCCTCTTCCCACATTTGCTTTGCCAAATAGAGATGGCATTCCGGTGACTTTAAATATGGATACACGCCGAGCGCGATCGAACGGTTCACAATGAGTTCGGCTGGATTGAAAAAGGCCATCAAAAATTTCACTGCATGACGTTCGTCGTCGGTCATTTTTGTGAAGTCATCGAGATCTTCTTTGAGGGCGATTTCATGCGGAAACCAGGTGTTTCGGACGGCGGTGTTGTAGAGATCGTAGGCCCACTTGTATCGAAGTGGGTGCAATGACATATCTTCCGGTGAGGCTTTTCCAAGTAGCATTGGTGATTTTGATTAGCAGTTTAATAAATTAATAAAATAAGTTTCGTAATTGTAAATTTTCTGCAATTGATTAGCAAATGTTCCAAAGGTGTTCGTCTGCGTAACTACAGTTCGAAAGGGGCTTGCGGAGCGCGACGGCGCGAGCAGGAGCAAAAACGCAGTCAGCGTTTTATGCGTACCCTGGAGAACTGTGGTTACGCAGGCGAAATATCTTTTAAAGGATCAACTACTGACAACTATCGCAAATATTTTCTTCAGCTGGATCACTCGGCGCATGAACTTTCATTTTGGGTGCGCCTTGAGGTGCATTTTGTGACGCCGAGGGAGCGGTGCGCTGAACGTTTGCAAATCCACCAACAAGTCTTTCTTGCGTAGCTGAAACTGGTTTAGCGATTGTCATTGAATCCATTGATTCTCGATTCATAACGCCAATTTCGCTCATGTCACCGAAACTTTCAACGGACTCAGCATGCTCGCTCGTTGTTTCGTTCATAGATTCATGTGACATATGACTCATCATTTCTTTTGGTGCTGGCGCAATGTCGATTTCAACTTCTGAAGCCCGAGGCTGAACCATAACGAGTTCTTTTTCAACATCAGCATGTGTTAAGGGCGAAAGGGTTGCACCAGAGGTCGCGCCGACAGTCACACCTGAAGCATCGGTGGCTATTGATGTAAGAGTTGTCTGAAGCGGCATGCTGAACGAACGCGGTTCAGACGCACCGACCTTTGCCGCTCCGCCACCCATGACCGCACCGAAACCAAGCTTGCCGAGTTTCTTTGCTTTGTTGACCGAAACGGTGCTTTGTTCGGCGGTATGGCGCGGCTTCATATGGAGATAGTACGTAGTCTTCACACCCTTTTCCCACGCCGTTGTGTAGATTTTCATTGTCTCGTCGATGTCGCGCGTTTCGAGATACATATTTCGAGAAAGTGCCTGGTCGATCCATTTCTGGGCTCGAGCGGCAACTTCGATGAATGCATATGGATCGGTCGTAAAGGAAGTTTTGTAAATGTCTTTGATGTGCTGAGGAATACCTTCAATGCTTGAAATGTCCCCTTGGTTTTCAATAATTTCACCTTTGACTCGATCCCAAATACCCATGTTTTTCAAATCCTTCACGAGGTTGTGGTTAATGTCAAGATATTTTCCAGAAATTTTATTTCGTGAAAAAACCTGAGCAAAACGAGGATCGATGCCGGGGGTTGTTGCAGCAACCAAACCAATGTTTGCATTTGGAGCGACGGCCATAAGCGTTGCATTTCGCATTCCCTTTCGAACTTTTTCTCGGAGCAAATCCCAATTCAAACCCTTATGTTTGCTTTCTTTTGAAACGGTAATGGCAACACCACGATCTTCTTCGAGTCGGCGAATTGTGTCGATTGGCACCATGCCTTTTGACCAGCCAGAACCAGGAAAGTTTTTGTACACACCACGTTCGCGAGCGAGGTTTGCGCTTTCATCGATCGCCATGTAGCTCACAAATTCAAAAATACGATCGGCAAAATCCCACGCATGTTCGCTGTCGTAGGGCATGCCGAGCTGTTCGAGCGTGTCAGAAAAACCCATCACACCCAAACCGACCGCGCGGTTTTCTTGGTCGGAACGAGTCGCTTCGGGAATGGCGAGCTTGTTGATGTCGATGAGGTTATCGAGCTGACGAATCGCAAGACGGACAGATTCTTCGAGGCGAGGCCAGTTAATTTCACGGTTAGAAATATGAGCAGCGAGGTTGAGCGAGGCGAGGTTGCAGACAGCAATGTGGTCTTTGTCCTGTGGCAAACAAATTTCTGTACACAAATTCGACATATGAATGGTGCCAGTATTGTTGTTGAGGGCGCGCATGTTGATGGGATCTTTCCAGGTGATCCATGGGTGCGACGTGGTTTGGAGCGACACGAGAATTTGGCGGAATTGTTCGCGGGCAGGAACTTTTTTAAAGAGGCGAAGCTGACCCGCATTGGCTTTTTCAATATATTCAGCATACTTTTTGCTGAACGCTTTGCCGTAGAGCTCGTTTAATTCTGGCGTTTCTTTTGGGTCGAACATGTACCAGTCTTCACCATTTCGAACACGGTTCATGAATTCGTCTGAAAGAAAGGCGGCGGTGTTGGCGGTTCGCATGCGGAGCAAATCGTCGCCGGCATTGTGTTTCCAGTTGAGGAAATCGGGGAAATCCACGTGCCAGTTTTCCATATAAAAACAAAGGGCGCCTTTTTTCTTGCCACCACGCTGCACGGCACGAATGGCCGTGTCTATGATTTTTGCAAAAGGTGTTGGGCCGCTTGAAGTGGTGTTACTTGAACTAAGCGGTGAACCAGAAGCGCGGAGTTTGGTGATTGAGGCGCCGATACCACCCGAGTCTTTTGAAAGCAAAAGAACGTCCGAGACTGATTTTGCAATGTGATGCATGTCGTCGTGAATTTCCAAAAGAAAACAATTGGAAAGTGCGGGACGGGTGGTGCCGGCGCCGAGGTTGGTTGAACCGCCGGCAATATATTCGAAACGAGACATCTTGTCGTAAAACTTTTTTGCCATCGCCGTAGGGTCCGCTTCGTTATATGAAAGACCCATGGCAATACGCATGAAAAAATACTGCGGAGTTTCTGAAGGTTCCTGTTTTTTATCCTTTAAGACGTAGCGGTTGAGCAAACCGGAGAGGCCTGCATACTGAAAAAGCTCGTCGCGGCGCATATCGATGGCGTCTGCAAGTTTTTTAAGGTCGAATTTATCGAGCATGCGTTGGTCGAGCAGGCCGCTTTCGACTCCCCGCTTGATATGGGACGGGAATTCGTCGCGATGTTTGCGGCGAAGCGTATCTTTTTCATTTTCGAAGTCGCCAATGACGCGACGGTAGACGGTTTTCAAAAGAAGGCGTGTCGCGATGCGGTCGTAGTCGGTATCTTCTTTGATATTTTGAACAGCAGCGTTGATGGTCGCTTCGTCCATTTCTTGGGTGGTCATGCCGTCGTAAAGCGTAAGCTGGGTTTCGATAGCGATCTGGGTGACCTTGCTGACTGGGTCGATGAGACCCTCGCAGGCACGCTCGATCGATCGATTAATTTTGTCAGCATTGAACAATTCTTTTGTTCCGTCACGCTTGGCGATTGAAATTTGCATATGGCGTTATGTTTCAAAAATTACCCAGTTTTTTATAAAACCCTCTTATTAAATTTCCCTTAATTTTTAATTACATTGCAAAGTTCAATAATTGTACCGCACAAGAAAATTTTTAAGAATAAAAAAAGCCAAAAAAGAAACCCACAAAACATCAAAAAACCACTGTAAAGTGAACGCTGCCATATGAGCCTTTAGATTGCTTACGAGTAGAGAAATTTTCGGTGGGAAATTTTTAAAATCAGGAATTTTTTAGCCAAAATTAAGCCAAAAATGGCACGTAGGACCCGAGTTATACACAGCTTGAAGCCGTTTGTTTTAGAAGCTATCCTAGAAAACCACCTGGTCACCAACCACAACGCCTTGCTGCAGAGCAAAACCAGCCGGAACTTCTAAGACGTACTGGGCAACAACCTCCACACCAAAAGCTTTTGGAAAGGTCTCGGGTGACACAGTATTTTCGATGAGCACAATTTTTTTCTGCTCATCGAGCCAGAGGATGTCGATCGAAAAATTCATGTCTTTCATCCAAAACCCATAGCTGCCCGGTTTTTCAAAAATAAAAAGCATGCCGCGGCCGTTTTCGAGCGACGGCCGACCCGAAAGGCCGCGCGTTCTGTCGGCCGGTGTCTGCGCGAGGTCAACCAAAATTTTTGCAGTGCCTTGCGCATTCGACATAACAAGACTCGTGGTTGAATATAGATACTGCGAATCTGAGACGTTTTTGGTAACCGCAGAAGTAACAATAGTTTGATCAAGTAAAATATCCTTACTAAATCTGAGCAATGAAATCACAATACTGATCACAAAGAAAAGTAATAACGCACCCAAAACAAGGTGTATTTTATTTTTTTTAAATTCTAGAGACTTCATTAAGTAAACAATTACTGCACCACCTCAAAAGAAACCGGGTTTGAAAGTACACCTTCTTGGGTTTTTATTAAGACAGTATAGTCCCCTAAAGGTGTAGGATGATCGCACTCTCCACTACACACATAATCCGAAATACGAGAGGGTATAGTAAAATCAATGATTTGATAGCTAGAAAATGTTGGCACAAGCTGCGCATAACCATCTCCATGATCAAGCCAAACTATTGGATTATCCGAAAAATCAGACCCCAAGATTCTCACCTCTGAACCAACTCTACCCACAGTAGGGTCAATAGAAAATATTATCGGCGCAGTTGTTACGCGAATAGTCACCTGTCTGTCGCGGCGGTAACCAGTTGTCTTATTAATTACGCTCACTGTGACAGGATATATACCTGGTGGAACATTTTCAGGAAGACTAAAATAAATCTCTTGAGATACAGTCCCTGTATCATTATCATTAGGAATAATAGGTATTTCAGGGGGGTATGCAGGTAACCATGCGGCTGGGATCGAGCTTTCAACCTTAAATTTTGATTCCGAACAAACCACAGAATCACCATTATCAAAGAAGAGAGTGATGAAACCATCTTGTCCTACAGTTAAAGTTGAAGAATGATAAAGGATTGGATCAAAAATAGGTGTTCCCCTCTGACATTCGGGCTGTTTTACATCGACATCAAAGGTTATTGATGATGTGGCAGCTTGAATAAATGGACCGATTGTAATTCCGTTATTTACATCAACAAATACTTGCCCGTAGTTTAAGGTTGCTCTCGACAAATCTGTGTTCCAATCCTGAGCGGTTGGATTCATGTCTAATAGGTGAGGAAATTGATTAACAGGCGATGAGCGTACAATCTTATTGACGAATAAACCCTGGAGATTGTAGAACGTGTCAAAAAGAGATCCCTGTGTCATACCTATATCAAATCCAGTTCCATTACGATGCTCAAGATAAAAAGGAATGACGGTAGAATTTTCTCTTTGAATTGTTGCGAAGTTTTTTGAAATATTAATATTTCCGGCCATGACCCCTGCTTCAAGAGCATCTAGGGTGTATCGACCACTTTGTGTGATTGCGATTTTATTTTGAGGTTCTATCCAACCTAATAACTCTTTGTAAAATGCATTAAAGTGAGTCGCCCGTACACCTGTACCCATCACATCGAAACTGTTTCCATACTCCACATGATCGCAATTTCCTCTTAATCTTTGGGTTCCACAATCTAAACCGTTTGCGTGCATAACACCCAAATTGTGCCCTGCCTCATGGCTAAAGACAGATTCAAAGTTGCTCAAAACATATGGCCCAAGCGGACCATTATATGACTGGCTTAACTCCAAAATTGACGAAAGACCAACCCACCCAATTGATACCAGGTGCTCTGTGCCTTGTGTGGTTAATGATACTTTTCCAACAGTTCCTAAACCTCCATAAGTATCTGAAGTAACAACAAATAAACGATCATACGAGCTTAAATCAATGGTGTTATCCGTAATAAATTCTTCTATCTCGGGAATATCAACATACGATGAATGATTTCCGTTTCTTGGAAATGGATACCAACCCAACACATCCCCAGAAAAATTAATTTTATTATACGATTGCTCTCGGTAAAAATTGTTAAACTTGCCATCAAAAAGAATATTGTGGATGGCGTTTGGAGAAATATTTATCGGATGGGAGTCTCTGAAATCAAGAAGGAGTACCAAGGTTCGCTGTTCTCCAACTGAATCTGGCTCCTCACGTGGAGAATACGGGTTAACTGGTGGAACAATATGTTCAATGCCTTCAATGTGAGCAACGAGCACATTTCCTATGCGTAGCCCTTCAATCGTAAACGTTTCACCCGAAGTCGTATATAGAGGGGAGGTAACATACAGTTCTAGTTTTTCATTTCCCGCTTTCAGAAAGTACCTGAAGTAAGAATTTTTTGAATCTTTAAAATCATCATAGTGTACGACATCTATTTTCCCTGTGAGTGTTACAGGCTTCTCAATTCCTAAAACAAACGATTGAGGAATCTTTTTTATTGTTTCATCTTTTAATTGAGCAGAGAAAAATAAATTTGCATCCATTTTTGCGAGAGTCGTCAAAAGACTCGACCGCTCGTCAATTAAAATTTTTAAAGAGGGAGATTGCGCAACCTGCGTACCATATTCACCGTTTTCCGGAAGTTTCTTAATGGAATTTACTGCCTGAGCACTCAGAGTATCGACTTCTAAAAATTTTGATTCGGAGTCCTGTTGCTGCAAGCTAGCACCGTTTCTTGAGGTTGGTGTGGGGTCATTCTTTAGAAATATTGGGATTTGTTTCTGCACATTAAATTCTCCTATTTGCTGGTTAATTCGACGAACTAATAACAATATTTCTTGAGGATTTATTTTCTCTGAAGAAAATTCATTATTTTCTTTTTGACTATTGAGCACCACCGCTGCAAGTCCTTTTTGATTTTGATGTCGAAAAAAGATTCCAGCATACACAGCAGCCATTACAATAACCAGACCGATAATTATATTTACAAAAAAAAATTTCATTGTTTAGCGTTATATCCTATTTGGGTGTAACGAGAATGCCGCTTGGTTGTGACCGATATCATTTATTGCGCCAACAATGATACTTCGGTTTTCTTCCTTATACCCTTCCGCCTTTATAAAAACAGAATACATTCCGGCCGGAATACTAAAAATATACGACGAGACCTCCGTAGTTACACTTGCAAGAACGAGATTATTTTTGGAAATTGTAATCTCAGCTTTTTTTCTGAACGGAGAATCAAACGTCCCCCCATCAAATACTGAAATCTTGAACGGAAAAACCTTCATATTTGAGTTGGTGGTACTGATTGATTTTTGAGACTTTGAAGTGTTCTCAGTTTCAGTCTGTGTAGTTGTTTTTGCTTGAGGAATATTAGAAGCACCATCGACAGCACCTTTGTTTTTTAAATGATAGTAGATACCTCCAACGATTCCCAACACTGCAATAGTTATTAATATAAACCCCACAAGAAATCCTCTTTGTAAATTTTTCATACTATAAATTAGTATAACAAAAAACCCACCGAAGGGTGGGTGTTTTGTTTGGTCATTTAATTGATTGGAAGATGTTTGGTGTTCCGTACTCGGTTTCCAAAACCCTCCGTTCGAATTACATGTCTCCACGTCGTGGAGGGCGGTCCGTCATAGGACGAGCTTCGCTCACGGTGAGATTGCGGCCATCAAAATCCTTTCCGTTCCACATGTCAATCGCTGCCATCGCTTCTTCGTCAGAAGACATTTCGACGAAACCGAAGCCTTTTGAGCGACCGGTCATGCGGTCAGTGATAACACTTGCGGAAACGACGTTTCCTGCCTTTGAGAAAGCTTCCTTCAAGTTCGAATCAGTCGAGCTATAAGGGATACCTCCTACATACAATTTCTTTGCCATTTGGGCTCAATAACGCTAGTTTTTATTATAAGCCGTAAGCGACTAGACACTCCCCTTATCCTTTTCCGCTGAACGAGTGAAACACCCAACTCAAAACAGAAAACTTATATGAGACACTTACGGCGAGAATAGTACCGCCGGTTCGGGTTTAAGTCAACAGATTTCACCGAACTTCGCAGACAAGTATTTTTGGTCGAAGATATGCATTAACCGATGTCAGGAATTTAAGTTCGAAGCTTCTGACTATTTTAAATTTTGATTTTAAAAGGATTTTCTCGAGCATGTCGTGTTCGGTGGTGTATACCACGAGTCTGCCTGCTGATGTCAGCGACTTTTCAGCGTACCCAACGAAACGTATATACAACTTCTCGAGATCTTGGTTTTTTCCAATGACCATACCAAACGGCAGATCTGCAGTGATGACATCGAACATACCGAGGTCTGCACCGAGATCTGAACCAGCACCTAGACCAACATCTGGACCAAGACTTGGCGTATCAAAAATGTCTTTTTCGTGCAGACGGATTCGACCAATAAGGCCGGCTTTTTTAATATTCTGAATCGCGAGCGAGAGATATTTTTTATCAGAATCAAAACCCACCAGCGGACCCGCATTCGGATATTCGAGCCCGGCTTCAATAAGCAAGGTGGCGCTGCCGGAAAAAATATTTAAATACGATGTCTTCGTCTGTAGTTCACAGAGCGTATTCATGGCAAACGCAATGGTCGGATCAATCGCACCGCTCATGTTTCGAACCTTATACTCGCGCATCGACAACGGCCGAGGCGTGATCTGAACGCCAATTTCCCAGACTTCCCCCAGCTTTATGACATGAATTTTTAGATCCGCCTCTTCCGCCTCAACCAAACCAAATGTTTCGTTTACATACCGAGCGATGCTTCGGGCTTGAGGAGAATCTGAACCGGCACATGAGAGTTTGAAAGTTTTAAACGCGGTCGGATTTTTATTTTTTATGAGCTCAATCAAATCGCCGATAATAGATTTATGTTTTGAAACATAGAGCAAATGATATTCTGGATCCTGCGTCACCAGATATGCACGAGAAACACTTTTCAGACTCGCAACCTTTGAAAAATCCTCGACGAAATCGAGATAGAGCGAATCAATGTCAGTTCGGGCAATATGAAAATCAGCTCGACTTCGAACTTCGTTTAAAACAAACTCTTGCAAGCCCCACACAAATGAGAGCTTAATCTGTATCTTTTGAGTATCCATGATGTGGCGGAGGGTAGGAGATTCGAACTCCTGGTGGGTTGCCCCACACACGCTTTCCAAGCGTGCGCACTAGACCGCTATGCGAACCCTCCTACTACGAACACAAACCAGACCAACAAACGTAATACATACTGTGGCACGCAAAGCGCGGGCTTGTTGTTACTTCCCCATTTCGCGGAGCGCAGCGACGCGTTTTTCAGTCGGCGGATGCGTCATAAAAAGTCCTTTTAACTTTTTTGAAGTGCTGCCAAACGGATTGGCAATGAACAAATGCGCGGTGGCATTGCTTGCGCGCTGCATCGGCATTGTTCCATATTGGGAAATCTTTTCAAGAGCGCTTGCGAGCCCGGCAGGATAGCGGGTCAACAGCGCACCCGACGCATCGGCCAAAAATTCACGTTTACGAGAAATAGCCAACTGAATCAACACCGCAATAATCGGCGAAAGAATGGCGAGGACAATGCCGACTATGAAAAAAATCCCCTGGATATTCCCGCCGCGGTCATTGTTGCTTCGCATACCCAAACCGCGGCTCCGCAAGAAAAAATCGGAAATGAGCGTCACAAAACCAACGAGCACCACAACGACCGTCGACACCAGCGTGTCGAGGTTGCCGATATGCGAAAGCTCGTGGGCAATGACACCTTCAAGCTCATTTTTGTCGAGAATGCCAAGCAAGCCCTGCGTGACCGCCACAGCCGCATGGTCTTTGTTTCGACCGGTCGCAAACGCATTGGGTTGCGATTCGGGAATAATGTAGAGCTTGGGCATTGGCAAACCCGCGGTAATGGCCAAATTTTCAACAATATTCCAAAGCGCTGGATTGCTTTCATGGGTCACCGGTTGCGCTTTGTACATCGACAAGACAATTTTGTCTGACTGCCAATAGCTCAACACGTTCATGAAAATACTGACCGCCACAAACACATAGAGGATCGATGGATCGGCGTAGAAATAGCTGAAGCCCCAACCGATAGCGATTACCACCACAAAAAACACGGCCATCAAAAACCAAGTCTTTCGAATATTCGAATCGTGGTGAGCATACATACTATGGATCGTACACAGTGGCTACAATTCCGACAGGAAAAGTTCGCGGTGTGCTAAAACTTTACTTCGACGTTCTGGCGAGCGACATCGTTGGCTTCGAGATCAAACAAATCCATCTGGGTAAATTTGAATTGTTTGGCGATAAAATTTCCAGGAAAAGAACCGACGGCAGTATTGAGGTCGCGGACATTTGCATTGTAAAAACGACGAGCGGCCTGAATTTTATTTTCCGTATCTGAAAGTTCGGCTTGAAGAGCGAGAAAATTTTGGTTGGCCTTGAGGTCTGGGTAGGCTTCAGAAATTGCAAAAACGGATTTGAGCGAACTAGCGAGAGTTTTCTCGGCTTCGGCTTTTTCTGCGGGAGCGGTTGCTTGCATAGCGCTCGCCCGAGCCTGCACAACTTTTTCGAGCGTGCCGCTTTCGTGCGCCGCATACCCTTTCACCGTATTGATGAGATTTGGGATGAGATCGTAGCGACGCTTCAACTGCACGTCGATATCCGCCAACGCTTCCTTTGAGCGATTTACTTTGCGGATAAAATTGTTGTACGCCCACACAAGCCACACAACGACAGCCACAATAATGATGAGAAGTATGTACATGAAATTATTTAGATAAATAAAATAACCCTTTCGAATGAACGGATCAATTGTAGCATGGAGAATGGCCACACGCGACGAAATAAGGTTGGCAAACGTCACACGCTCCCTCGTTAGCGATTCGTAAAGAGATTGTTGACCCGGATACGAGTGAGAGCCCCAAAGTAGCCGTCGGCGGGCGTAATTCCGCCAGCAACCTGGTAGCGCGCCAGAGCGGTTTTGGTAAGCTGGCCGAATTCACCATATGCAACCCCGGAAGGAATGACCAGAAAACCTTTTTCCACCAAAAATCTTTGCAGCATCGTGACATCTGCGCCTGTACTGCCGATTCCGAGGTCTCGCGTGAAGGTGAATGAACTTGGCAAGCCGGTCGGAGCCGTTGGGGTAGATGACTGCGAAGGATTTGCCGGTGCAGACGTTCCCTGCAAGCTTGCGTTTCGAAGTGCAATCTGAGCTTGGAGCTGGAGGATAATCGCCTGCAATTCTTGAATTCTTTGCAAAAGTTGGAATGTCTCGATGCGACTTGCGGTGCTGCCAGACGAGCCTCGGTTTCGGGACGAAGACCCTTCAGAAGGCGGACTTCCGGGAATGTCTGGGATTGGAGTTGGCCCTGGGGTTGTGCCTTGGTTTGGAGCGATGCGTTCATTTGATGAATATTCTGCATTGTCTTCGGCGCTGTCGCAGCCATAGTCAAACGGCCAGTCGACATTGCCGTCGCCGTCATTGTCGATATTGTCGAAACATTGGTTAATTCTTAGATCAAGATTTGCCAGAGTGACGGGATACACTCCTGCACAAATACCCATGTAGAGTGGCGTGAATCCCCAATGGGCCATTTTTTCCATTTCAGTCACACCGCAGTACGGCGGTCGTTCCATGAACGCCCAGCTTTCTGAACCGTTGTTCAAGTACCGGCTCAATACGTCGGGACCCACGAGTCTGGTTTTGTCGTACTGCGTCCACCAGGTCATCCCAGCTGACGTCACGAAGTTTGCCATTTTTCGATGCATGATGTCGGGACCCGCGCCTTCGTGAGCAAAAATAATTTTATTGCTCGTTCGCTGTTTCATTTGGTCAATTCGAGTGTATCGATCCCACAGCGGACCACCGAATGCATCGAGGCCGATTATTTTTGCGCCGCGGTCGTACGCCAGGTCAAGCTGCCGATTCATGAAAGAGGTGTCGGAAGAATTATTTGGATTGAAAATATGAACAGAAGACGGATTCCACGCGTCGACGTTTGGCACGTATGAACCTCTTCCCCACCAAAAACCGAGGTCGATGCCATTTTGTGCGAAGGCACCAAGACTCGACACCGAGTTCTGCAGCGAACTCACAAAATCCATGAATGCCGGGGGATAATTGCAGTTCTGCGAGTTCGGCACATTGTTTTCGCCTATGACAATGCAAGTTGAGTCCTGGGCATACAAACCGCTCGCCGTCCAAAACATAGTTCTTTTATATCCGCGAGTTTGCAGCTCAGGCAACACAAGATTTACAAAATCTTGCCAGTTGCTAAACGGAGCACCGTTGACGTTGGTATATGAACGCGGATTGGTGATGGCATTGTAGACATCGCCATAGGCCAAACCCGTGCCGTAAATTGGGCGAAAATCCTGCGGTTTTACCACATCGACATTTCCATATGTTTGTTTAAAAAATTTCTTGTAACCTTCGAGCGTCACAATCCACGAACGAGGTTCGGTGAAGCGAAGCGAGACGGTATACGACCGCTGTTCATTTGGCCCTAGGCTTTGGTATGAGTCTGTCGGCACTTGGCGATATTCATGCCGCCATGTCGATGTTTGCTGACCCGAAGTTACTTTTGTAATTTGAGGAACGATGTCGTGTTTGTATTGTAAATATGGGTACAGGAAACCGGAACCGGCGACAAAATCCGTGTCGTTTGTGACAAGCACAGGCGAATAATAAAAATTTGGATAGGTCAGCGGACCGTATTCGTAGTTTTCACCACCTGCTGCGCCAAGAAACACGTTGGTGACCGTGCCATTGGCCTTTTTTACATTTCGAAGATATCCCGAAACCGGCTGATCGAGAATGTAGAAATCTCCCGAGGTATGCTGCTTGATGCCATCTACCCGGAAGTCTGGAGCGTTTTGGTTTTGGCCAGTTGTGTTACGAACCGTGTACACGATATCCACACCACCGCATTTTTCAACAATGTCGTACGTGGTTGCGACTGTGCCACCACTACGATCGAGGAAAAAACGCTCATCAGAAAAATCTTGCCTTACTATTTTATTGTCGCTTCGTCTTTTTGCAATAAAACTTTCAGTGCCGTCGTTTTTGGTGAAAACAAGAGTGTCTAGGTTATAGAGATAATCGCGGTCGTCATTGTACCCCGAACAGTATTCATTGCTTGAGGGTGCTGGTGGTGTTCCTGTCACACCATCTGAAATCAGCCCCGTCGTGTTTTGAATCTGCAAAAGCTGTCCGAGCTGACTCAGCTTAAAAATATTCTGGGTGCCGGTAAAAACTACGCCAGACACCATCACGATTATCACCGCACCGATGAGCGCAAAAATTATTTTTTTACTGTGCATATAGACAATTCCACTAAACTTGTTCGTTCATTATACACTAGTCGCGTACGACAAATAAAAAATCCCCGAACAGTGGGGATTTTTTATTTTCTTTCATTTTTATGCAAACACCTTTCATGCAAACACTAGTAGTCCATACCGCCCATACCGCCCGACATGCCACCACCCATGGCGCCACCAGACATTTTTTCTTCTTTCGGTTCTTCGGAGATCGCCACCTCGGTTGTCAGCAAAATTGCTGCAGCTGACGAGGCATTTTCGAGCGCCGTGCGAGTCACCTTAACAGGGTCGATGATGCCGCGTTCAATCATATTTTTCTCGGTCGTATCGGAAAGGGCGTCATAGCCGGCACTTGTTTCAAGCGACTCCATAATTTTATTTACAATAACCGAGCCGTCGTCTTTGCCGGCATTAATGGCGATTTGCTTGAGCGGCGCTTCGAGCGCCTTGAGGATAATTTCAAAGCCGATTTTTTGTTCGGCGGTTTGTGCCGAAGCCAAAGAATCGTTGTCAGCGATTTTTTTCGCGGTACGAATGAGGGCACTGCCGCCGCCAGCCACTATGCCTTCTTCGATCGCTGCTTTTGTTGCGTTCACTGCATCTTCAATTTTCAACTTCAAATATTTCATTTCGGTTTCAGTTGCTGCACCAACCCGAATGACCGCCACGCCGCCTGAAAGTTTTGCAATACGCTGGTCAAATTTTTCAGTTTCAAATTTTGAATCAGTATTTTCTCGCTGCTTGCGAATGCTTGCCACCCGCTCATCGATATCGCTCTTTTTGCCCTTACCGCCGACGATGATGGTTTTATCTTTTGTAGAAATAATCTTGCTGGCCCGACCAAGAACCGAAACCTCGGCATTTTCGAGTGTCACTCCAAGTTCTTCGGACACAACTGTCGCGCCGACCATAACAGCAATATCCGCCAACATTTCTTTTTTCTTGTCGCCAAAACCAGGTGCCTTCACCGCGAGCACGTTGAAACCGCCACGGAGTTTGTTTACCACAAACGTAGTGAGTGCTTCGCCGTCGACGTCTTCGGCAATAATCACGAGCTCCTTTTTGCCGGCTGCAGCAACTTTTTCTAGCAGCGGCAAAATTTCTTTAATGGTTGAGATTTTTTTGTCGGTTACGAGAATTGCCGTGTCGGAATAGTGCGCTTCCATTCGTTCGGGGTTCGTCACCATATATGCCGACACATAGCCTTTGTCGAATTCCATGCCTTCGACAACTTCTGAGTCGATGCCAATGGACTGTGATTCTTCGACTGTCACCACACCATCTTTGCCAACCTTGTCGATCGTATCAGCGATAATTTTTCCAATTTCTGCAGATTCGGCGGAAATTGTCGCCACCTGGCGGATTTCGTCCTGGCTTTTGATCGGCTTGGCAATGGAACGCAACGCCTTGAGCGCTTCCTGTGTCGCCGCTTCAATACCATTTCGAAGCTGCATGGCATTTACGCCCATGGTCGTATGCTTCATACCCTCGTTCACAATAGCCTGGAGCAAAATAACTGAAGTCGTCGTACCGTCGCCGGCGATGTCATTGGTTTTGGTGGCCACTTCTTTGGCGATCTCGGCGCCCATATTTTCAAATTTATCGCGAAGACTGATGTCTTTGGCAATCGACACGCCGTCGTTGGTGATGGTCGGACTGCCATACCCTTTATCGAGCACGACATTTCGGCCACGTGGACCGATTGTGATTTTCACGGCATCAGCGACAACATCGATACCGCGCTTCAAAGATTTTCGTGCTTCTTCTCCGAATTTAATGGTTCTGCTCATAGTTTTTCAGAAATTAAAAATTAAAAAATATATACGTTAGCTAACAATCGCTAAAATGTTGTCTTCTTTTAAAATGTAGAGTTTTTCTTCGCCTGCACTGACTTCATCAAAACCATATTTAGAAAAAATTACGGTGTCGCCGGTTTTGACGGACATTGGTACGAGGTTGCCGCTTGCATCGTATCTGCCGCCGCCAACCGCAAGCACTTTGCCACGTTCTGGAGTTTCTTTACTGACCGTATCAGGAATAATAATGCCGAAACTATTTTTACCTTGAGTTTCTTCAACTAAAAAAGGCTTGATCAAAATTCGGTCGCCTACTGGTTGAATATTGAAAGAATTCTTTGACATCTGGCTTTTTGATTCCTGTCTTGGACTTACAGAATTTTCAGACACCTTTTTTTCGGGCACTTTTGCTTTTACTGACGCCGGCTTTTTCTTTGGAGAACTTTCTTTTGTCTTCGTCTTTTTTGAATTATCTTTTTTCATGTCTGTATATAAAATTGAGATAATAACGTTTGTTCTGTAGCAAAAGTATAGGAGGTGCCGAGTCTTGAAGTCAACGAATCTCTATGTTGAACCTACAGAGAAAAAATTACTAACATGGCAAAATTTTAATTTGACACATGCAAATAAAGTTATAGAGTTTACATAGAATTGTTACCAGTTCGGAACCCCCAGCAGGAAGGAGATTCGAGATGAAGCTTCCCCGAGTCTCATTTCTTGAGACCCCCATTGAACGCGCAGTCTTTCTATTGATAACAGTGCCGGCCATAGCCTTCGGTGTATGGTTCTTACGAAGCTATCGGTCACCTGAGCCTGAAGCGGTCACAATCATGAACGCCACTATCAAGCTGACCGATCAGACTATTTACCCGATGCGGGGTGACTTCGTTCAGAGTGTGTCGCGTGAGTTGAGCGAAGACGGCATGAATGTGGCGTCGGAACCAAAGGAACTCCCGCTCAAGTCGCGACTCGATGGTGTGTATCTCGTCAATGGGATCGATACTTTGAGGATCGAATTGCTTGAACCAATCATCGGTAGCCAGAGGCGCGGCAAAATCGGCACCCGGTCACTTGGTTTTTTTAACGGCTACGCACTCAGGGGTTACGAAGAGACACATCGACTCACTCTCATCAGCAAAGACGACCCTGGCTACGCTGATGCAAAGCATCGATTTGAGAATCCCCAGACCCCCAAAGGTTCTGCAATCACCATGGCCAAGTAGGCCACTTCCACACCTCTACCCAAGCCCCTCCCTCGAGGGGCTTTGTTTTTATAAGCATCCAGAAAAATGTTATAAAAAGACCAGCAAAGTTGCCTATTTCATTAGAACTAGTATAATGCTCGAAATGGCGTTTTTCATCACTACGGCTTTGCCCGTAATTCAGGTTATCCTCTCGGTTCTCCTCATTGGTGCAATTCTGCTCCAGAGATCAGAAGCGGGCCTCGGAAGTGCATTCGGCGCTGACGGCTTTTCTGCTGGCTTCCAAGAAAGACGCGGTTTGGAAAAAACTCTGTTTTACGGCACGATCGTTCTCGGTGCCCTCTTTGCCATTTCGGCTCTCATCAGCCTTCTTTTTAGCTAATTACCAGCTCAAGCATCGCTTGCACATGCAAGCCAACTCTCCGTGGATCAATACAATCCAATAACTTCACAGAGCCCCTCGCGCGGGCCGTTTCTGCGGTCGTTTTACAAAGCGATACACGACTTTCATTTAACAGAACGGGTGGCTTTTTATGTCCTCTTGGCCGTAGCGGTCGCTTCTGGCCTCATTTTACTTGCCAACCTCAACAATCGCTTTCTCGTAGCCGTTCCTGACTACGGCGGCACGATTACCGAAGGCATCATTGGTGTACCGCGATTCGTAAACCCGGTTCTTGCCATTTCTGATGCCGACAAAGACCTGACCTCGCTCGTCTTTTCAGGCCTACTCCGCGCCACCTCACAAGGCGAACTCATCGGCGACCTCAGCCAAAGCCATGAAATTTCTGCGGACGGCCGCACCTATACTTTTACCCTCAAAGACGACATCTATTTTCATGACGGAAAAAGAATCACCACCGACGACGTCGAATTCACCATTCAAAAAATCCAAGACCCAACCATCAAAAGCCCAAAGCGCCTCACCTGGGAAGGTGTTGTCGTTCAAAAAATCGACTCACACAAAATTTCCTTTACCCTCAAACAGCCATACGCGCCATTCATCCAAAATTTTACAATCGGCATTATTCCGTACCATGTTTGGAAAAACATTCCATCTGATGAATTTTCTTTCAGCGAATTAAATGTTACTGCGACCGGTAACGGGCCGTACAAAGTACGCAAAGTCGAAAGAAATTCATACGGACTGCCCACCTTCTATGTTTTGAAAGCGTTTAAAGATTACGCTCTAAATGAACCGTTTGTTTCAAATATCATTTTGAGTTTTTATCAGAATGAAAAAGAGCTCGTCACCGCGTTTGCAAACGACGAGATCGACAGCATGAGCGGCGTTTCCCCCGAAAACCTCAAAAGCCTCAACCCAGCAGAAGACCAGATAATCGCTTCGCCGCTTCCCCGTGTCTTCGGCGTCTTTTTCAATCAAAGCCAAGCAACAGTTTTTCTCAACAACGAGGTCAGAGAGGCGCTTGCGGTCGCCATAGACAAAGATGCAATCGTCAACGACATTTTTGCCGGTTATGCCACAACCATCGACTCACCCGTTCCTGTCACCACTTCAACCGCAACCTCCACCAACGCAGATGTCCTCACCAGCGCCACAAGCACCCAAACAAACACAAGTCCGCTTTCCCATGCCGACCAAGCGATCACCATCCTCACCAAAGCAGGCTGGACGCTCAACACCAAAACCGGCATCATGGAAAAAAAGATTAGCAATGGTGTCGTACCACTTTCATTTTCTTTGGCCACCGGCGACGCTCCCGAACTTAAAAAAGCGGCCGAAAAAGTAAAGCGAGACTGGGAAAAGATTGGCGCAGCAGTTACTCTCAAATTTTTTGAAATCGGCAGCTTGAATCAAAACGTCATTCGTCCCCGAAAGTTTGATGCGCTTCTTTTTGGCGAAGTGGTCGGCCGAGAATTTGACCTGTATCCGTTCTGGCATTCGTCGCAGCGAAACGACCCCGGTCTCAATATTGCCTTATACGCAAACATAACCGCAGACAAGATTTTGGAAAATTTGCGTCTGACCCAGGACCGAAACGAGCGCATCCAAAAAGCCAGCGAATTCGTGTCATTATTCAAAAAAGATTTGCCGGCAGTCTTCATATATTCACCCGACTTCATTTATGTCTTGCCGAAAAAACTCCAAAATATTTCGATCGGCGAACTGACTGAACCCGGAGAAAGATTTCTGAATGTGAACGAGTGGTATATGGAAACGAGCAAGGTCTGGAAATTCTTTGCATACGAAGAATAGAAAATCATCGCAAAAAGCCCATACACAACCAATTAAAAAATTAATACGTAATATACGAGAAAATAACATGCAGCAAAGAATCGAACGAAGCGGAAGAATGTCAGGAATGAGACGACCTCCAAGCCACGGCAACAGACGCGGGCCTTCAAACAACCACGGCGGCCACGGCGGCGATCGCCACAATAATGGCAATCCAAACCGCAAAAAGGAGACTGTAAAAATTCCGCCACCGGGGGAAAATTTGCGCATCATTCCTTTGGGTGGTGTCGAAGAAATCGGCAAAAACATGATGATGGTCGAGTACAAAGACGACATTATCGTCATCGACTGCGGAGTGCAGTTTAGCGACAACGAAACTCCTGGCGTCGACTACATTTTGCCAAACGTAAAATATCTCGAAGAAAATAAACACAAAATCCGAGCTCTCGTCATTACGCACGGTCATTTGGATCATATCGGCGGCGTTCCCTACCTCATCGAACGTCTCGGCAACCCACCAATTTACACTCGTGAATTCGGCGCACTTTTAATGAAGAAGCGTCATGAAGAATTTCCGCACGTACCTGCGCTCGATATTAAAATCGTGGGTGCCGACGACGGCGCGGTGCCTTTAACCGCCAATTTAAAAGTTCGCTTTTTCGGTCTCACTCATTCCATTCCCGACTCAACAGGCATCATCATCGAGACACCTTTTGGTGACATTGTGAACACTGGTGACGTCCGCGTCGACAACGAAAACGGCGTGCCGAACCCAAAGGAAGTTGAGCAATACAAAATGTTCAAAGACCGAAACATTCTTCTGCTGGCCATGGATTCAACCGGTATTGATCGTCCAGGTTTTTCTATGTCTGAAACCCATGTCATGAACACGATCGACAAGATCGTTGCAGATGTGCCCGGCCGAATCGTCATCGCTACGTTTGCCTCTCAGGTTGAGCGCATTATTGAATTCATCAAAATGGCCAAAAAATATGGCAAAAAAGTTGTTGTTGAAGGTCGAAGCATGAAAACCAACGTCGACATCATCAAACACTTACACCTTGTCGAAACCGACCACATTGTGCCGATCGAAGACATCGACAAATATCCACCGAATAAAATTCTTATTCTTTCAACCGGTGCTCAGGGCGAAGAATTTGCGGCGCTCATGCGAATGGCCAACAAAACTCACAAGCAAGTAAAGCTCAACAAAACCGATACCATCATTTTCTCTTCCTCTGTCATTCCGGGAAATGAAAAGGCAGTCGACAAACTCAAAGACAACCTGTACCGTCATGATCCGAAAATCATTACCTACCTCGATTCTGACGTCCATGCATCTGGCCACGGCAAGCGTGGCGAGCTCGAATGGATTCACAAGCAGATTCCATACAAATTCTTTATGCCGGTCCACGGTCAGCATTACCGCGTCAAAATGCATGCTGAACTCGCGCACCTGCTCGGCACACCGAAAGAAAATATCGTCGTACCAGACAACGGGAGTGTTATTGAAATAACTCCCGACGGCAAGAGCATTACTATTTTGAAAGAAAAAGCGCCGTCAGACGACATGATGGTTGAAGGCTTCACCATTGGCGACATGCAGGAAGTCGTTATCCGCGACCGAAAAATGCTCGCCGAAGAGGGCATGTTTGTCATCATTGCCACAATCAATGCGCGGACCGGCAAGCTCCGAAAATCGCCCGACATTATTTCCCGAGGCTTTGTCTATCTGCGAGAATCCCAGGACCTCCTTCAGCAAACTCGCCTGATCATTAAAAAGACAGTCGAAACCACAACCGAAGGAATGAACCCAATTAACTTCGAATACGTAAAGTCGAGCGTCACCGACGCCGTCAGCCGCTTCCTCTTTCAAAAAACTGCCAAAAAACCGATCGTCATTCCGGTCGTGCTCGGCATGTAAGGCATACAAAAAGACAGAGAGTAACTGTGAACAACCGAAAAATGACGTGATTTATTGTGCTCCGATAACAACGGGGATGCGCAGTTCATCATCATTTTCAGACAATCCAGAAGGATTGTCTTTTTTGAATACCAATGTGCCGTTTTGTTCGACGGAATTTGTGTACGTGAGGGTTGCCGTAAAGGGCACAAAATCTTCAGTCATCCAGTCACCCTGCGCTTGGCCGATTCCCTGGGCAATCAGCTGATTATTTTCATCGAATAATTCGATCGGAAAGGAGGCTTCGAAAAACCAATATCCTCGTGCTGTACCTGTGGCGGTAAGGGGGCTTTGAATGAGGCTGCGAGGCGTGGGAATAGCCACCGAAATGAGCTTGTGGCTGGACTGGGCTGCGGTATCAGCTGGATTATTTTTAATTATTTGTGTAAAAGTACGGCCATCCGAAGTGGTGCATCGCGCAGGATATGATTCCAAAATAAGAAAACCATTTTCTGCACATTGTTCAAAGGTAGAAATGGTAAGTATGGCCTTTTTTTCCGTCTGATAAAACAGCACGATTCCAGCAATAACTATGAAAGCCAAGACGAGGACGATGATTTTTATTTTCATGATTTCAATATAGCACCGACCACATAAAACTCAAAAAAGCTGTGATACGATTACGAAATGACAATTTTTCAGACAATAATACTCGGCATTGTCGAAGGAATCACGGAATTTTTGCCCATTTCTTCGACTGCTCACCTCATGCTCACCGCTAAACTTTTGAATATTGCCTCGAGTGATTTTTTAAAAAGTTTTGAAATTATAATTCAGCTTGGGGCAATAGCAGCAGTCGTGTATCAGTTTGGTCCACGCCTCGCCAAGAATTTTGTACTGGTAAAAAAGGTCAGCCTCGCTTTCATTCCCACTGCAATTATCGGTTTTATTCTCTATTCATTTATTAAGGAGTTTTTGTTGGGAAACCTAACGATAGCGGTTTGGAGTTTAATCGTCGGCGGTATCGTTCTTGTTGTCGTCGAACGCGTGTATGTGAAAAAAATAAAAGCTAATGAGTCTACAGCTGAAGATATTAGCTACAAGCAGGCATTCTGCATCGGCGTAATTCAGTCTTTAGCTGTTGTGCCCGGAGTTTCCCGAGCAGCAGCGACGATCGTGCCCGCTTTGCTTTTTGGCAAAAGTCGAAAAGCCGCGGCGGAATTTTCGTTTCTCTTGGCCATACCGACGGTGGCCGCCGCGGCGCTGTACGACTTACTCAAAAACTTCAACTCGCTCAGTGGTAACCTTCTAAACCTCAGCATCGGTTTTATAGTCTCAGGCATTGCAGCTCTCATCACCATCCGCTTTCTCCTTTCATACATCCAAAACCATACCTTTACCCCTTTTGGCATATACAGAATTGTCATCGCCGTTCTTTTTCTCACCTTCATCCTGTAGTCCATCCTGCAGTCAGTCAACCAGCCATCATCCTATCCCCGCCCTTTCCCCACGCTCTCCACATCCTCAATTTTGCGTATTTTCCCGTATTGGTCTATTTTGTTGTCAGTTACCAACAACAGATAATACATTCCTATGCGCATACTGATAATTGAGGACAACGAAGAAATTCGCGAGCATTTAAAGATTGGCCTAGAGTCAGAAATGTTTTCCGTCGACACCGCCGAAGACGGCGAACGCGGTTCATACATTGCAAGAACAAACGACTACGATCTCATACTCCTGGACAACAACCTCCCAAAGAAAAGTGGTATCGAAGTTTGCCGAGATATTAGAAAAGCTGGCAAAAGCATTCCAGTCATTTTGATTTCTGTCATCACCGACCCCGAAGAAAAGGCGAAGCTTCTGAGCGCCGGAGCGGATGACTACGTCGCCAAACCTTTTTCATTCAAAGAATTGTTGGCAAGAATCCGAGCCATACTGCGTCGACCACACGCTGTCATTCCTGAAAATCTGGTCATTGGCGATCTGGTTCTCAATTCAAAAACCCATGAAGTAAAGCGCGGCAAAAATGACATCTACCTGACACGGAAAGAATATTCATTGCTCGAACTTCTCATTCAACACAGCGGCGAAGTAGTTTCTCGGGGAACGATTCTAGAACATGTATGGGATCTCGATGGTAATCCATTTTCAAATACCATCGAAACACACGTTTTTAATTTAAGAAAAAAACTTGAAAATGGCAAAGATCGTCTGATCTGGAACGTACCTGGCCGTGGATACAAAATCGCTTCCCGCTAACACATTCATCCTGATCCAAGCCACCACCATGAAATCAGAACTTCGTCTGCCAAGTGTCCATAAAATCGGAGAGATTGCCGAACTCGCCGAGCTTGGCAAAAAAGCCCGAATTGTCTTTCATGATCTTTCTAACCACATTACAGCCTTAACGCTTTCCATGGATCAACTGCAGGAAAATTTACACCGCGACAGCGAACGGTTACTTCAATATTCAAAAAAATCAGAACAAACCCGGTTGCACATGGAACATGTTTCCTCTCTTCTCAAATCACATATCACTCGTATAGCCGACGCGCCGTTCGACCCAAATACTGAAATAAAAAACATCCTCGGGACATTCGCTGCCACAGCAGCACAGAAAAGCATTCAATGTTCGTTTCAAGCAAAAACCAAAACACAGCTTATTGGTAGCAGAATTGCCTTTATTCACTGCATCACAAATTTAATTTCAAATGCGCTCGAATCATTCGAGGATTACTCAAGTCCGTCTGAACGCCGAATCAACGTATCGACGATGGCTCAAGCCAAAACTCGCCACTTTTTGGTTTTTGTCAGCGACACCGGGAGTGGCATTCGGAAAGAATTGCTCAAAAAGATTTTTGAAAACAATTTTACAACCAAAGCAAATGGTCACGGCATCGGCTTATATGCCACCAAACAATATGTGGAAGAAAGTTTCAGGGGCACCATCACGGTCGAAAGCTCGAAACTAGGCTCGACGTTTTTGATCACTATTCCGGTATCTCGTTCAAAAACCATTCTCCTAAAAAAGACTGCAGTCGCAGGAAGTTATATAAACTCTACAGACTGAATCATCCGCTCAAAATTTCTCAAAATCAAATCGTCGGGCGTAAGGTATTGGAGAGAGAACGAATATACATAATCTTCGGTGGCTGCAACAATACTTCGCGCTTCATACAAACCGCTCCAGGTGTACGAATACGCCGCTCGCTCGGCCAGAGTGGTTGGCTGCAAGTCGCCCACAGACAAGGAATAGTTTGAAAAAGAGCTTGTTTTCACCCAAGAATCCGCGGTGAGGGTGTCGGTATTTTCATATACGTCGACCGTGATCGAGGTGGGACCATCGCGAGCCGGGGATGACGAGGCAAACATTGCTCTATTTTCTTTCGTATCTTCCACGAGCGTTAAATTCCATTTTCCGTAAACACTTTCGCTTTCTGTGGCTTCGGTCAAAAGATAATAGGCGGGGTATTCAAAGCGAATTCCAAGTTTTTCAAAAATTTTCGGGCCGTCCTCATCCACAAAACCAGAAACGACAATGCCTTCCAAACCGACTTTATAATCGAACCGTGACCGGTACGCAACATGACCATCTTCGTATTCAACTCTACCAGTGTCAACACCTTCAACATACACATCGGTCACATAAAAAGTTCCGCCCACCTCGGGCACATGCTGCGTCAAACTATTGATGTTGTCGCGAACATATTCCTCAATTCGTGTTCGCTCTTCATCTGGCGAAACGACTACAGGCGTGCCCCGATACCCGGGCAAAGAAAAATTTATAATGGCAATAATTACCACAAATACAACAAGTAGGATTCCGATGGTTTTGTTTGACATAGGCATATACTAGCCAATGTATAACAAATACGGAAGCCTTTCTCGCTTCCGTATCGCCATATTCCTTTTTTGCACATTTTGAAAAAACTATTTTCCAGCAGCCTTCTTCTTTGAAGCCATGCTTTTGGATTTTGTTGCTGGTCGTTTTTTACCTTTTACTGCAACTTCAAGCCCTTTTCTAATATTTTTCCAATGAGTGAGGAGTTCGGTTCGAAAATTGTCGATTTCGGTTGGGTCAATCTGCTTCAAACCCTGGTAGCGATCGGTAATTTCTCGCACAATTTTTCCGTAAACTTCTTCATTTACTTCGGTCAAGTTTTCAAGTTTTTCAAGAATCTCTCCCTTAGCTTTAAGCGCCCAGCCTTTGATCTGCGCTCGGCGTTTGCCGGCACCCTTTGAGCCGTACAGAAAATATGTGCCAGCTACTGCAGCCAAGGCAGCGATACCTGCACCCATGATCAAGCCCGCATGACTATCCCCTTCGGTCTTTGCTGCCGTCTTTTTTGAAGATTTCGTGTCTTTCATATAAATATCTGGATTAATTTATTCAGTAATAATCGTATGCTTCGCCCGGGTTTTGGTTTTACGGCCAAAAAGTCCTGGAATAAAACCTGTCAGCCATTTCAAGCGATCACCCTGCGACATGGCAGTCGCTCGCAATTTTTCAATATCACCGACCAACTTACTGCTTTCTTCCTGAACCGTTTTCGAAATATGTTTAATGTCATTTAAAATTCGGATGACAAAAAACGCAATCACGATGATGCAAATTGTAAAGATTACAACCGCAATGCTGGTTATGAGAAAAAAGATGTCGGCGTGGATTATGCTCTCCATATACTGATTTTATCACAACCCTTCCATGATGCCCATACTGTCAGTGTCCATAAGCCCCGCACCAACATATGAATTCAGAAAGGATGGAATGGCGATTAAAAGGCCGATGAGTGGCAGCACGAATGCAATGACGCTGACCCAAAAAATGATCTGAAAATAGCGCCTCGTTTTTTCTACAGACGCATGAATGGCGTCGATTTTGACCTCTAACTCTTGCAATTTATTTTGAATACTTGGTTCCATTTCTTTAGTATACACCCGACAAATAACTCTAGTAATTTATCCGTGAAAAATTATGCAGCAAGCGAACCGGGGGGAATAGTGCTATTGGGTTCGAGAATTGAAAAACCATCTGGACCAGAAACTGCAAAAAGCATACCGTTGCTTTCGAAACCGCGAATTGTTCTTGGTTCGAGGTTAGTAACAAACATACATGTCCTGCCCACAAGCGTCAGTGGGTCTTGAAAATGTGTGGCGATACCCGAAACGATTTGCCGAGGCTGCATGCTGCCCGCTTCATCTTTTTCGTTGAAATCAACCGAAAGCTTTAGCAGTTTTTCAGTATCAGGAATTTTCTCGGCAGAAATAATTTTTCCAGCCCGAACTTCAACTTTTTTAAACTCTTCGTACGTAATCATTGGATTTTAATATTATTCTCAAACGATATACAACTATACCCCACCTGAGAAAAATATCGAGTGCTGCACACTCACTATGGGCGCTGCTCAAAAATATTAATTTTAAAAAGATAAAGGGGCATAATGAGAAACAGCCCGACGATGCAGATGAGAAGTATTGCAAAAAGAAGCGAAAAGCGGTCAATTAAAAACCCCACCGTCATTGGCGCGAATATCTGCGAAATTTGCGTGACGCTTAAAAATGCTGCGCTCAGGCTGCCCATGCGCATTCGACTTTCATGAATGGTCGCACCACGGTCTAGACAAAGCATACTGTAATAGACACAGAGGCCGATACTAAAAATTACCGCGAGCGTCAGTGCGAGCGAATGTAAAAATGGCAGCAGAGCAAACAAACAGATAGCGGAAAAAATAACCCGACGAAGGATCCAGGGATTCGATTTATCAGCCAAAATTCCAAGCGGCACTCCGAACACAAACGGCAGAATAGCAAACGAGGTAAGCAAAAAAACTTGCGAATAGCTTTGATTGCCAATGAACGATACGATCGGCAGAAAAAAATACAGAATAACAGTAATGACGCTCAAAAAAGCATAGAGTACTGCTGCGTATTTTTGTTCAAGATTCCATTTTTTTACAAAGCTAAAGAGCAAGCGGTAATCGGTATATATTTCCGGGAATACGCCTTTGAATTTGCTTTTTCGGCCCTCGGGCTCCCGCGGTATATGGTAGATGAGAAATGCCGCGATCGCCGTAGTTGGGATAATGAGCAAAAATAAATAATGGATCGGGACGTTTGTAACAAAAATTAAACCGACGGCGGCAGCCACGAGCCACCAAAAGTACGAGAGAGTATCAAAGTATCCAAAAATTACGCCGATGCGGTCGTGTCCATAGCGGCGCATGTAGGTTTTTTTGCCCACACTGTCGAGCGCATAGCTGATCCCGTTAATAAACCTGGCGATGACGATAAAAATCACCGCCCCAAAAAAACCGGCGAAGAAGTAGCAAAGGGCAATGAGCGGATACAGCGCCAGTCCCGAAAGAATAATTTTACGGCTCGATGTTCGGTCGGCCATGCGCGAGACAATCGGCAAAACCGCAAGAAAAACAATGTCGTACACAGATCGCAGCATGCCAGCTTCGGCGTACGTATCAACAAAAGACAGAATAAAAATCGGAATGAACATTTCCACAAAACCCCAGCCAATAAAACGTACGGCGGTAGCCCAGGAAATAATTCTGATTCCTTTCGGAATATGCAAAATATTGAGATCTTTGTGGAACAGCATAACTTTGTACGACTTCTTGGCGAATTTTTGAATGATTACGGGTGAGACTAGCGACCTAAAAGTTCATCGATATATACCGAGGCGCGAGTGATCGGGCCAAAATAGCCCACTGACGGAACAACATCTGCCGCATGTGCAGCTTGAGATACGGAAAAATGTTATGTGTTTTTATTTTCATATCTTTTTTCAGTATATACATTTTCTGCACTGAAAACGACGGACAAAAGAGCGATCGAAAGACCGATATCTCGAACCATGGTCGGACCGGAAAGAAGAAACGTGGTGTGAACAAGACTCACGCACAAAATAAAAGCCGAAAGCCTTGTATATACACCAAATGCAAGCAACAAACCGAAAGTCAGCTCAACAAGGCCATGAATTTTTACCAACGTAGCGGCGGGAGCAATATCTCCAGTCCATGCAGGCACGAGCCCAGTCCAAAGCTCGGTATTGAAAATGCCACTCCAACCAAACCAGACGAATACAAAAGCCAAACCAAGTCGCAAGACGAGCGGCGAATACCGAGCATATCTGTTCACAAAACGTTCGATCGAATGAATGTAGTTCATGTGTGAAAAAAGTTAGTGGGAATTTTTAAATGTATTTATTTTCAAACTATTCCGCAAGCACGCCAATTCGAAACGTCGCCAGTGCTTCTTGCGCCTGAGAATCCGAACCATGCTGGCCTCTGAACGCTATGGTGCCGTCTTTGCCGCAAATTCCAAGAATTGCACTCGCACCGCCCGGATGCTGTTTGATCCATTCGGTCAGGTCGTAGACTGCGTCACCAACGATCGTGTAGCAACTGGTTCGAGCAGCATGCTTTGCAACCTCAGATGTAGAAATTTCTGCAGCCGGGGCGGATGATTCCTGATTCAAAACACTGCTTGTGTGTGAGCTATCTGAAAAGATAAAGTATACGCTGCCGATAAAAATGATTGCTATTGCGAAAATTAAAATGCGAGTATTTTTTTTCATATAATTATTTCTGAATTATTTATTTTTACGAGCGTGGCCGCCATATGCGCAACCAAGCGTTTGCAAAACATTTTTATGATCTGTATCGAGGCTGACAATCGTAAATCCTGCCTGGGTAATCAGCTCATCGATCTTCCGGTTCAAATGGCAACCGCCGGCAATTTTTTTCCAAAACGGTGTCAACCATTTCTGATATCGCGCAACTCGCACATTCGGCGACCGGCCATGCTCAACAAAGATAAAATTTCCGCCAGGCTTCAGCACGCGACGAATTTCACCAAGCGCCGCTTCAACATGTGGGATCGAACACAGAGTCCAAGTGCTCACCACCGCATCGACACTTTCGTCCGGAAGCGGAATGTGTTCCGCAGAAGCACAGAGATATTCTACCGGAAAATGTTCGGATATTTGTTGCTGCTGTTCGCCAGAATTCCACATGTCTTGGGATGGCTCAAGAGCAATGAGCTTTGTCACGTCCAGAGAATAGTACGGAATGTTGGCGCCAGACCCAGCGCCGACTTCGAGTACAACACCTTTTGCAAGCGGCACGTACTGCGCACGTTCTTTACGCACTCCTGCATCATCAAGAAGCCATTTCATAAACTTCGGCAAAATATACGTGTCGTAGAGGCGCATAAGTATTAAAGTCTGAGTCAATATCTAAGCCAATGTCTACGTCATCATCGGAATCATCTTTTGGTTCAACTATCTTTTGGTCAACAAATCTGCTAAAACTAATCAGCCAAAACATCTTCGGAACTTGTTAGCACCTGAGTAATAAGTATATGTGTGCCAAAAAAACGACCGAGCAAAAGTCCGGTCAAAATAACCAAACCAAATGCATTGAGCGCCGCGCCGGTCAGCCAATGTTCAAAAAGCCATTTTCGCCCGAGCTCAACCGAAATATAGAGCGCGAGCAACACGACACCTTGGCGGTCGAGATGCGCCACGACCTTCCCCTTTTCTTCATGCCAATAAATTTTAAACATTCGAGACATGAGCAGACCAATGCCGCCCGCCAGAAAAAAACCACTGATTGAAAGAGTTGGACCGATGATGCCTCTATACATATTTACAATACAAATCGCCAGCAGCACTGCCGCAATGACCAAAAAAATTACCTGACGTACAAGTAAACCGGCGTGGACATTGTCGGTATACAGCCTTATTTTTTCTCGCATCAGACTAGTATAGCAAGCTTTATGACGATATCTGCGCAGACGCACAGTATATGTATATATGTATAATAGAGTGCATGATTATCGGTATTACCATTGCTGCATTTGTTTCAACTTTTTTGGGCGGGCTTTTTGCTATTGCGTTTAAAGACAAGCTGCATCTCATTCTCGGTTTCAGCGCCGGCGCAGTCATTGGGGTCGCATTTTTTGATCTTCTCCCTGAAGCAATCGAACTCACCAATGGACACTTTTCAGTTGCAACAATGACGTCTATCGTCGCCTTCGGCTTCATTATTTTTATGATTCTCGATCGGTTTGTACTCCTTCATTCGCATCACAGTGACTGCGACAATCACCACCATGTTCACGAATCTCACGCCGAACACATGGCAGTCCTTCAGTCGCACGGCGATCCGAAAATGGGCACGTCTCATACCCACGATTCCGCGAACGGATATCGCGGCAAAATCGGCGCCGGAAGTTTGGCGATCCATAGCTTTCTTGACGGTGCCGCAATCGGTCTCGCCTTTCAGATTTCAGTTGCGGTCGGAGTAATCGTCGCGGTCGCCGTGCTTGTGCACGATTTTTCCGACGGCATCAATACGGTCAACCTCATTTTGAAAAATGGCGGCACAAAAAAACAGGCTTTCAAATGGCTGGCGATTGACGCTGTCGCCCCTGTCCTCGGCGTTATTTCCACCCTGTTTTTTACCCTACCCAAAAGCGCGCTTGGTGTCGTACTCGCCTGTTTCTGCGGTTTCTTTATATACATCGGCGCAAGCGACCTGCTGCCGGAAAGTCACCACAACCATCCCACATTTCTCACCACTTTCATGACCATCCTCGGCGCCGGTGTTTTGTACATCGCCATTCATGTTGCAGGTGTGTAACCCGGTGCATACAATGGGGCACAAAAAACCGCCAAACTGTGCAAGTGGCGGTTTTTTACTATTTTTTTCTTACTATTCTTCGATTTCTTTTTCTTTAATATCTGCCGTGAGTCGTTCCGAGCGAAGATCGACACGGATGAGCGCAAACAAACTCATGTATACATTGGCGATCCAGACAATACTAAACCCTGCAAGCACATAGCCACGCCAGTCGGGCAGCAAAAGCGTGTAGCGGGTAAAAATCAAAAGCAAAATCGTCACATAGTGGCTGAAGCAATATTCACAAGTGAACAGGTAGAAAAATTTGCGGCCGAACACGGTCTTTTCGGACCGACTTCGCTTCACAAAATATTCATGGAATTCTCGAAACACTTCTTCATGCGTAACCGTCCAGGCTATGCTCGCAACCGGAATCGCCAGTACGAACAAAATGAGAATTTGGCCAATGAGGTCGAGCGTCGTCATATTATTTTTTACTAAAATAATTGAGAACTGCTTTGATGCCTGCAAGGTTTTGGTCGAACTCGACAGACTCATGCGTTTTGAGCTCAACGGTAATCGCCGGAATTTTTATAGAGGCCAGCCAGCCTTCGGCGTCGCCAGTGATGGCGTAGCTGTCAAAAACTTGCGATGTTTGGTAGCCAGCTGCTGCTGCGTAGGAGTTCATGATGTCGAGCGTGACAGGCAAAATGCCGTCGTTGCACTCTGAAGCATACACAGTGTTCGCCTGACTGTGCCAAAACACCACAGCGCTCGGCGAATTTTTCAGAGCGAAATTTTTAATTGCCTGAGACTCGGGTTCGGAAAATGCAGCCGTGCCAGCACTGACTGTTTTACTTTGCCAAGTACTTTCGGGTTTCCAGTTACAGTCGAAATTGCGGTTAAGATCGACTTCGTGAGCGTTAAACCGAGCAGACTTTAGAAGATCGGCATTGGTCGAGACGTCGGCAATTTCAAACCGACCCTCTGTGCCAGTAACCTTGAACACTGCGTCAGGATTGGCATTTGGAATGATGGTGATACGGAGATTTTCTGGCACCACGCTCGGATATTTCGCCAAATAGTCCATGAATTGATACGCAAGCAAAACACTGTTCCATTCGTAGCCACCATGAATGCCGCCGACAAAAGCCACATGCGTGGTGCCTGTGCCGTATGTGAAAGACTCTATCTTTCGACCGCCGACGGAAATACCGAGAACTTCTTGTTTTGGACCAACATCTTTTGGAATTTCAACTGGCTGCATAATTTCAGGTGGTGGTAGTTTTTTTAATGTGAAAATCAAAAACACCCCAACGGCCGAAACCGCTAGGATGAGAATGATCGTCACGATTGGATTTCTAAAAAGGGATCGCATATCAACGCAAAAGTAGAATTATTTTGCGTAGGACTTTAGCATTGCATCAATGCCCGCGCGATTTTTAGACCATTCAGTGTCTGTGTGGTTGGTCAAAAGGACGCTAATTGCGGGTACATTGTTTTTTGCAAACCAGTTAACCATGTCGCCGGTAATTTCGTAAAAATCAAATTCTTGGTAAGCCTTGTAGCCAGAAGCTTTGGCGAAGAGATCGGTAAGCGCAGCAGTGCCGGTAGAAACGCCGTTGTGGCAGCTTGAAGCAAAGACACCACCCGCTGAGCTATACCATGCAACTACGGCTGTCGGCTTGTTGCCGTCCACATAATTTTTCAAAGCCATGCTTTCAGGTTCTGAAAATGCTGCAGTGCCGCCGCTTACGTCACGGTTTTGCCATTTTCCAACAGCTTGCCAATCACATTCAAAATTACGATTGAGGTCGACATTGTTGCCATTGAAACGGCCAGCAACTAATTTGTCCTGAGAAGACGGAACATCGGAAACGCTAAAGCGACTGGTAGTGCCAACGGTGGTTTTGAGACCGTCAGGATTTAAAACAGGAATAACGGTGACTTTTACATTTTCAGGCACAAGTTCTGGGTTTGCTTTCAAATAATCCATGAGCTGGTATGCAACAAGAACCGTGTTCCATTCGTAGCCACCATGAATGCCGCCGACAAACAAAAGTTCGGTGTCGCCGGTGCCGTAGTGGTACGCCATAATGTCGTTACCACCAGCAGACTTACCAATAACCATTTCTTCTTTATTTTGTTCCATGACGTCTACGGATGTCGTAGCCACTGGAGTAGTTGGGTTTGTAACGTTTGGATTTTCTGGAACAACAACGTCGGTCGAAACACTTTTACTAATAAAATAAATTCCGAGGGCGATAAGAATGACAACAACAACTGCAATGATAATTTTTTTCATATGCGTCTATTTTAACACAAAAGCTGTGACTGCAAACAATATTGACATAAATCCTATATATGCTATAATAAACACAGAAGCGGTATATGTTGTGCCGCTTGCCCCTGTGGATTTTTGGGCATCTGCCCTTTCGAAAGGATTCGAAATGAATCGTTCCAGAGCTACCGTGTGGTTGTTCATTGGATTCTGTGTGGGGGCCCTCCTCACACTGATCTAACAAAAAATAGCTTCGCCCAAGGCCCTGCACGTGCGGGGTTTTTTTATATAAAAAAAGGGCCGCCACACGAGTATGCGTGTGGCGGCCCTAGGTCAGATGAGCGGAACAAATTGCTCACCGGATGGGGTCAAAAAATTAATCTCTACATAAAAATATAGCATATTTAAAAAATATGGCAAATTATTTAAATTTTGGACAAATTTTAGGTAAGAGTTGATTTTTATAGCACCTAATTGACAAAATATATGTAAATATGTATAATTATAAAGGAATTCATAGCGTTATTTTTAACGTTCAAATCACCCAAAGTAAACCATTTTCATTTGAAAGGAATATCTTGGCACAACCTCAATCCCATTTGGCACTTGGAGCTGTTGTGGGGGCAGCTTGTTTCCCCCATAGTCCCCTGGCACAGATTTTCTGCATCGTCGGTGCAGGAATCCCTGACGTGCCGATCGTCATGGTGGCGATCGTCGACATG
The DNA here is from genome assembly GCA_038259265.1 of Minisyncoccia bacterium. Taxonomy (GTDB): domain Bacteria; phylum Patescibacteriota; class Minisyncoccia; order Phycocordibacterales; family DATGWK01; genus JAHFLV01. The sequence goes on from JBBSOY010000001.1 coordinate 51,872, forward strand.
GCAAACGGCCGCGTGCCGTTTTCAAGCGAGAAAGAGGGCAATGCTTGGTTTACGGCAAAGGAGATCACGCACTCGCCATTTCTGTGGATGTTCGGGATGGTTGCCGGCCTCATCGTGGAAACCGTCGCAGGAAACTTCCCCGGCACCCTCATCTTCGCTTTCTTTGGGGGAATCTTTTCCCACTGGATAGTGGATGTGTTGACCCACTGCGGACCGAAGTTCAGGGCGACGGACCAGAGCCTCGCTTGGCCTTTGTATCAGTTGGGTCTATTGCCGAAGCTCGGCCAGTTCTGTGGGATCTGGGAGTACCGCGGTGACAAACCGGGGCTCGCTGCCAAACCACCAGAGCTTGTGATGAGCATTGTATGCTTGTGCATATTTTTGCTCCTCACCCTACACAACTACCCCACCTTTGTGTGGTGGCCGTCGTAAGGACAATTAGGGGGTTAGGGGGACAGAAATAAAAAAAATCGAAAAACCAAAGGGCTGGATCTTGAATGATCCAGCCCTTTTTTCATTCTACTTTTTGTTTTTATTTTTTAATCTTTTCGATTTCTTTTTTTATTTCCTCATACCACACACCGTAGCCGTCGCCGCTCGGATGAAAAAGATCAATGGCATAATAGCGCTCAACATCATTTAAAAAAATATCGTCTTGAGGATTTCGAAAAAGATCAACGTAAGAAACAGACGGACGGTTTTGAACAGCAGTCAAAAAAATTTCTCGGACAGCAACTGTTCGCGATCTCAAATATACAGAAAGCGGCCATCGAAAAACTGGCGAGGCTCCAACATTTCCGGAAGTCAAAACGACCGTGTTCGAAGCAAATTTTTCGGCAATATCAAGAATTGCCACAATACTTTTTTCAATACTTTTATAAGACGTCTGGCCAACGATGTCGTTCGCACCGATCTGAATGAGCAAAAGATCGTATTTTGGTTGAGGGTGATTTGTCGTAAATTCTTTAAGCTTTTCCTCAAGCTCGGCCAGTTTCAGACCATTTTCAGAAATGTTCATGATACCAGCATCGGGATAGTCCGCACCAAGACGGCCGGCGGTCGAAAATTTCGGATCAGCAGCACCTGTGCCAACTCCCGTACTATCACCCGCAACCAACACTCGGAAATTTGGTTGCGCTGGATGCTGTTGAAACGGCGTCGTATTTTTTTCAATTTCTTTGCTCGTCCGTATCGCAGAAAAAATTGGGTACGAAAAATACAGGCCGATCAATACACACATAAGAAAAACCAGAATAATAATCGAAAACAATTTCATGCTGGCAAGACTTTTGGTTTTTTAAAAATAAGAGTCATTTTTTGTGGCCGGGTCATGGTTTTAATTTCATGTTCGCGAGCACTCGCTCTCGACCGAGTTTTGTATATTTCCGAATACGCCAAACGCACAGGCCGGTGACTTCGTGTATATTTTGCTCCGCCGCGAACCTCGCCATTGTGCTGCCGGAGGCGTTTTTTTAAATCACGCGCAATGCCTGTGTAGAAACTGTCGTCAGCACATTGGAGCATATATACAAAATAGGCAGTGTTGCGAGAAATATGTTTTCGGCCAGCAGACTTTTGAAGCGAGACTTCAGCTTTTTTACTACGTATCATTCCCGATTTAGGCTACTGATTCACCACAAGCGTCCGGCGGATTTGGTCGAACTGATTTTTAAGAGCGACCGCATCAAATTCACGGACCGTACCTTCAGGATAATTGGCGAGCACGCCATAATGCACACGATATCGAATTGCAACGCAGGGGTTGGTACCCGGAATTGCATATACTGTTTCTTCGTAGCGATTTCCGGCACCCGCACCGCTGGCCGAAGCCATCGAGTACGTAAGCATACCTTCGGTGACGTCTTCGGTTGTCGGCGCTCCATCGAGAAACAAGTCGGCAGTACAGGAGCGATCCGCGGGCGTTCGAGGAAATTGTTCGACGCTCAGGTATGTGTCAGATGAAAGATTTGTGTCACCTTTGAGCGTTTGCGGGATTGTAAACTGCGTGCCGGCAATAGATTTTCCTGGACCCATGCCTTGGTATGCATAGGATTCTTTCACACTGTAGCCGGTTGGATACCGAAGGGTGAAACCTTTTTCATTGCTGTGATACACCTCTTCGAGTCCACCCAAATCTTCTACCAGACCGATGCAGCCGATATAACTTTTTTCTGAATTGTTTTCGAGCACAAGCGCGCCATTGCCTTTCGCCCAAAACACAAACGATTCATCATCATTTGCAAAACGCGCGCCGTCAGCAGAAATCGTTTGAAGAAGAGTCATCGAACGTCCGTCGCTTAATTTCAAATCGACGCTGCCCGTAGGAACCGGTGCGGCGTCTGCGGTGGTAGAAGCATTTTCGTCTGCGACCACAGGAGCGACATCGCGGCCATCAAAAAAAGCCACATCGATTCTTTTGTTTTGGTCGCAGGCGTACGACAACACGGCGATCGGGGTCGAATCCAAAGACTCATTTTTATTTTGAAACATCTGCACGATAAAGCCAATAATAAACAGCAGGACAATCGCACCAACGAGAGCTAAGAGCAAGTTGGTGTTTTGATGTGTTTTCTGAGTTTCCATATAGATTTATATTTTATTACTAATCGGCTTTGTTAATATATTGTAACAAAGTTATTTTTGAGAGGGCTGTGTGATTTTCGAAAGTATTTTTTTGAGCTGCGCGCGCTGTTCGGGGTCGCGGGCGACATGAATGACTGTGGGCAAAATCGACAGAAAAATAATGAGCACGATGATTGGCAACAAATAGTGGTCGATGTTTGGTACCGCTTTGCCGAGAAAAAAACCACCGAGCGTTATACCAAAGGTCCACAAAAAACCACCAAGAACATTGTACAAAAGAAAGGTGCGGTAGCGCATGGTACCGACACCAGCGATGACCGGCACAAAAGTCCGAACGATCGGCAGAAACCGCGCCAGAATGATGGTCTTGGCACCGTGCTTTTCAAAAAAAAGATTCGCCCGAGCAATCTGCGCTGGGTTAAACCAGAACGAATCTTCATTTTTAAAAATTGCCGGGCCGGCTTTTTTGCCGATGCTATAGCCCACGCTGTCGCCCACCACAGCCGCCACAAAACTACTGACCACAAGCAGCGTAATATTTAAATACCCCTGTGACGCAAGCAATCCCGCGGTAAAAAGCAAACTGTCTCCTGGTAGAAAAAAACCGATGAGCAGTGCAGACTCAGCAAAAACAATACCAGCCACCCCGAGAATCCCCGCCGCTTTGATGAATGGAATGAGTTCAAACATGTACGGTCATTATATGGTATACGCAGGCTGTTACCTATTTGAAAGAAATAACGTGTCTTATTTCTTCAACACATGCACCATGCGCTGTGGAAATGGAATTTCAATACCCTCTTTGTCGAAAGCAATTTTCAAACGCTTGCGCAGTTCGCCCGCAACATCCCATTGCCGAATGGGCTCCGTGTCGCCCAAAATTTTTATCATAATTGCAGAAGCGGCAAAATCGTCGACACGCAAAAACGCCGGCGCTTTCAAAATTAAATCTTTCCAAGCCGGGTCTTCGGCTAATTCTTTCCCAACACGATTCACAACTACAATGACATGCTCGAGATCCGAGTTATACGAAACGCCGATGTTGAGATTCACCCGAGAAAAACCTTTCGAAAGATTCGACACGGTGTGAATTTCTCCGTGCGGCACATGATGGACCGTGCCGTTGAGGTCGCGGAGCGTGGTCATACGCAGCGTCACGTTTTCCACAAGCCCGCAGGTTGAATCAAAACATACAACGTCGCCTGCGCGATACTGATTTTCAAGAATAATAAAAATGCCGGAGATGAGGTCGCGGATGAGATACTGTCCGCCGAAACCAAACGCCAAACCAGCAACACCCGCCGCTGCCAAAAGCGGCCCGACCGCAATGCCGAATTCGGAAAGAAGCATCATGAGCGCGACGAGCCAAATGATGACCGCAACCGTGCCATTCATGACCTGAATGATCGTGTTTTCGCGCTTTTCTTCGGATGCATGCGTGCCGCTGCCCTGTTTTATAAAACGCCGAACAACACGCTCGACAATTTTGCCCGCAAAATGCTGCACCACAAGCGTTACGATAATAATAGCGACCACGCGCACACCATGTCGAAGCATCCAGGCATACACAATGGCCGGAAAATTCATAATAAATTCATTCATACATACACCTTACCCGTGTCATGCACCGATGGCAAATGAGCCGCGGTGTTTCAAGTTAATTTTAGCCACTCACTTATCCCCGGCGGGCATGGTCGATGGTCGCGACGTCGATCTTTTTCATGGTCATCATCGCATCAAAAGCCCGTTTTGCTTCTGCACCACCCACAGCAAGCGCTTCGGTGAGTGTTCGAGGCGTGATCTGCCACGACACTCCCCAGCGATCCTTACACCAACCACATTCACTTTCCTTTCCACCATTTTGAACGATAGCATTCCAGTAGCGATCCGTTTCTTCTTGAGAATCCGTCGCAATCTGAAAAGAGAAAGCTTCGGTTTGTTTAAATACAGGACCGCCATTGAGGCCAATGCATGGAATTCCACACACTGTGAACTCTACCGTGAGAACGTCGCCTTCCTTGCCGCCCGGAAAATCCGAGGGTGCATGAAAAACATGGACGAGCGCACTGTCCGGAAAAGTAGCTGCATAAAAATTTGCTGCGTCTTCCGCACCCGTATCAAACCAGAGACATATTGTATTTTTTGGTATTGTTTTCATGGGTTTATTTTACACCACTTTAGTTTTCGAAGATGCTGCCATTTCTCCAGCCGTAATTACAAAATAGCACTTCTATCGCCATCATGTCCTACTGAACAGCTGACTCCTCCATGACCCGAACACTCACCCGATCAATTTTTGCTTAAAATTTATACAGAATATTTAGTAATAAAAAAAACGACCGATTGCTCGGCCGCTCTGTGATCAGACTTTCTCCTGATTATTTGAAAAGTCCTGAGAACTCCTCGGGCGACATGTCGTAGTTGAAGCCACGGGCTCTTTGGGGGTTAGGTCTCTTATTAAGTTGTACAAGGACAATGATAGCAAATTTTACTATCAGTTTGCACCTTAGCTTAGATACGGAGGATTGCGAAGTATGACTGCCAACAATGGCTAATCATTTATGTCTTCTCTCGGCTAATTTGATAAACAATTCCTGCACATAGTCTGGGAATCCATTTTTAACGTTGTTCAAAAATAAATCCCGTACTTCCAATTGGTAAAGTTTGAGATCAGATAATGTATCAATATCAATCCACATCGGTTCGTACACTTGCTCTCCATCCTTCATCTGTTCGAGTTCTTCCGAATCTGATCGCAGTTGAGCTTTCCCGGACACATATTCACAGAGGTAGAAAAAATTCTCTTCACCCGTATCCCAGGTAATATGGTATACAAATTTTCTTGGAATAACTGCGATTGATGTCTCTTCGCTTATCTCACGAACAGTTGCCTGTTCGGGTGTCTCCCCTTTTTCAACACCACCGCCAGGAAATACATAGTATTCATCGCTTTTATTTATACGATGTATAACAAGCACCTTATTGCCTTTGATTACTATTCCAGCTGAGCGGTTTCGGTTCATTATAGATATCTAAAGAATAAAATAACCCTAAGAAATAAACCCAGACCACTAATTAACTCTCGAACCAGGCTCGAGTACTTTTTTAATAAAAAGATTGAAGACTGCTACATGTCCAGGGCCCACAGTTTCTATATCATCCGCTGTAACATACAATCGAGCGTTCTCGGGAACACATATTATTTTTTTGAAATTAAATTCCTTAATATATCGCTTAGTATCCCCATCAGCATCTGGAGAATAATGACACCAAATTTCATACCCATGAACTAAATCTAGTGCAGTAAAATCACTCAATTCAATTTTGTTTTCATCTAAATAAGCACATGAAATGATACTTTTTGCAAAAATGATTGCGCCCGTACTACCACCGTAAATAGGCATATTTTTTTGCAATACTTTGCAGAATATCACATGTACCGAATTCTTTAAGCTCTTTGAGAAGCTTGTACGTATTTCCACCACCAATATAAGTACCGCTGAATTGTTCGAAGCCTTACTCCTCTTTCGAGATTAGATCCTCTTCTACCCACATCACAAAATTAGTAACCCCCAAAGGAGCCAAAACGCCGGACAACCAGGCTACGCAACCAGAATAAGGGTATTTCTCGGTATTTGCCGCTATAGGAATATACAAAAGTGGTTTAGAGAGATTCAAAGAGCTGACAAATTTTTTGTCGAGTTCAAATGAATCCTTACCTCCACCTAAAAATAACCTCATGGCGCTATGATAACTTTTTTGGGTCGACTTAGACGAGAATTTATTTAAGATCCCTGAAAAACAAAGCGAGTTTTGAATGCGTTTCTTTCAGTTCCGATTCCGATACTCTTTTTGCTCTTTCTGGATTTAATTCATTACCATTATTCACAGGTACTAAATGTACGTGAACATGTGGCACACCGAATCCTTCGACTGCCAATCCAACACGAACTGCAGATACAGCATCTTTCAAAGGAATCGCAACTTTTCTTGCTGTTTGAAATAATTCACTAAAGAGGGGTTCAGGAATCTCATACACATCACCAAAATGTTCTTTAGGTATAAGCAAAAGGTGTCCTGGGTTGATAGGACGAATATCTAAGATTACCAGGAAGCGATCATTTTCCCAGACCTTAAGAGCAGTTTTCTTATTATTTATAATGTCACAAAATAAACATTGCATGGAAATAATATACCATAGAATGTAAAAAATAAAAGGGGCAGCCAGATTATGACCGCCCCTTCAAAAGAGACAACTGTTTCGTGTATTCTACTATCCTACTAACAAAAACAGGATTGCCCGCAGGGTTGTGTCGAATCGAGATGCGTATACTGAGAAGTGTTTTGATCTTGTTTATATAAAAAAAAAGGGGGGGGTGCGAAGCTTGAATTAACAACAAATCTGATTTCTAACCAGTACTATATAATAAATGAATGAGTAATAAGAACACCAAAAACATGTCAGTTCAAGACCTTGCGGCCAAAAGGAACGGGCTAACTATCGAGACCGGAAAGCTTTTGAGTCTTTCGTGGGCAGACTTAAATACTTTTTTATTGGGTCTTTACGAAAAGCGTGTAAGGAAAATAAAACATTCTGACCTTTTAGCAAACTACACGAGCAACACCTTTTTAAGGGTTTCTGACGCCGATCCAAGAAAAATTAATAGGATGGAAAATCTACTATTTGATACCCTTCCGCCCGATTATAAAATTGTAGATATTGCGCCTGTCTCTCCAATTGGAGTTAACACGGTTCTTGCAAAAATTAGTTCCAAAACATCATTATCCACCATAAGGAATATCGAGGTTTTAAGTGATCCAACTACTCAATTGGCACTTGAAGCAGCGAGAATTAGGGTTTTACACAAAGATATCGACAATGTGAATCTTGCAAGCGCTTGTCGTCTTTTACGAACTCAAAAATTTGATCCCGCTTCTGGAATGACCAACCACTTCAAAGCTTTTGCCTTGGTTACATCGGGAAAAAATACAGGTGACAGAATATTTGAATACACTTCCATGTTCAGTCAAATAAAAATTTGGTTAGATTTTTTTAAAAAATCAGAAAATTTAGGATATAAACCAAAAAATATATCCGTTGCAATATCTAATATTTCAATAATTAATGAATTATGTAAAGCAAAAATAATAGATAAGAAAAATGTCGTTGAGTCTATACGGTACAATAAAATTAGTATTTTTGAAAAAAATTCAGTCAGACTGGCAAGAGAGAGTGACGATATTACGGAACTCTCAGATATTCCTTATGAGTTTCTGCAAAATCCAATCGAAACTCTCAAGAGAGCCGAACTTGATTTTGTGAAAAACCTGCGAGAAATATATCCTGATGTTAAGTTCTATTACAGACTAGACAGAATTGCAGGCAGCACTTTTTACTCTGGCTTATGTTTCAAAATCTACGCCGTTGCACCAGACGATAACAAACACGCACTCGTCGATGGAGGAGTTTCTGACTGGAACAAAAAAATTCTTCAAAATAACAAAGAGATGGTTTTTACCAGTGGATTCGGTAGTGAGTTGTACAGTAAGTTTTTTGACTAAACCACCCCTGATTCTGTGATTTCCACTGAAGGTTTGTCAGTATTAACCAACACGTTAACACCTAAGGGTATTGTAATAATGGGTACAGTGTGACCAATGTCTAAATCAATAATAGTTGGTATATTATATTTTTCACTAATTTCTTTAAGCACAGAGTAAATAAAATCCTTCTGAACATCCCCGACGGACAATCTTCCAAAAATTAATGCCTTTATTGAGCTAAATACACCCACTTGTTCGAGATACCTAAGATTCCTTTCAATAATCGCGATATTAGTGTCTCCATCCTCTAAAAAAAGAACCTTTCCATTTAAATTGGGCATATACTTTGTACCGATCAAAATACAAAGTGTGTTCAAGTTTCCGCCCCACGCATCTCCATCCACAACACCGGCCTTATTTAAAGCAGAATATGTAGCCGCGGGTTTATAGTTTGGAGCTCTATTGTCATCTCGGTCCCAGAATAAACTTTCATCAGAATATTTTTCTGGGGTAGTAATCATTCCGATTGGCTCAGTCTTAAAAACAGCTTTCAAAAAATACTCTTTTGTAAATTCGTTAGCGCCACCAAAAGACCCAAATGACGGCAATGCTGTTGGACCACTAAACGTTACCAAACCAGTCATGTGAGATATTGAGTTTGTAAGTGCTGCAATATCACTGAAACCGCAAAAAACCTTCGGATTTTGCTCAACAAGGGAATAGTCTAAAAGGTTCAGTAACACATTAGAATTATAGCCTCCCGTACTACAGATAATTCCTTTAATGGAGTTGTCCATGAAAAAATTATGTATGTCTGCCGCCCTCTCTTCGGGAGTGCCTGCATTGTACTCTTGGGCATTAAGGGCATTCCCCCCCATAACAATCTCTAAACCTAAATCTTCTGTCATATAGTTTACCGCACGAGAAAGCCGTCTTGGAAAAGAATTTATCCTTGATGAAGGACTCACAACACCCACTCGATCCCCTCTTTTTAAATGTTGCGGCTTAATTTGCTTCATGAGTTAAAAATAGCTCTACTTCATCCTTGAGTAATTTTTTTTGATAAAGAAAAATAGAGAAACCAGCATACTTTAGATTCTCATTGAATAATTTCATAAAAAAAGAGAATCGTTCCTTCAAAGCCGACTTATGCTCATTTAGAGGTTCGGATTTAATATTGCTTTCAATAACTTCGCTGACATAAGCTTCAATAGAAGCTTGCCTATCTTCATAAGAAAAATCTCTTTCAAAATATAAGTCCAAACTAAATCCTGGGTTTTGCAACGAACCAAACAAATCTTTCCAATACTGCTTATCCCACTCTTTAATTTTAGTTCCAATCGCAGAAGACACGTCTTCAATTATTTGTGTTGGAACTTTCTTTCTGTAGTAAATCGGGACCACAACCAACGTCCCGCCTGGCTTTAACACTCTCAGGTATTCAGCGATTGCGCCTCCTTTATCCTGAATAAACGAAGTAACATTACTTGCCCAAACCATGTCAAATTCGTTATTTTTAAATGGAAGAAATGTAGCTGAACCCTTTAAAAATGTTACCCTTTCCCCTACTCCGTTCTGATCTGCATATTCTGCGGCCTTTTGTACTGATTCGTCATTAATATCAATACCCACCACCTTACATCCTGTTAATAAAGAGATATTTACTGATGTAAAACCTGTATTTGATCCGATCTCTAACACTCTTTTCTTATCATTAATGAATGAGTTAACTGCTACTGTGTGAACTGTCCTAATACCACCAGATGGTCGGTTACGCTCATTAATAAGACCGACAAAGCGTGAATAATCTAAATTAGTTATTTCACTGTGTGTATATTTTTTCATGGTTTTGGTATCCAATGACCTCTGGGAATATGAGAGGCATCTACAATTGCCGGTAATTTTAATAACCAATGCGTGAATCGTTGCCAACCCACACCAAATCCAGCAGAAGGAAGGTACGTATCGACTTCCCTAGATTCTAGATATGGAGCATAGTCCTCTTTGGGTAAATTAAACAAAGTTGATTTTTTTAATAACGCATCCTTGTCCACAATTCTTTTTCCAGCTCCTATCACTTCACGATATCCATATAAAATTATATCAGCATTTTCTGCAATTCCCTTTTTACTACTTTCACCATGATAAAAAGGAACCTCTAAGACTGGACATTCTGTTATTACAACATGTTTACCGAGCAGCTCAGTTAATTTTATTTCTTCCCACGAACCAAAGTACTTTAACGTTTGATTTTTATAGAGTGGATTTTGAGTGTGTTTATATAAGAGTTCCAATGCATCCTTGAATGTTATGAATTCAAAATTTTCATCGTCAAATGTTTGCGATAAGGAATCGATTTCTTTCCCATTAAGAAAATGTCGCAGGTTGTCTTCATTGCGCTGAAGAAGATATTTGATTATGTGCCGAAGTAAATCAATCGAGATATCAATATTTTCCATAAATCCAATGTGTCCTTCAAATTCAACATGCTGAAATTCGGATAGATGAGAAAAATCTGCTTTTTCTTTTCTAAATGAATTATAGATCGAGAATACCTTGTCCACCCCCTGCACCAACAGTCTTAATTCTAGATAGAATTGAGAACTCTCCGAGAGAAAAACTCTTTTTTTATTATCAAACCATGCGATATCTACAGGAAGAGTATCCGATGTGTAATCGAGAACCTTGCCGGCATAAACTTCACCCGGAGACGAAATCATTAATGTGGTAAGTGGTAAATTGCACCATTCTGCGTTTATAGATTTAAAGTATTCGATTGTTGCAAAAAATATTGCGTTATCAATTTTATGCAAATGGAAATACTTTTTTTCTTTTGCTAACTCAAAAACCTTTTACTAAAGTCTTTACTCGCATATTGAATCACGTTTAAGATCGGTGGATATATATTATTACCGAGATAACTAATTATCTTTTTACCATCCTCGATGCTCGCTTTGTAGGGTCCGTATAAACTCATTTTCTTATAAAAAGTGGTTCGGGTTTTGAAATAATATCCTTAGTGAATATATCCAGGATCCTTTGCGAAGTCTCGGGCAAGAAGGGTTTCAGCAATAACCCTATTACAATTAAACCTTCGATATATTCCTTTAATGTTGCGGAAAGTTCTGCAATAGACTCTGTTTCCCATGGTTTATCTTGTGCCATTTTTTGATCTAAAACCGTTATTTTTGACCAAATGTAACGCAAGGCTTCGTCTGGTTTATGTGAATCAAAGTATTCTGCAATTTTGGCATCTTTAATAGACATTGTTTTCTCAATTTCTGCAGGATTATGAGGTAACTTCTCTGACAGTTTTGCGATTCGAGATACAAGATTCCCGATACCGTTCGCCAAATCGTTGTTATATTTATCCCTAAATCTTGAAAGTGAAATATCTCCGTCCTTACCAAATTGGAATGATGTTATCAGTAAATATCTTACTGCATCAGTGCCGTACTCTTTAATCAAATCCATTGGGTCAATCACATTACCAAGAGATTTTGACATCTTTTGCCCATCTATTGTAAAAAAACCATGCGCAAAAACCGCCTTTGGTAACTCAAGGTCATTAGCAATCAGCAATCCTTCCCAAACAAGAGCATGGAACCAGAGAATGTCCTTGGCCATAAGATGAAGCGTGGGTGGCCAAAAGTCTTTCCTGTCTTGGTACATTTGCGTTGCTGAATAATAGTTGATCAACGCATCAACCCACACATACACAGTATGTTTCCTATCCCAAGGAACTGGTATCCCCCATTCAATTCCAACGCGAGAGATTGAGACATCTTCTATTCCTTGCCTTATTTTTCCGATAATCTCATTTCTTCTTTCCTCTGGAAAAACAGAGTAAGTATTTTTTTCTAATTCAGCAAAAACTTTCGCGGATAATTCCTTAAGTTTCAAAAAATAGTTTTCCTCTTCTTGCTCAACAGGCTTAAGATTAGGGTGGAGAATACATACACCATTTACGATTTCCTCGAAAGAAAGAAATTTTTCACATCCGATACAATATGTGCCCTTATATAACGCTTTGTAAATTAAGCCTTTATCAAAAATTTTCTGAAGAAAGTCTTGGACAATTTTCTTGTGTCGAGGGTCAGTTGTGCGGAAAAATTCATCGTAGCTGATGTTAAGATTCTGCCACACATCCTTATATTGAGATGAAATCTTGTCGGTAAACTCTTGCGGGTAGATGTTGCTCTTTGCAGCAGATTGAGCAACCTTTGTTCCATGCTCGTCTGTTCCTGTCAAAAAAAACACTGACTCCTTCCCCAACATATCACGATAAAATCGAGCGTATACATCTGCTATAAGCGTAGTATACGCATGACCGATATGTGGCTTATCGTTTACGTAGTATATAGGAGTTGTTATGTAAAACTTTTTATTTGCCATATTTGCAAGCGTGTGTCAGTCTACAATACTTTCTCCAATCACTCAATTTTGTAGACTATTGTTTTCTCTATCTCCTCTGATAATTTTCGTAATACGTCGTAGTCGTTACCCACCACAGAATAGTCGTATAGAATTGTTGGACTTGAAGAACTTACTGAGATATTTTGACCAATCACGGATGTCTGGCTCACATGCCTAACATCTGATCTCTGTCTTACTTCTTCTAGATTGTCTAACCTTACTAATCTCTTTTCATCCTTATCGAAGATCTGAAAGTTTGAGTGGAAATTTATATATTTTGAGTCGTAATGATTTGGGATGCTAATACCTAGCCACGCGTCGAACATGAGCCCGATCATGTCGATCTCATACACTTTGTCGTAAGTCGAATAAATCCCCGCACCTGGGAGCCTAGCAGCAATTTCCAATAACATAGGCCCATTCTCAGTTAACCGAAATTCGCAATGGAATCCAGACGTTTGAAATCCAAGAATATCAATTATTTCCTTTGTAACTTTTTCGCACTCATCTTGTTCGGCAGGACTTAATTGTGCCTTTATTTTACCAAATCCGAACCTATTTTCAAAATTCGTAATGTATAGCGTTCCACGCGCGCTACGCGCATCTGTGCGAAGCACAGAGCTTTCCAAGAATGGAAAGTGCGGGGAACGCATACGCACTCCGCTCGCCGAGTACGGCGACAACCCCGAAAAGATATTCGGACAGGCGGAGTGCAAATGCAATTCGGAATGCAAGCGGAAAATTTTGCGGAGGACTGGGGGTTTGGGGGAAAGGACTCCGCAAAATTCCGCTTCGCGTGCTTTAGTTTTTTAAGTGACTTGGCTTGCATAAATTAGTAAATCATGTTATAAGCAAAGCAGAAAGAAACTGATTTTCAGTTTCTAAAATGTACTTTCACAATCAAA
>JBBSOY010000002.1:0-57877 GCA_038259265.1 Minisyncoccia bacterium
AATGCAGAGGTTGTTCATGCCGATGTGTTTGCACCTCGAAGCTGTGCCGCTTTGTATTCGACTGACCTGCTTTCAGAAATGAAAGATCAGATCGATTCTCGAATATCTGACTTTGCAACGTCTACGGGCCGGATGAAATTATTCTCGACTTCTGGAAATGATCTCGGCGGTTGGACACGTAATTCATCTGTGTGGACTGCAGGAGGGGCACGATCGCTCGATTTTACAGGTGTTTCACCATGGAATTCTGATGGTTTTAACAGAAAAGCCGGAACCCTGGTTAGCCCGAAGCATATTGTTTTTGCTAATCATTTTCCAATTCTGAACGGATCAACAATTATTTTCATAGATTCTGAAGGTACTGTGGTTTCGAGAACCCTCGTGGCGCAGTCGAGAGTTGGAAATCGTGATATCCAGATGGGGATTTTGAATGAGCCGGTGCCGAGTTCGATCGCATTTTACCCGATACTTTCATTGGCGAATGTTGCTGAGTACTTTAGCCAAACAATATATTTCAGTGATGATCCATCCCCGGTACCTCTAATCTTTTCCGATCAGGAGCAGAAAGCAATTATCGATAATCTCATACAAATTGGCGACCCCTCAACGTATCATCGACACAGTAATGCTCTTCCTCGATCACTTTTTTCTGAACCCATTGTGAACGGCGACTCAGGAAACCCAGGATTCTTTGTTGCAGGAGATCAGTTGATACTTAATTTTACCCATCAATATTCTTCAGGTGGTACCGCGCACGGATCTTTTATTCCAGAAATGAATGCCGCAATGGCAGCACTTGGTGGCCCGGAATATCAAGTTTCAACATTCGACCTCTCATGTTTTATATCTGGGGAAATTCACATGAAACCGCAAAGTTTTTTTGTTACAGATATTTCGCCAACAGGAACGGTGTTAGGGACGATAACTGCGGATAATGCATTCCCAAATACCGAGATGGCCTACTCAATTCTTTCTGGAAATAATCAGGGGGCATTTTCGATAGGAACTTCGACCGGCACTATTATCTTGGAAAACCCAAGCGTTCTCGATGTTCAAGTACAACCAGTATTTACTCTCATGATACAGGCAAAAAGTATTCAAGCTCCCATAAACATGGCTGTTGCTACTGCAACAATTAGCGTAATACACGTAATCGCTCCGATCAATCCTCCTGCGCAACACAAGTATAAAATTTATTAATTTTTGGAATACATGTAAATATGTATGTATGAAAACATACACCTGCCCAATGCATCCAGAGATCGTTTCCGATAAACCAGGTAAGTGCCCGAAGTGCGGCATGGCTCTTGTTGAAAAGAGTTCAAGGCCCGCTATGCGTGTGCACAATGCAGGAGAAGATACAGGATTAGGAAAAATTACTTTCAAAAGCTACGTGCCGCTCATGGTTATCGTGGCCATGATTCTCGTTGTGGCGTATGTGGCGATGTGGGGAGATTCGTTTTCTTCTACCGCATTTATCCTGAATTTCATGACAGGTTTTTTCCTGGTCTTTGCAGGTTTTAAACTTATGAATCTTAGGGGTTTTGCTGAAGGGTATTCAACATACGATCTGCTCGCGAGCCGAGTACGAGCATATGGATACGTGTATCCATTTATCGAACTCGCTTTTGGTCTCGGTATGCTCGCGGGCTTCCATCCTGTCTGGCTTCTGTGGACGGAGTTTGCAGTGATGATATTTAGCGGTGTCGGGGTGGTTATTAAATTAGCAAAAGGGGAAGAGTTCCAGTGTGCCTGCCTCGGAACATTTCTTAAGGTGCCGCTGACATATGTAACGCTCATTGAAGATTTCGGCATGGCAGCATTGGCTTTGGCATTAATTGCTCTCACGTAATTCACATGAAACATAAAACAGTCGTTGGAATAATCCTTGGAATAATTGTGTTAGTGCTTGTCGTCGTTGGAATTGTTTTTGTAGCACCAGGTCCAATTCAAAGTCATCGTTCATACCATATACAGCCTGACCCTTCTTCCGACCCTTCTTCTTTTGGTAAAACATATTCTGTACATACACCAAACGAATACTCATTTTCAATCGTCGATGACCAAGGTCGCACACTCAAAGATTTTGCCACTACGCACACGAAACAAATGCACGTTATCGTAGCGAGAAAAGATCTCAAATATTTTCAGCATATACATCCTGACTACGATACAACAACCGGCACCTTTACCCTCAAAGACCTGACATTTCCAGCAGATGGCGAGTACCGAATTTTTGCTGACTTCGCCGCAAACGAGGGAATGATGGATGCAATGGGTATGCCTTTAGGGGTTACCATTTCTGAAGATGTGGTTGCGGGAAACCTCGCAAATTATAAACCCGAAGCTCTGGGTTCTGAAGAAAAAACCAAAATGTTCGATGGATACCAAGTATCTTTGGCGACTGATGGTGCGCTCACAAGCGGTATGGAAAGCATGCTCATGTTTACGGTCACTCAAAATGGAAAAGCTGTAACAGATCTTGAACCATATCTTGGTGCCCTTGGTCACTCCGTTATCTTGCGAGAAGGTACGCTCGACTTTATTCATGCGCATCCAATTGAAGGCGTGGTTGAAGGCGTGACGGCAAAACAAAACGGTACCATCAGTTTTATGGTTAACTTTCCTGAATCAGGAAAGTACAAAGTTTTCACCCAATTCCAAAAAGACGGAAAAGTTTTCACGACGGACTTTGTGGTGTCGGTAGCACAGGGAGCACATGGTGACACGGGAGAGGGTGACGGCGTGCAGGGAATGGATCACTAAATATATTTCCCAGCCAAAGTATTCGTGTACAGGATTTCTGTCTGACTGTATTCTTGAAGGACTAGCAACATAAAATCTAAAATAATAGTATGCAACCTGAAACAACTGTTCCAATTTCACCAATTCTCCCAACACCTCCAACTCCGCCACAAAATAGAAAATCTTTTTTAGGTCTCTAGGTACCAGAACAGTACTCATTATAAGTATTGTGAGCATGATTATTGCTGCTCTGTATGTTGGTACTGTTATTTTTGAATTTCATGATGTTAGTAACAAGATAGAGACAGAACTAAAAAGAGGTTTTGTGGATGAAAGCCAATTCATAGAATACGAAACTCCGGAGTGGGCGATGTATGTACGTGCCGTGGGTAGTATTACCGGACTTCCATTAATCCTGCTTCTGAGCCCCTTTGGGGGGAGTGATGGGGCTTTCGTGATTGCCATACTCTTGGCCAGGTTTGATGTGCCTATTGTTTTTCTATTTTGGTTCCTTTTGTTGTGCGTGGTGAGCTACTCAGTTCGTTTATTTGGCAGTAAACAAAACACCTTTGCTGATCCGGGGTTACCTCAGGGGCACAGGACTTTGGGTATCAGTATAATTTTTGTTGCGTGTATCGTTGTCATCGCAGGATTAACTATCGGAAAGTCTATGTACATTGCTGGCTCAAACAAAAAAGCATTTGAGAGCATCACACCTGCATACGATAACCCTGTTACTCTTTCATTGGTTAATCCTAATAATGGAAAAGAGGGGGACATAATAACCTTGCAAGGTTCAGGGTTTGCTAATAAACCACTTGTAGCTTGGCTGTATGACAAGCAGAATGACAAATATGGATTTTTGTGGAAGGGTTTTCCTACAGATGACTCCCCAATATCTTTCCCTCTAAAGCAAACATTGTGTCCAACCGCGTTTGACCCTTGCGGGCAGTCACTTCGGATATTCAATACGGGTGATTACTTTATAAAAGTGGGAGAGTTGGACGCAGTATTGCCGTTTCATGTAAATGAAGATGTTGTTATCTCAAATAAAAAATTAATTGATATAGAAAGTTTTAAAGAGGGTGTCGGCGGAATCAGTGGAAGATTTAAGGGGAATACTTTAACAGTCGATGCGGTAGAGGGTTCATACGTCTGGATATGGACACCAGTAAACACATCGGAATCTTTTAACTACGTAGAATTTGAGATAGCTTATGATTCAGTTAACAGTTTCTCATTTGGTGCTTTTATAGATAATAAACAAATCGGAAGTGTGTCTTCGGAGTTTGCTGCGGGTCAAAAGACTCAAAAATTCTCTGCAAAAATTGACGAAGTGTCAGCCGGAGCGTACGTCCTCTCTTTCCGTTTAGATTCAAATAATTGGAATAATCGTTTAGTGAGTAGTTCTATGACCCTGTCTGATGTCACGATCGGGAAGATATAAAATTAGGTGTCACACGCTATGCAACACTCAAAATCTCGGAATATTTGACGGGAAGATTTTTCCTTGTACTATGTGCACGGAAGGAATTTCTCTCCATAGGGGAGTCGTGATAAAAACATGTTGACACATGCACGATTGCAGAACCACAGTTCTAGCAGAGAAATATGTTTCAATGAAAATTAAAGTGCATCTCAATTGCAACGTGGTCTGTGTAGATGGCAAAACCAAGATCTATCTCAGGTTCGAAGGGGTGATTGCTGCCCAAGCGCTTCCAAGAGAAGGAGAGTCGATTTGGATTGACGCTACTTACTACCATATTTTCAAGGTCGAAGAGGTTGTTCACAATCTCGTGGGTGGCATACTGCGCCATTGTCTGAGCTGCGTTGAAGCTGATGAGGCGCTCATTCTTTCCACTGTGCTTCCGAAGATCACAGACGAAGAGGCGTGGATACGTGAAGTGCTCATCCCGTCTATGGAAAAATGTGGCTTCAAAAAAATCGAGGATGATGTTTCGTTTTAGTAAGTGATGAGATACGTCATCCCTCGTGTCTCACATCTCGAGCCCCTACACGGAAGCGTGTCGGGGGTTTTTCTTTTGTAACCTTTATGTTTACTATGTATGTATGAATACTCTAATCCAGCGAAGTTTCATTAATGCCTTGGGCACCGTTGCGTACATCGCGCTCGTGGCGGCGATCATGCAAAATGCCGAACGATTTTTTGGGCAGACCGAAGACACGATTCTTGCGCCGATTGTTTTCCTGACGTTATTCGTTCTTTCTGCCGCTATTACTGGCAGCTTGGTAATCGGTAAACCGATCCTCATGTATATCAACAATGAAAAAAGCCAGGCTGTCCGGCTTTTCGTGTACACCCTCGGGTGGTTGGCGCTGGCACTTGTGTTTTTGGTGATCGGCATGTTCGCGATACTGTAATTGTGTGAAAAAATATCAACATCAATGTGTCTCATTTCTCTGATCTAAAAAAATGGGTGGGGCGGCATGAGCGCAAACTTTCTTCGGTGGCACTTTTGTCGGGCTTCGTTGTCGACGCGCTGACGCTCCGTCGCATAGACAATCTCTACGAAAATTCTGTCTTCGCTTTTTATTTTCTGGCGATCGGCCTTTCTATCGTCGCCATTAATTATATCGAAGCCGGGAAATATGAAAGAGAGTGGGTGGGTCGTCTGCATCCATTTCTCCTCATGCTCATTCAGTTTGCCTTTGGTGGTTTGTTTAGCGGCTTCTTCGTTTTTTATTATCGAAGCGGATCGCTTGTCTCAAGCTGGCCATTTTTCATAATTCTGCTCGTGCTGCTTTTTGGCAACGAAGGTTTGCGCAAGCAGTACGAACGCCTCATTTTGCAGGTCTCGCTTTTGTTTGTGGCACTTTTCTTTTTTACGATTTTTTCGGTGCCGGTCGTGCTCGGCCGGATGGGGCCAATTATTTTTAGTCTCAGCGGCGTCATTTCGCTCGCTTTGGTGGCTGGCTTTGTGTACATTCTCGGGCGCCTCGTGCCCGAACGGGTTCACAAAAATAAACGGTATATTGCGTTTTCAGTGCTTGCCACGTTCGCGGCCATCAATTTTTTGTATTTTGCAAAACTTATTCCGCCCATTCCGCTTTCTTTAAAAAATGCTGGCGTCTACCAGACGATCCGCCATGTCGGGGGCGATTATATTGCCACCGAAGAAACGCAGTCATTTCTTTCGTCACTGCAGGTTTTTGAAAATATTCACGTTAAAAAAGGTGACTCGCTCAATGTGTACACGGCGGTATTTGCGCCAAACAATATTAACGTCACGATCGTGCACAATTGGAAACATTTTGACACCGAAGCGAACCGCTGGGTTTCGGTTAGTCGAATTCCATATTCTGTTATTGGCGGCACCGACCGCGGCTATCGCGGCTACACCACGAAGTCGAATCTTGCAGAAGGGAAATGGACCGTCAATGTCGAAACCGACCGCGAGCAAGTCATCGGCCGCGTCACGTTTGAAGTCGTGTACAGCGACGATCCCGTCGAGCTGGTTGAGAAGGTTTTGTAGGCCCCGGAGCTTTTTCTAAGCCAGTTTACAATTACTTGACAATTGAATATAGATTGCTTTACAATTGACTTTACAATGATATTAACAAAGGAAGGGATACTTGAATCGGCAAGGGAAAAGGGGCAGATCAAAACTAAAGATTTGTCTGGAGTGTTCGGCGTCTCAAGACAGTATGCAAGCATGCTCATTGCTCAGCTCGTAGAAGAGAAGCGTCTTATGAGAATCGGCTCAACGAGAAATGCTTTTTATGTATTACCAGAATACGTACAAGCTCATCCAGAAGTTTTGCCACGCCGTTTTTTTAAGAGACTGAGCAATATTCATTTAGAGGAACACAAAATATTGGCGGAAATAGAGGAAAAGTTTCCACAGATTTCTGAATTAAAAGAACATATCAGAAATATTTTTACCTTTGGGTTTTCAGAAATGCTCAATAATGCTATCGAGCATTCTCAGTCAAAAAGTGTGACTGTTGAAATTTCAATACATGCCGATGAATTATGGTTTGTTGTAAATGACTCTGGAGTCGGGGTGTTTAGAAATGTTATGCAAAAGAAAAAATTAAGATCAGAACTTGAGGCAATTCAAGATATCTTAAAAGGTAAAACAACTACAATTCCTAAATCTCACACCGGGCAGGGCATTTTCTTCACCTCAAAGGCAGCTGACATCTTTATTTTAGATAGTTTTGGTCAGCACCTGACAGTCAATAATAAAACTCATGATATTTCGGTGCGAAAAATTAGCGTGACTAAAAGAGGTACGCGAGTCATATTTAAAATTAATGCAAATTCGCATAAACATTTGAGTGATGTATTCAAGAAATACACAAACCTTGCGCATGAGGGAGACTATGGATTTGATAAAACTGAGATCCGAGTAAGGTTATATACTGCCGGCGGAGTAAATATTTCACGTTCACAAGCAAGGAGGATTCTTCATGGCCTAGAGAAGTTCAAAATTATACTATTTGATTTTGATAAAGTCCCTATAATTGGCCAGGCTTTTGCTGATGAAATATACAGGGTTTTTCACAATAAGTATCCTGATATTGAATTACAGGAAGTTAATATGAATGAAGCTGTAACGTTCATGATTGAGCGCTCGAAAACGGATGCCTCACGATCTCAAAAGTAAAAAATATCAATCACTGTAATGGCGGTTACTTCTCTTATAAGTGCAAAAACGAAGCCGAAGTTTCTCTTTTTGCTCGACTGTTCGATTGAAGTTTCTGGTGAAAATGAAAAGGAGCTCATCGAAAGTCTTGCGGGTGCAAAAAGCAGAATGAAGGGCTTGGGAATTTGTATGTTACTTCGAACTCTGAATTCATATCATGTCGTTGGCTTTGTGCCGCTTTCATCTGATGAATGGCATGAGCACATGGTGCAGGCTATTTTACTCAAGAATAGTAAGGGTCAGCCTTTTGCTGATATTCGCTATATTGGCCACAGTTTGGAAAGAGGCTATGGTTCTCTTCGGATCAGCGACTATCTCGGAAAACCCACCCCGGATTTTATTTGTTATTTGTAACACATTCAATGGACTTAATTTCAAGAATAAAAGCCTTGGATCTGCCGGTGGGGCAATATATTGTCTTCGGTAGTTCGGTTATGGAAATGCACGGCATTCGCAAAGCTAAGGATATTGATGTGGTCGTCACTCAGGTTTTATATACAGAATTAAAAAACCGTGGTTGTCAATCGTCCTACTGCGTGACGTTAATTGTCATGGTGGTAAAGCCGGGGCCGCTGATGGTTACAGGAGCGGCAGACCACGAGCAACTTGAAGGAATCGTGCCATCGGCATTTTTTAAACAGCCGCTAAAAAACACCGCACTCAAAGTCGTCGGTTGATTAACTTGTCTTGTTTCAAAGCATGGACCCGTACCGCCTCCGCCGATCGTTACTGGATTTGCGAGCAGAGAAACAATGCATGTGCCAACATAACTTGCGTCGACCGCCACACCGTTTCTTGTTGCGAGTACATTTAAGTACATACCTGTTGGATAATAAAAATAACTACCATTCGTTCTCGTGCCACGCTGTGTTAAGTTCTCCAGGTTTGCATAGAGCTGATATTGAGATCCGAAATTAACACTTCCAGATGTGTAGTCTGGACAATATATTTGCCAGCAATAGTAGTACATGGCAGATGGGGAGACATACACAAACCCAGCATACGAACTCGAACAACTGCTTGTACACGTGGCAGGGAGCGAGGACATATACGGAGCAAGGTCGGCCATGAATTGCGACCATCTTCCGTTGCTGTTGTCGTACGATGTTGCGATGCAGTCGGCCAAACTTGTTCCTGGTAACGAGCCGTCGCACGTACTTTGGAGAGTAGGCGAATGCCCCGTTTCTGCCATGTAGAGTTGGACAGCGTTGTGTATCTGCTGCACTTGAAGTTCTCTTGCTGCATCTCGGGCTTTTGCTCGAGCCGGATTGAGGGTTGCGAGGACGATTGTTGCAAGGAGGCCAATGATGGAAATAACTACGAGCAATTCGATGATCGTAAATCCTTGTGCGCACTGTGCGCAATTCTTTTTACTTAAGCAATGATGTAAACGTGTCACGACTGACATTGTAACATCATCGGATAGTGAGCCGAGTACGTTTACATCCCGTACAAACTCGACAGGTAACAAAGACGTACGTGAAGGTCGGCAGTGTTGTATAGTTATATGTATGAGAAAATTTTGTGGGCAGGCGTTTGCTTTTTTAATTTGCAGCGGTGTAGTGTTGGGAACCTTTTTTGGTCTCGTTTCGTCGGCCTCTGCCCATGAAGCCTACGTGCTTCCGGCCGATACGTTTTGGAACGGACTGCGTGGGCCGATGAGCGGGCATGCATTCGACGCTCTAAAAAACCCAGACAATATTCGGGTGACTGTGCTGATTGTGTTGTCGGTATGGATGTTGCTCGGACTCAATTTTCTTTTTCGGATGAGTGCGACAGGACAGAAGGTTCATGCTTTTTTTGAAAGATATTCGAAACTCGGTCCGCATTTTGTGCGCCTGACGATCGCTATCGCTTTTCTTTTTTCGGCGCTCGGCAGCAGTTTTCTCGGACCGGAGCTGCAAGGGAATCTTTTTCCATATTCGTTTCTTCTTCCGCCGATTCTTTTTGCTATCAGTATCATGATCGCCCTCGGCTTTCTGACCGAGCTCGCTGCGCTCGCAGGCATCGCCGTGTTCGCTGTCGGTTTTTTTGTGTACGGGCCGTATGTGTTCACCTACCTTAATTATGTTGGCGAGCTGATTGTTTTGCTTTTGTTTGGCTTGCGAGTATTTTCGCTCGACAGGTATCTCTTTGGCCCTCTCCGCCGTTTCCAGTCTTTTGAAAAATACGAAACAGTCATTGTCCGAACATTCTACGGTTTGGCGCTTATTTATGCTGCGATCACTGTTAAACTTCTTCATCCAGATCTTACAATGAGCGTGGTGACAACCTGGCACCTGACCAAGTTTCATTGGCTGTTTCCGAGCGATCCGCTGCTCGTCACTTTTGGTGCCGGTATCGTCGAAGCAGTCATTGGCCTCTTTATTATTTTTGGTTTTGAAATGCGTTTGACGGTGCTCATCAGCCTTTTTTACATCACCTTGTCGCTCCTGTATTTCCGAGAATTAGTTTGGCCGCATGTGCTGCTATACGGAATTTCTTTCAATCTACTTGTTCAGCCGGAAGTTTTCACCCTCGACCATCTCTTTTTCAAAAAACATCTAAAGCACAAATCGTGGTGGAAGCGGCCATTTTCACCACATACAAAAGAGGGGAAAAGCGTCGGCACTCCATTGCCGCTGTAAGAAACGCCTCATGCACGCGTCCTTCTGGGGGTACAAATGTTCGTAATAATTTCACATGAATAAAAAAATCATTGGCGGTATTGTGGTGCTCGTGGCGTTGGTTGTCATTTTTGCGGTTTGGATTGGCAGTAAAAATAATTCAGTCGAATATCAGTCTTTGGTGAAGGAAAAAGACGCTGTGATGATTGCCGACCAAAAGCCAAACAGCGAAGAAACTGTTGTGCAGTATGCGAAGCTTTCGAAGCCTGGGTATATTGTTATTTATGGCCAAAATTCAAACGGTCAAAAAGGCGAAGTGCTCGGTGTGAGCGATTATTTGCCAGCTGGTGAATATACAAATGTTGTCGTGAAAAGAAGGAGTGGATCGGGTGGTTCGTCTTCGAATAAACAAAAAACAAATTCTCAAACTCAGACTCAAACCGAGTCTCAGATGGATGTAGAAAATGAAACCGTACTTGCTCAGATTGTTGAAGATGACGGTGACCAGGTGTTTACCGAAGACTCAGACGCGGTGGTTGTTGATGAGTCTGGTAATCCGGTTGAGTCCGATGCGACCCTAGATGAAAATGCAGAAACAATCGATACACAGGATGAATTTATCGCTGAGCTTGAGGATGAAGGATATACCGTAGATACTGATGCGGCGGATGATCTCGATCTCGACCTCGCTGCGACTACTTCCGAATCAGTCAACACAACTCCAGAAAGTTTTTAGGAATTTCCGAACATTTCCGAAACAGAAAACAAAACACCCAAGGCTTGCGCTTCGGGTGTTTTGTTTTGAAACGACCGGCGTGGGTGTGTTAGACACTTTTCAATAGTCGTTTATCATAGAGAGATGACCACTATTTTAATTATTGAAGATGAGGCCGAGCTTTCGAATGCGCTCAAGGTTAAATTCGAGCGAGAAGATTTTGCGGTAAGTATTGCTGAAGACGGCGAAGATGGTTTGCGCATTGCGTTGGAAACCCATCCGGATCTGATCGTGCTCGATATAAATATGCCAAAAATGGACGGGCTCACCATGCTCAAA
Source organism: Minisyncoccia bacterium (assembly GCA_038259265.1). Lineage (GTDB taxonomy): Bacteria > Patescibacteriota > Minisyncoccia > Phycocordibacterales > DATGWK01 > JAHFLV01. Next base: position 11,076 of record JBBSOY010000002.1, read on the forward strand.
CATCTCCGAAAAGACGAATGGGGCAGCAAAGTGCCGGTAATTCTCCTTACTAACAACGACAGTGTCGAAAAAATGGCCGATGCGGCGGAATTCGAGGCCCTCGAATACATTCTCAAGACAAAAATAAAACTCGACGACCTTGTGTCGAATATAAAAAAAAGACTCCAAAAATAGTGCGCTATAATCAGAGGATGCTATACATCAAAACACCATCTCGTCCTTTGATATTTTTTGGCTTCGTCATTGCCTTTGTCGTGGCAGTTGGAGCTATGGTCGGAATTTTTTCGAACGAAGATTTGTCGCCGCCGCTCGTGTTTGGCCAGGGAATGGACGTAACCGGTCCTGCAGTGAGTATCGTGGCGCCACAACCAGGTCTTTCGGTGTTTGGCCCGCAGGTATTTCTTTCTGCGAACGCTACAGACGACGTCGGTGTGGTCGGCGTTCAGTTTAAAAGCAATGGTGTAAATATTGGGAGCGAGGTACCGGCGCCGTTTAACATGAATTGGGATACGACTGGTTTGTCTGGTTCAAAATCAATTACCGCTGTTGCGCGCGACGCGGCCGGAAACATGACGACCTCGGCACCGGTTTCAGTAACCATTTCTTCTTCAGGGGCTACATATCTTTCTGCTGGTGGTGGGTTTGGCGGCAACACCGCAATACCAAGCCCAGTCGGCGACTCCGGCGCAGCGGGCTATGCAGCCAAAGCGATTGCTCGTTGGGACGTTGTGCCGTTTCAAACTTTTCCAGATACGATAAATGTTGGTGTCGTTGCCTTTCATATTAATGGCATTAGTAAAGTTTCTTTTTCGGCAAACGGTGGCGCGTGGACGGACGTGACCGACATGAGTATCAATCCCGAAACCAATGTCGCTGAATACTGGACAACCCTCGACGCCTCGGATTTTTCAGACGGACTCGTTGAGGTTCGGGCAATAGTGTATCCAGTTGTCGGCACAACGCGCGTTTTGCAGGATGCAAGCGGTACTGATGTGGGAGACAAGTCTCTCATGTTGTATGCAAACAGCAATGGTTTGCTTGCAAACACCGGCGAGTTTTTGTATGTGTCGGAAGCAGATGGTTCAGATACAACGGGTGCCGGCACATCCGGCAATCCATTTCAGTCGATCGCAAAAGCACTTGCAACATTTAATGGGGCAGTGGGCAGTTGTGATGGCGGAACAATTTATTTTAAAGCGGGGACTTATGTTTATCCTGACACAGGGAGCTATCCTGGACTTGGCGGCAATTGCGCTTCGGTCCGATGGCTGACGCTTGAAAATGCACCTGGCACGGCCGAGTCGGATGTGGTTTTTATTCCGCCAACTGTTGCGCAGGGTGGAATTTTGGAAGGTAAAATTCACGTGAAAAACGTCACGCTCTTCAATGAAACAAACGATATTATTTTTGCCGAACGTTCAAGTCCTTATGGCAACATGATCTGGTTGGATTCAGTGCAGAGATACGGAACGGGTTTTGATATGGCGCCAGTGACGACCGCGAGTCCAACAAGTTTTGAAATAATTTGGGAGACTGGTACGCAAATTCATGATACTGATTCAGCACTCGGCGACTCGCACATTGTGGCTCGCAACGTTTCGGCGTACAACATCGGTGGTGATTTTAGTAATTCAAAAAGACTGAGTGCAAATATTTCGGTCGACCATATGCGTTTTACCGGCGGTGTTCATCCGGACGTGGTGCAGGTGCCGATCGGTGCGATTGAAAATATGATTATTTTTGGTTTGCGCGCGACGGACGTCGCGGCGCAGGGTTTGAACATCGGCGACGGTGGGCAGCCTATGTCGAACGTTGCTGTCGTGAACGCATTGCTCGAAAAGGTGCCAGGCGATTTTCAGAATTCATTTTCTGGTGGTGGTATTACGACCGACCATTATCTTTTGTGGCACATCACTCATATAAACTACGAATGGCGTTTTGACGGTCGGTCTGGACATACGAATTTGAGTATTCGAAACAACGTTATGCTTGCGACCCCCGAACTCGAGCTCAGCGAATTCGTAAATCCAGTCGTCGACAACAATCATTTTATTCTACCCACAACCGCGCGCGGCACCAACTACACGAGCGGTGATCCGTTGTATATCGACGAAGATGCAAAAGATTATCGGCCAGCAGATGGTTCGCCGCTTTTGAATCGCATTACGGGTTTAAATCGCGTGGTGACATTTGATCTTGCAGGAAAACCTGTGTACGTTGGCGGGGCGATCGGCGCGCTGCAAACGCCGTCGACTTTGCCCGACACGACCGCGCCTGGAATTTCTTCGGTTTCAGCCTCGGTTTCCCAAACGGGTGCCACTGTCACTTGGACGACTAATGAAGTCGCAGACAGTCAGGTGGAATATGGGTCAAGTGCATCGTATGGTTCAGAGACAAATCTCGATAGCACTCTCACAACATCTCATTCGGTTTCAATTTCTGGTTTGTCTGCCGACCATACATATCATTATCGTGTAACCTCAAGCGATGCCGACCAAAATTCTTCGACTTCCGGCGACTTTACATTTACAACGGATCGGTCTTCATCGACTGGCGGTAGTCGCGGCGGCGGTGGTGGCAGTCGGGGTGGAGGAGGAAGCAGTGGCGGAAACAGTACAACGACTCCGCCATACGTTCCTCCGTTTGTTCCTGGTGATACGCAGCCAACCCGAATTCCTGTTTTCACTCGCGACCTTTCTTTTGGAATGTCGGGCTCGGACATAAGTACCCTTCAAAGAATTCTTATTTCTCTAGGTTTTTTGCAACCTGGTGCAACAGGTGGAAATTTCCAAACATTGACCCGAGCTGCGTTGATGGCGTATCAGCAATCGCAGGGAATTCTGCCAGCGAGTGGTTTGTTTGGTCCGCTCACACGGGCGGCTATTGAGCGCAGTGCGCCATCTCTTGCATTTACAATTGTGCCTGGCACTGCGCCAGGTGGTTTGCCAGGAATTTCTTCGCCACCAAACGCTTCACTTTCAGAACTTTTGGTGCAGCTTTTGCAGCAATTAGTGGTTCTCCTTCAAAGACAAAGAGAGTTGCAAAGATAAAATGATGAAGGAATCTGACTCTCAAAACTCCACGGAACTGTGTTCTGTGGAGTTTTCTTTTGTGCTAGTTGAGTACCAGTTGAGTGCCAGAATTTTACAAATCCTCCTTTTCGATTTTGCTGATCTCGAGCTGGAGATATTTTTCAGTTGATTTGATGTTCTCAGCAAAGGTGCGGAGGATTCTGGCTTCTTCGCGGGTCAAACGTCGTCGACTTTTGGCTTTTTCGAGCGCTTCGATATGTTCGTTCATATCGTTTTGCAGCATGCTCATGGCTTCATGAATGGTGCCGTGAGTTTTTTTGAGGTCCTTTCTGATTGTTGCTCTGAGTTTTCTGAACTTGTGGAAGCCGATGTAGAAAATGAAGCCGAGACAGAAGAGTAGGGCGAGGATCGGCAGAGCAATGGAGAGTCCTCGGATGACCGTGCCGCCGATTCTAAACAAAAGCGATTCGTTTACTGAAATATAAATTTTTGCCGAAGCGGCATCATGTTGTGTTTGGTTTGGGTCAAATGTTTCGGCCCAGACTGCGACTTGGCCGATATGCTGAACTTCTTCGCTTGTGAAGACGAACGCTCCGTCTGAGCCGGTGTCGACAATGTATCTTTTTTCTTTTTGGTCCTGTTCTTTCACCCAGATCACGACGCTTGATTTTGGAGCGATTGCAGAACCAGAAATAGTGAATCGTTCGCCGCGAGTTATGGATTCAGGATGTCGGGTAATTTTTGGTGCGGAATTTTTGGGAAAGGTAACTGGCAATGTGATTTGCTTTGTGTTGCCGGCTTCGTCGGCGGCCACGATTGCGAGGATTCGGTAGCCTTCCGGTGCGGAGACAAATGTGTATTGGGCATTACCGTCAGGGTCGATTTTTGTCACGTCGATTGGCAAGATGCCGTCGCCTGTGATGATGAACTTTGCAATCCGAGAGGTCGCGTCGTTCGCTGAAAGAGAGAGCATGACGGCACCTTGGTCGTTGAGCGATGCAGATGCTGAAACTATTTCAGGTGCGTTCGTGTCGATTTTTATTTTTCGATGCGTGATCGGTCCCCAGCCCAAAGAATTTTTGAATCGAATGTGCAGATACGAAATGCCGTTTTCTAAATCATCAAGCGTTTTTGAAGAAATGGCGGGTGAGTATACGATTGTGGGTTCAGAAGTGGTCTGGTCGTCTAAAAGAATTTCAACAGCTGTAGTGCCGCTCGGAAGTGACCAGCGGAAAGTCGAGGATCGTTTTGAATACCAGGTTTCGGCATGTGGTGTTTCGACCGAAGAAACAACTGGCGCGGATGGCAATGTGTTTGCGGGTGTTGGTGCGGGAACGAGAACAGGCTCCGGAACAGGAACGAGCACCGGTGTGTTTGGGGTAATTGAAATGGTGGCGCCTGCTTGGCCGGTTTGGTTGGTGCCGACATTGGTGCCGAGGCCGTCATTGGCGCGAATGGCGGTGGATTGGTAGGTGAGCGGTGCGACCCCAGATTTTTTTGCGAGCAAAGAAATGCTTAGAACTTTTCCTGTTGAGCCCGAATACCCAGGGTTTGGAACACCGCCACTAAAACTAATACGACCGTCAGAAAATGTCGGCTGTTCAACCCACAGACTAAAAATCGATCCGGCATTGTTTACCGACTGAATCGCAAAAAGATCCGAAGGTGCCGAGATTATACCCTCGGCGCTGTTGATCGCTACGCCGCCAGAATTTATATAGACCGTTGCGGTGATGACATCGCCCACTTGGACGGTCGGAGTGTTGGTTGTGATATAAAAATTTGCCGCTTCACTCGCTCGGGCAAAAGAAAAAAAAGAAATGGCCAAAAAAACAAGTGATAAGCATGCGGGTAAGAAAATATTTTTTTGATTTTTCACCATCATCGTTTTCTATTTTTTTCTAAAATATTTTTTCACACATACGACGACTGCCACAAGAATGAGGATCAGGACGAGGCAGATTTTCAGTATGTGGGTAGGGAGTTCAGTATGCGGTGTGGCTGCGCGCTTTGTGTTGACGGATATCGTTCGGACATTGCCGGCATTGTCGATTGCACGAATGGTCAGTGTGCCCGAAAGTGTTTGGTCTTGTAGTACATACGGGCTGCCAGCGCGGACGGGTGCACTGTCATTTTCAGAAACTTCGTAGCGGTTCACACCAGACTCAGCGTCGGTTGCCAAAAAACTTGCGAAATATTTTCCGTCAAATGTTTGGGCATCCTGGCCAATTGTGATTTCAAAAATTGCCGGCGGAGTTTTGTCGCTGATGATGAGCTGAGCAAGGTCGTTTTGGGTTTGAGCCCCGGCTGTTTCTATAAAAATGGTCGACGCGCTGCCCAAAACAATTTCCTTTGTTCCGGCGCCATCATTTTTAAATGCTGAAACGTTTTGAAAACTGACCGCGATGGCTTCGTCGGTTGTCGGTGTAAGGGCAATTGAAAAAACTTTAATTTTTGGTCCTGAGATGCCCGACGTCGAACCGCCCGTAAAAGAAATAGTGTTGTCTATAAAAGATGGTTTGTTGGGCCAGAGGGTGAAGGGGGAACCAGCGGTGCTGAGCGCTGCGATATCGTAGTTTCCATCAAGAATAATTTTTCCCTCAACGGCATTTATCTCCTCGCCTTCGGTATTTAAAAATATATCAACTATCGCTGTGTCGCCGACATGAATTGTAGTGGCAGGCTTGAGACTGATCTCTATTGCCTGTGCCAATGCTGGCGCAATGACAATGCCCGCAAAGACGACAAAAATAAAAATTGCTGTACACGCTGCATACATTGTAGTGCGCGCAAAACTAAAACTGCTTGCGAGAGTATTTTTTTTGGAAAAAATATTGTTCATAGGAATGTTCATTTTTTGTATTATAGCGCCCGCCCGGCTGTGCCCCATTGTGAAAGCAGGATTGAAAAGTCTACGGCGTCGACAGCATTGTCGCGGTTAATGTCGACGCAAGGATTCGCTGGTGTAATGATTGTTCGCCAGTATGAAAGTAAGATCGAAAAATCAATCGAGTTTACGAAATTGTCGTGGTTAAAATCGGCACCACGACAGACGCCTGGTGTTGGTCGTGGGGGACTTCCGCCACCTCCGCCGCCGCTGCTTGGTGGTGTTGGAGGTGTGACAGTGTCGCCGGTTACGGTGAATGTTCGTGACGAACCGGATTGTTCAGTGCCAAAATATACGACGAGTTTGAAATAGTACGAACCTGCTTCGTTGACCGTTGCGGTGAGGTTTGTGTTCCAGTCTTCACCTGGATTAATAAACTTAGCGCCGGTCGCATGATATGCGTCGTCGCCACCGCCGCAGCGATTGTTGAGATCGTCTACAACACACCATTCGTACTGATATTCATAGCCCGCCAAGCCTTCGTTTGTGATCGTAACATTTGCGCTGATGTCAGAAATAGAAGATGCGGTGACGCTGTTGATGATGACTTGGGCAGGGGAACCCGCAACCAGCCAGTAATCATTATTTGTAATAATTTTTCCGCTTTCAACCTGCGTGCTTGCAACTGTTTCCCACACACCTTGCGAAGCGGCCGAAGCAACAGAATATGTATATTCGTACAAACCGATGCCAACATGTGTCATCGAAACGGCAGAAACAGTCATATTCCGCTCGGCGTCATAGAGCGTGACGGTTGGCGCCGCGAATGGGTCGGTCGCCTCGCTCGCAGAATTCAAAACCTGCACTCGGGCGCGATATGTTTTTCCTGCTTGGACTGAAGAATAGTCTGACATGGTCACGAACCACTGCGCATTTTGGGTTTCAAGCGAAGCGCGAGATGAAATCGTGGTGTCGATATTGTCGGCGAGTAATTTTCCGACCGAGCCAACTGACGTGAGCGAAGAGGTGAGTGAGTTCCATACATCGGCGGCGCTTAGATTATTTCCGTAGTCGGTCAGGGCTCGAGTTCCATTGGACCACACTGCCAGAGCTGCGGCATCGGCAACACTCGATGTTGCATAGTCGGTAAGTGTTCGGGTCGCCGCGCTCCAAATGTCGATTGCGGTCAGACTGCTCGTGCCGCGGGTAGAAATCTGAGCATCAATGTTGTCGGTCAGAAGTCTGCCGATGCTGCCGGCAGTAGAAAGTTCTGCCGATGCCCGGTTCCAGACTTCGTCCGCAATACTCGTGGGTGTTGCTCCGGCAGATGTAGTGATAGCAGCAGCGAGGGAAGAAGAGGCAGAGCTGACGACAGAATTTGTATTGTTATTTACGCTTGCTGTTCCTGCAGAGATTGCTGCAGCCAAAGACGTGGAAGCCGTCTGAACACTGTCTTGAATATCCGAAACTGTCGCAAGTGAGCCCGAGCTCAATGTGCCGCTGGTGAGCGTACGGCTTGCTGCTGCCCAGACATCGGTCGCTGAAATATTGTTCAAACTTGTAATGAGAGACTGGTTGGTAAGGATTTGTGAAGAAAGGCTCGAACTTGCGGCGCCAATAACAGCATTTATTGTGTTGGTGCTTGCGGCAACAGCAGCAGCGAGCGACGACGAAGCACTTTGGACGCTCGTCTGAACGGTTGTTTGGACATCTGCCACCGTGGCAAGCGAACCGGAGTCAAGGTCGCCGCTTGTGAGCCGACGAGTCGCGGCGCCCCATACGCCCGATACTGTGTCGGCAACAAGTGTGCCGAAAGAGCTAAGTGTTCGCGAGGTGTTGCTCCACACCGCCGAAGCAATCGAGCTCGTCGAAGAAATTGTGTTTCCAACCGAAAAACTTTTGTCGACTTTTATGAGATCGCCCGTGGGAGTGCTGCCGCAGACCATGTGTGCTGGCCAAACGCCGTTGGCTGCATCAGCGTCTAGGGCTACATCGTAATAATGCCAACCGGTTGCTTCGGACGTCATGGATTGCGCATTGACGATCGTTGTGCCTGTCGGGTCAAAAACGCTCATGGTGCAGGGTGTGGTGGTTGCAGTGTAGTCGTCGTCATAGACGAATTCGCCTAGTCGAATGGTGTCGCCAGGCGCAGCAGTGTCGTATGCAGCGTGTGCGGTGGTTGCAGAAAAAACAATACAAAAAACAAAAAAAAGAAATCCGATTGTGTGTGCCCGGCTCATCAAGATATTTATTAAATTTTATTTCATATATGGAGTGAAGTAAAGGGAAATTCTGGTTCAAACCTTGGCAATTAACATGATGTTTTGAAATGTGTTGTGGTAAAATTATGGGCAATCCGGTGAAGTACAAAATGTTTTCTTTGTTGCCGCATACGCATTCATTTAAGCTGGCTTCAGCGCATGTTTCGCGCAAGAAAAAAAGGCCTGTTACGAAGCTACTGCCCAAATTAAAAACAAAATCGAAAGTTCAGGCAAAGACCACAGTAGTAAAAACCTCGGTAAAAGCAAAAGACTATATCGCGCTCGCGGCCAGTGTGTCTGCCCTGTCTGTCCAAAAAAATAAACAAAAAATTGCCACGGTTGAAACTACGGCCGAAAAAGTGAAGACGACCGAGAGCGCCGATGCGCAACATGTCGAGCGGATGATCAAAGACGTCGGCGATTTTGACAAGCGTTTTTTACTCAAAATGCTTGGTGGGGCAGGAGTTGGTTTGGTGGCAGCAAGTTTGTTTCCTAAAAAAGCCGATGCGCTTGTGGTGGGGAGTACTCCGACATCAAGCGTGGTCGGGGTAAAGGATAGTTCAAATATTCGCATTAGCCCGGCGACAGAAGAAAGTCTGCTTTCGCTTATTTCGGGACAAGGAGTAACAAAACTCACCACTTCTCTTTCGGTTTCGGGAACCATTCATACTCCGGCTTCAGGAAAAAAAATTCGTGTCTACAGCAATCGTTTTTCTTTAACCGCCGATGCTGCTTCGGTTTCTTTTCGTTTTACGGCAGTCGGCACGGATCATGAAAAATATATTTCACCAAAAACTGGCGGACTCTATGGTGCTAACAATCATCCGAATTTTGTCGAAGGCGGCGTCGACGAGGTGTTATACTGTGTCATAACAGGCACGACAACAGTTCAGATAAATATTGATTATTTAGAAATCTGATTTAATTTTTTTATTTCTATTATTATGGCCAAAAAGGCAGTTGAGCATACATTTACAGGGCAGACAGTGACGTACACAAGTTACGACGCTACAAAAACTATGCTTGGCGACTTGATTTTGCAAAAGACTGGCCCGCTCGCCACCGACAAATTTGCAGGACCTTTTCCGATCACTCTTGCGCGCCCGATGGAAGCCTCGACCGCTATAGCGTCCCAGTATCCGCATGTAATCCCTTGGAGTGACACTATTGATTGGATTTTTATGGCCGAGCTTTCAACGGCGGGTGCCACGCGTCGAGTCATTAAATATGAATATAACAAGCTCACTCAGTCTATGGCATGGAGTGGTTTTATTTTGCTGACCCTGCCCACTGCCACGGCCCACACAATTCGTGGTCTTCGTGTGGTGCCGCATTTGTATACCACTGGCACAGTTGCTGTTTCAGATGTAGACGTGACTGGTACGGGCACCGCGTGGCAGACCGCTCGATACGCTGCTGGTGCAAGAATTGGTTTCGGCACGACCGACCCAACCGTGGTTGCAACCTGGTACTACATTACGACCATCAACAGCAATACGTCGATCACTTTGCAGGGTTCGGCACCCACGTTTTCTGCTGGTACCGATTTTGTGATCGAGGAATTGCGTGTGTATGTTTCAACTACCAATGCCACGACGGCAAACGGGGGATTGTTTGTAGCAAAAGGGATAAATGCCGACGATTTTGCGGCTGCAGGTACGACTGTCGCTGCCGCTACAACTACAGATAATTTAAAAGCGGTGTATTGGCTCGCCGACGCATCTACGGTTTTAAATATTCAAGCCGGCGGGTTAACTATTAGCGATACCTATTCAGACACGAGTCATTATATGTATGTTATTAATGCAGACACCACGACCACGATGCGCATATATAAATACGACGGCCGAGCCGCACTCTCGGGCCTTTCGTCGGGCAAATCTACTTCAGCATTCCTGCTCCGAACGGGCCAACAATCAGTGACAGGTACCATTAGCCAAACAAACGCTGGTCGTATTGCAACCACAAGCCATGGTCCGGGCGCTGGTGTTTCGTGTTTGTACACCGTTACAACTACGCGTATTTTGCGAATCATTGAGGCGGGTATTACCGACGCAAATACGACATATGTAACCGACGCCATGTCCGAAATCCCGACCGGCTCCGCCAATACATTTGCCATTAATTCAGCGATTTCTTCGATCGAATATACAAGTCTTATCGACCGCTTTGTGGTAACGACCGGTGCCAGTCAGCGTAATTACGTCACAAAGTACGACACCTCCTCGGTGGCGTTTGACCATGTCATGTTTTCGGATAATAAGCAGCTCAATCACACTCTTTCAGACGATGGTTTGACACCCTTTCCAACAACAACATCTGCAGGTTTTTCTGTGTGGGTCGAAGGTGGAAGAGGGTATTTTGCTCGAACCGGAACAACCTCAATTATTAATCAACTCTATGTCGTTCCGATCGGCGCTCAGTGGGATTATGCGCTCACAACAAACAATCGGCTTATTACACCTGAGCTCAGTACGGTTGGAGCGAGCAGATTTTATCGGGTCTATGTAAACTCTGAACGAAATCTCGGCTCAGACAATCTCGGTTTGCCGCCAGAACCGTTTCGGGTGTATTACCGCACAAGCGGCATTGTGGACGATTCCGGTGCTTGGACATTACTGAGTAGTGTCGGCGATCTTTCGAGTATCACTGCTGTCGACAGTATTCAGTTCATGATCGAATTTCGAATTTTTGGCACAACAGCGATTCCCGCACGAATTTACGGCCTGACTTTTATTTATGAAGACGATGCGACGGATTCGCACTATCAGCCATCGGTTGGCAATTCAAGTATCGCCGACAAACAATTTGCCTGGAGATTTTCTTCGGCTTTTGGCGACACGGTCCCGCCACTGCGAGTGCGTTTGTACGACGCCGTCAACAACAATTTGCTTGTCGATGACACAAGTGACAGCCCAACAGGTACTTGGGAAAAATCCATAGACGACGGCGAGAATTGGATCGCATACGATACAGATGATCGTGCAAACAGTACGACGTACATTCGCTACACGCCGGCAAGTCTTGGAAACGACATAAAAGTTCGAGCACTTTTGACGCAAAATTAAACAACGTAGTGCATTATTTTTTATAAAATTTTTACACCCATGATACGCGTACAAAATGGTCAGTCGGTAAAGGATAATATGGACTACGTCGTTGTGGTACCAACAGGTGACTACGAACCCGTCGATCTTTTGCAGTGTGCACGAAAGGGTGAAAACGGGGAAGTGACTTGCATGTTTCAGACACAGTGTGTGGTGTATGGAAATATGGTGTATCAACAGGACGTGCCATTGACCGCAGCTCAGGTGCGGGCGCTCGAAAACGGTACGCCGATAGACGAAGTCATAAACAACAAGATGCTTATGGTGACTGTTGGTGTGATTGCGGGCGATATCGTGGGTACCGATGGGGTGCTTGTGGAAGCTCAGATCGATGCTGTTCCTGATACTGATATTTTGCCCGAAGACGAGCTTGACCAGGAACCAGATGACGAGCCAGACGAGGAACCAAAACAAAACTCAAATCCCAACCCCAAAGAGTCTGAAGACCAAATAACACCAGTAGATATTTCTCCAGACCTGGTTGATCCGCCGCTTGTGCCTCTCGACGCCACCACAACCTCGGATATCTCCATCGACACGTCAACGACCACTGCAGAAATCATCGATGAGGCGCTACAAGAAAAAATTATTGATTCGGTTACACCAACCTCCGCGTCAACATCCTCAACCACAGACGGAGTTCTGTTGAATATGAAAAAAATAAAAACCAATGTTGCAAAAGCGGTGGTCAAGTCCGGTAAAAAAATTGCAATGAAGAAAATTCAAAATATTCGCCGCAAAGCCTAATCCTCACCATTCGTATGGCACTTACAGATATTAATTTTCAAGCAGGGGACGGGGAAGTTTTTTTATTTGAATTGCTGCCGGGAACGCTCAACTCACCCAATGATATTGTCATAAAAAATAGCGACACATATCCGGTAACCGAAGTCGAGGGCACAGACGGGTCGAATATTTTCATTATGTCCGAATAATTCAGTTACTGTCGTGTCGAATTTTACCGAAAACGTAAAAAAATACCTTCCATATCTTGAAGATCTGCGGCGGCGCCTGTATCGGCTCGTTATTCTGTTTGTTGTGGTGTTTGTTGCCGGTTTTTTGTCGTCAGGTTTTTTTCTCGGTACATTCGTGTCGTATTTCGATATTCCAAATGTGCTGATCGCCACAACGTCACCGTTTCAGTTTGCCAATATTGCGATGGACGTCGGATTTTTCTTTGCGATTATTATCACTCTGCCCATGCTCATGTGTCAGTTGTTTCTTTTTGTTGCGCCTGCGCTTACAAGGAAAGAAAAAAACAGCCTGCTTTTTTCTGTGCCGGTTAGTCTCGTTCTTTTTTTGGGTGGTTTTGCCTACGGATTTTTTGTCCTCCATTATTCCTTCGGCCTTTTGGCTAAACTTAATGAAAGTCTCGGCATTAGAAACATCTGGGACATTGGCTCTTTTTTGTCTCAGTTGTTCATCACATCTTCGCTTTTGGGTATCGTCTTTCAATTTCCGATCGTTCTCACCTTTCTCTTCAAAATGGGTCTGTTAAGCGTCGATTTTTTGCGCCAAAAACGCCGGTTGGCCTATTTTTTAGTGTTTGTCCTTGTTTCTTTACTTCCCCCAACCGATGGCCTATCATTATTGGCAATGGGGTTGCCGTTAGTCGTTTTATACGAAGTCACCATATTAATAAATCGTAATACAAAAAAAATATGTTTGGATTAGGAACCAGAGAGCTCATCATCATTGCTGTTATCGCCATCCTTTTGTTTGGTTCGAAAAAGATTCCGGAACTTTCAAAGAGTGTTGTCGAAGCCATCCGCCACATGCGAGGAGCTTTCAAAGACGAAGACAAGACCGCCGAAAGCAAGAAGGGAAAATAAGACTGTTTATAAAAACGCTGACTTAAAAGTCTGCGTTTTTCGTTTGCGCCGCACCATGTTTCTATGAATCCAAAAACACAATTTTTAATTGTCTTGTTTCTCGTTGGGGTTGTGGCATCCATCGCATTGTACGCATTAAAAAATGATGTCGGTGCGCCAACGCGAGTTACGGTGCCCGATTCATTTGAATTACCGTTAACGACTTCAACTGTACAGATACGATATACAAAATAAAATTGTCAAAAAAACCATGAATACATTTACCTCACAGAAATTGGGCTAAATCGAATTCTATAACACCCTTTTTATTTCAGATGAAGAAATTTTGCAGAAAATAGGCGCTTCGAATACAGCCGCGTAATGATTGCACTCAAAAAGAAAATCTGAGACATGTAGTTTACCCACACGATGAGCAGGACGAGTGCCGAAGCGCCGCCGAAAGCGTTGAAAGCTTTTGAAGATCCAAGGTACAGGCCGAGGACGTATTTGCCAACACTAAAAAGAACGCTCGTAATCGCTCCACCAAGGAGCGCCGATTTCCAATCGAGACGTTTTGTCGGCAGAAATTTATACAGCAGAGCAAAAAAGAAGGCGATTATTCCAAATGAAACGAGTAGTTCGACACTTCTAAAAAGCACGACGACACCAGGAAGAATACCGTGAGCCATATCTGAAAGAAAAGAAATGAAAGTGCTGGCAATAAGTGAAGCGAGCAGCAGAAAACCAACTGAAAGTACCATGCCAAAAGACAGGAGCTTTTGACGAATCGTTCGCCAAAAACCTTCTTTGCCTTTGTTCGGCAGATTTTCGAAAATGGTGTTGAGCGCCGTCTGTAATTGCGTAAAAATACCCGTCGCGCCGACTAAAATAACGATAAATCCAAAAAAAATAAAAGCAATGCTTGCTTCGTTTGGAATTTTTGCATTCACGAGCGCTTCAATAAAAGCCGCGCCATTTTGGCCGAAAGTCGCCTGAAACTGGCTGATGATGGCGCGCTCTGTTTCCATTTTGTCCAAGACGAGCGAAGCAATGCTAATCGAAATCACAAGCAGGGGAGCAATCGAAAAAATTGTATAGTACGCAACCGCAGCGCCAAAAGTGCTCGTTTTGGAGTCACTCCAGATGGCGCCAATTTTTCGCACCTCTTTTAATCCAGCGCCGCCGATTTTTTTAAATGTCATACGACCACTGTATCGCGAGTAGAAAAAATTTCAAAACCTGTGCACGTTGGCTCCATATCGCGCTAAAATGTGCGCTATACTGGTGGTATACATTACAATTTTTAAATCAGTACCATGTACCTAAAAGAAATTAAATATCTCGGTTTTGCGTTCCTAGCTTCATTTATTGTTTTTGTTTCTGGCTTCGCGCCGTCTGCAGTAGCGCAAGCTCAAGTTGGAGCAATCACTCCTTGCACATTTTCTCAAAATCTTGAAGTTGGCGTTGTGAGCGAAGAAGTGCGCTGCCTTCAGAAATATTTGAATGAAAATAGTTTTAAAATTGCTGACTCCGGCGTAGGTTCTTTGGGAAGCGAAACCACCATGTTTGGCGGTCTCACAAAAGAGGCGGTAAAACGATGGCAGGGTGCAAACGGGGTGACTCCAACAGGAACATTTGGCCCGCTTTCTCAGGAAGCGTACTTGAAAAGTATTGCGGCGCTTTTGACCGCTCAGGTTTCAAGTATGACTCCAGCTATGAATGTTATGACGTCCGTATCGAGCGCCGATGCCACGGTGTCGCTTGCTCCTGCGCAAACTGAAAAAACGAAACTTGAAAAGGAGGCACGAAAGGCAATTCTTGATGCACGTAATCTGTATGAAAAAGCAAAAGACGATGTCGATGATGCTGATGACAATGATATTGATATTGACGATGCGAATGACGACATCGACGACGCCGAAGAAGATTTGATCAAAGCGCTCTATGAATTCATTGATGAAGACTACAGTCGAGCGATCACCCATGCCAAAGATGTGAGTGAATCAATGAAAAATATTTTGGATGACTTGCATGGTGACGATGGCGACGCCGAGAATGCAATTGATGATGCAAAAGATGCGATCGACAATGCTAAAGATGAAATTGAAGATGCATATAACGACGGTGACCGTGTCGACCGTGCCCGAGAGTTGCTTGACGACGCCGAAGACAAACTTAATGATGCCGAAGACGCATTCGACGACGAAGATTTCGACGAAGCAGAGGATTTAGCAAATGACGCCGAGGACCTTGCGGACGATGCAATAGATGCAATCGGTCAGCGCTAGTTTCAAAAATTTACTCCTAAAATAAAAAAAGTGAAAAAAGAAATAAAAAGATTTTCGGGCGACCAACAGCAGCGCATGCGAGCGGCACCGCGAATGCAAAGCATGCCAAAGAATGCCGGCATCAAACGCCAGAAAAAAGGCAGAAGTCGCTAGTCAGTGCTCGCTGTTCCACGACGAGCTAATAAAAGTAAAAACTCCGCGCAGCTCGTGCGGGGTTTTTGTGCCCGTACCGTTTTAACAGCGTTGTCAGTCTGCTATACTCTATAGGTAATAACTTAACCAAGTTTAATATTTATGACATTCCTACTTATTTCGTTCATCGCTGGGGTGCTCACGGTTTTAGCGCCGTGCATTTTGCCGTTGCTGCCAGTCGTGGTTGGCTCGTCGGCTTCTGGTCGAAGTAAGGCAACCCCATACATTATTGTGGCCTCGCTTGGTGTGTCCATCATTCTTTTTACTTTCTTGTTGAAAGTGTCATCACTTTTCATTACGGTACCGCCGGAAGTCTGGACCTACATTTCTGGCGGCATCCTAGTGCTTTTCGGCATCACCCTTGTCTTTCCGAATTTATGGGACACCGTGCCTGGAATGAACAAGCTGTCGATTGGTTCAAACAAGGTGCTCGGAAAAGGTTTTAAGAAAAAAAGTTTTTGGGGCGACGTGATTGTCGGCGCAGCACTCGGGCCGATTTTCTCTGCCTGTTCGCCAACGTATTTTGTTATTCTGGCGAGCGTGCTGCCAGCCAGTTTTTTTCTCGGCACGGTGTATCTTTTAACCTACACGATCGGTTTGAGTCTCGTGCTCTTGCTCATCGCCATTTTGGGTGAACGTTTTGCCAATCGTCTGACCGGTCTTTCAAATCCTGATTCTTGGTTTAAACGAGGGCTCGGCGTATTTTTTGTGCTCCTTGGAATTTTGATTATTTCTGGTTACGAAAAGAAACTCGAAGTCGGAATTTTAAATGCTGGATTTTTTGACATCACAAAGATCGAGCAAAAACTTTTGGAAAAAGCCGACCCAGTATCTCCGGTAGAGAATTCAAATGAAAATAGTTTTGAACAAAATGAGAATGCAACGACAAGTGCAACCACCACTACCGCTACCACTTCAGAACAGAGTTCGATCACGAATATCGCTAAAAACATTGTGAAAAAAATCGCTCCAAAAAATCCGTATAAAGAAATAGTAAATCCGTCGGGGTTTGTGAACACCAATGATCAGCCGATTAAGATCGCAGATTATGTCGGCAAAAAAGTTATTTTGCTCGATATCCTGACGTACTCATGTATTAATTGCCAGCGTACGTTTCCATATGTCACCGCATGGTACGACAAATACAAAGACGATGGCCTGATCGTTATCGGCATCCATACGCCCGAGTTTGCTTTTGAAAAAGATAAGAAAAACGTGGAGGAAGCGATGGCGCGTTTCGGTATTACGTTCCCGGTCGTGCTCGACAATGACTACGGAACCTGGAATGCCTACGGCAATCGCTACTGGCCTCGAAAATACCTCATCGACATCAACGGCAGCATTGTGTACGACCATATTGGTGAAGGAGGTTACGAAGAAACCGAGCAGAAAATCCGAGAGCTTCTGGCCGAACGGTCGCAGGTTTTGGGCGAACAGATGAAAGACAATGGTGCGCTTGCAGCAACAGCGATCCCAAAAGTTGCCGTGACTTCGCAAAGTCCGGAAACGTACCTTGGCTCTGCGCGAAATCAGAACTTTGGCAACGGTCAGTCTGGCAAAAGCGGGGAACAAACCTTCACGTTCCCGTCTACTTTTGAACCAAACAAGCTCTATCTCGATGGTACCTGGAATATCGTGCCGGAAAGTGCGACGGGGGTCGAAGATGCGAAGGTTGGCTATCGCTACAAAGCGAGCGATGTCTACCTGGTAATGAGTTCGCTCGCATCTGCTGGTACAGATATCGAGGTGTGGCAAGATGGAAAACTTTTGACCGGCTCGAATGCAGCCGGAGCTGGCGCGGATGTGAATGCTTCCGGAATCGTTCATGTGAAGGAAAGTCGTTTGTACACACTGATCCACAATGCTGCGCCCGGCGAACATGTGCTCGAGCTTCGGGTGAAAGGTTCTGACGCCGTGCTTTACGCATTTACATTCGGATAACAATCGGTTTCGGGTTTGTATTTGTTGTGGTAGATTCGGGAACATTCTCCAGTGTGGTAAAATTTTGAGCTATGAATAATACCCTGCTGCAACTTTTAGCCACCAAACCCGGCCGCGATTACGAATTGCTCGACTCGGGCGGTAGCGAAAAGCTCGAACGTTTCGGTACGGTTGTTTTGCGCCGCCCAGATCCGCAGGCGCTTTGGAATAAAAATCTGCCGTTAGAAATGTGGGACAAAGCCGCCGCTACTTTTGTGCATTCTGGCCGGTCCGGTACTTGGAAAAAATCCGCGGTACTGGCCGACGCTCCGCTCGCCGAAATCTGGCCAATCGAACTCGCAGGCCTGACGTTCGGCATTTCGCTTTCGGCCTTCAAACACACAGGCATTTTTCCGGAACAATCTGAAAATTGGAATTGGATTCAGGAAACTGTCGAGCATGCAGTCCAAGCAAAACGACCCGTCAATGTTCTCAACCTTTTTGGCTACACTGGCGGCGCGACTTTGGCTGCTGCAAAGGCTGGCGCCACAGTGTGCCACGTGGACGGCTCGAAAGTTTCGGTCGCTAAAGCTCGCGACAATGCAAAACGTTCCGGCCTCGACTCCAAGCCGATCCGTTGGATCATCGATGATGCGATGGCGTTTGTGAAAAGGGAAGCACGGCGCGGCAGCTGCTACGACGCGATTGTCATGGACCCGCCGGCATATGGTCATGGTCCGAAAAAAGAACTTTGGCAGATCGAATCCGATTTACCGCTTCTCATTGTTGAATGTCAAAAAATCCTTTCAAAAAATCCGCTGTTTGTGCTGGTAAACGGCTACGCATCTGGGTATTCTGCGGTCGCCTATAAAAACAATATTATCGATTTGATCGGCGACCTCAATGCTAAAAAAGGGGACATCGAATGTGGTGAACTCGCTCTCGAAGCAAAAACTGAACGCCTTTTGCCCGCGGGTATTTTTGCTCGATGGCGATCTCGCGGTTTTTAGATTTCTATGATTTTACGGTTTAGCGTATGATGACCGTATGAAGCTCAAGCAAATTTTTATCTTTTTTGCTCTCGTGATGGTTATTTTTGTCGCGACGATTGCAATTTTTGTGTATAAAACATTTTCACCGAGCCGCGACGCGAGCCAGCCTCCGCAGTCTGTTTCCAATCCATACGGCGATCCAGGTTCTCAGTCGAATCTGCCGCCACCCGCTGCTTCCACAACGTCACCCTCCATTCCTTCTCAAGCAGACGGCCATACTGCCATCGACGACTGCATTGCTCTCAAGTCGAGCGAGGCCCAGGGCAAACAATACGAACGCGGATCACTGCTCGTGAGTTTCAAAGACGGTGTCACTTTCAGCGCCGCGGTTTCCGATATGAAAGCCCTGGAACTCGCCCCGGATATTTCCGAAAGTTCAAAAAATAATTTCTCGGAGTATCATTGGCTTTCGGTCGGGGTACCACGCGGAGAAGAGTTTAAATGGCAGTGTTTGATCGACACCGAAAGTACGGTAAAACGGGCGAACCTGAATACGACATTCGACCTTCGTCAGTAGCCGTAAGCCGGTTGAAGAATTCGGATGGGTGATATTTGAATGCCGTCGCGTGAATGCGGCGCGTGTCGCCATCGGAAAAGTGGTGATACACTGTCTGAGGTATTAATCGCAATTATTTATTAATAAAATACACATATGTTCAACACTCCCGAAGGAAATAAACTTATCAGATACGGTTCGATGGTGCTCATTGTGCTTGCGGTTTTTCTTGGTGTTCAGATTATCGTTTCACTCATGTCGCTTTCACATGCGGATCAGTACGAAATGAAAAATTCGATCAGCGTCAGCGGAAAGGGCGAAGTCAGCATTATTCCTGACGTTGCAACATTCACATTCGGCGCTCAAGAAACGGCAAAAACCGTGGCCGATGCTCAGAAAAAAGTTACTGAAAAAATCGACAGCGCACTTACAATCGTCAAAGATTCAGGTGTTGAAGAAAAAGATATCAAAACTACAAGCTACAATATTTACCCTCATTACGTATACACTCAGGGAATCTGTACGCAGTTCCGATGTAACCCAGGCACACAGACCATCGACGGCTACGAAGTCAGCCAGATGATCGAAGTAAAAGTGCGCGATACAGATAAGGCTGGAACACTTTTGGGTGATTTGGGCTCAGTCTCTGTTACAAATCTCAGCGGACTCACCTTTACTGTCGACAATCCTGAAGAACGACAAGCAGAAGCGCGAGCAAAAGCCATTGCTGCTGCCAAACAAAAAGCTGAAACATTGGCCGACGACCTCGGTGTCGATTTGGGCGACGTGATCAGTTTTTACGATGAATCCAATGTGCCTCAGCCGTATTACGCTGCGGCTGCAAAGGACAGTATGATGATGGAACAATCGGCTCCGTCGGTTCAGATCCCTATGGGCGAAGGCATGGTTGTTTCAAATGTTTCTATTACGTACGAAATTCACAACTAGTAAAAAATAGTTCGAAAGAATTCGAGAGGAAATAAAATAGATACGCAGCAGATAGTGCATAAAAATCCGGTCTCAAGGCCGGGTTTTTGCGTACCGGTCCATTTGACAGCTTCACTGAGAAAGGTATTATATAGACATTACGCCGCAGGGCGTTTTTTGTTATAATAAAAAATATATGAAAGTCGCTGAATATCTCAAAGAAACAAAAGCCGAAATGAAGCATGTGAGCTGGCCCACCCGTCCGCAGGCCATCGCCTTTACCGCAATCGTTATCGCTGTGTCCTTGGTCGTAGCCGCATATCTTGGTTTGCTCGACTACATTTACACCTACATTATTTCTCATTTTTTGATTTAACCCATGTCAAAACAAAAAATCCAGGAAGGACGCAATTGGTATGCGATCCACACATATGCCGGCTATGAAAACGCAGTGATGCGAAATCTCAAACAGCGCATCGAGTCGCTCGGTATGGAGGGAAAAATTTTCAATGTCATTGTGCCGACCGAAAAAAAGATCAAGGTCAAAGGCGGGAAGCGTGTTGTCGAAGAAGAAAAAATTTACCCGGGCTACATTTTGGTTGATATGTCGGTGACAGACGATTCCTGGTACGTCGTTCGAAATACGCCTCGCGTGACCGGCTTTGTTGGGTCTGGTGTCTATCCAGTGCCCCTCAGTGCCCCTGAAGTCGATGTATTGTTTGCCCGAATGAATACCGATTCAGCTCGACATATCATCGATCTTTCTGTCGGAGACGCGATTAAAATTTCTGACGGTCCATTTAAAGAGCTCGAAGGCAAGGTGAGCGAAGTCGACAGCGAACGAGGCAAGGTCAAGGTGCTTGTGGCCATGTTCGGCCGCGAAACACCCGTCGAGCTCGACTTCTTGCAAGTCAAGAAGATTTAAGGTATCGTAACGACACTCAAAAAAGTAGTAAATAAACTCAAAAATCAAAAGCTCATAAAATACACGTATGGCAAAAAAAGTCGTTAAAGAATTAAAAATGATCATCGCCGGCGGAAAAGCCGTCCCTGGTCAGCAACTCGGCCCCGTTCTCGGTGCTGCTGGTATCAACATCGGCGAATTCGTGAAGCGTTTTAACGCTGAAACCCAGACTCGTGTCGGCGAACTCGTTCCAACCGTTGTACAGGTATACGACGACCGAACCTACAAAATGGTCTACAAGACCGAACCTGCAAGCCAGATGATTTTGAAGGCGATCGGTGGCGAAAAGGGTTCCGCGACTCCAAACACGAAAAAGGTTGGCAAAATCACCAAAGCTGCTATCAAAACTATTGCTGAAAAGAAAATGCCTGACTTGAATGCGCATGACATCAACGGCGCCATTAAAATCGTCGAAGGTACCGCTCGTTCTATGGGTGTTGAGGTGAAGGGCTAACATTAAAAAAACCACATCGTATATTTTCTCCGAGGCAGCCCAACCCGCAAGCCTCTCCGAAAACATACGATGTGGTTTTTTTGTTTAGGCTGCTGGGGTACAATGATGAACATCTAAATACTGAATGATATGAAATCCGCCCTCGCCCTCACTCCAAATCAAAAAGGCGCTCTTCCGCACCAGACAATTTTAAAAATGATTGAAGCCGGTTTTATTGTCGGCGCGGAGGCCAAAAATGTTCGGCCGGCGTCGCTCGACGTTTCGGTTTCCAGCGAAATTTATAAAGTCGAAGGCATTTTTCAGCCGCGTGTTGGCGAAACCGTGCGCGATGTTCTGAAGCAAATTAAAAAAGTAAAATATTCGCTTGATAAACCGCTCATGCGGGATCAAATGTATATTGCACGTTTGAACGAAACGCTTGATCTGCCAAAAACGGTCTATGCATTTTGCAATCCAAAATCGACGAGCGGGCGTGTTGATTTGCATGTGCGACTTCTTGCAGACGGCGTGCCGCGGTACGACATGGTTGCGCCCGCTGGCTACAAAGGCGAGCTGTGGATCGCCATCATGCCGAAAACTTTTCCTGTAAAACTTTTCGAAGGCATTAGCTTAAATCAACTTCGTTTTTTCAATGCTGACACGCGTTTGAACGAGCTTGAAATCGAGCTTGCGATGCGTCAGTTTAATTTGATCTGGAGCGCTCAGAAAGAAAAAGCTTATACATATGATGATCTAAAAATTAAAGACGGCGACGGTTCAGTCATTTTGACGATCGATCTTGAAGGTGACGTTTTAGGATACGAAAGTATTGAGGCGACCGCTGCCCTTGATCTTTCAAAGATTGCCCATTTCGATTCTAAAAAATTCTTCAAACCGGTGAAGCTTAAAAACGGTTATCTCTATTTGGAAAAAGGGAAGTTTTATATTCTTTCGACGAACGAAGCGGTGCGAGTGCCTCCGAGCTTGGCCTGTGAAATGGTTTCCATGGATGACCGCAGCGGCGAATTTCGTTCTCATTATGCGGGGTTTATCGACCCGGGATGGGGTTGGGGCGAAAAAGGCGAGGGTAAGGGTCGTCAGCTGACGCTCGAAGTTCGTCCGTTCGAGGATCTCATTATTCGGCATGGTCAGCCTATCGGAAAAATTCGTTTCGAAAAAATGACTGAAATTCCCGAGCTCGTCTACGATGCGACATCTTCAAATTATATTAAACAAGTCGGTCCGAAATTAGCGAAGCATTTTAAGTAGCGGACACATTCCTCCGTGGGTTGAAACAAGAATTTTGATGTAACTGTGTTGCACGAAATACGTTGACAAATAGGTATTTTAGGTGTATACTGGTTAAGTAGTTCTTTGATACCGATTTGCGAGTTGGTCATAGCGAAAAGCGGCTTACAAATAGGCCTCTCCTCGCTATGACCATACCGGCCAATAGTGCCTCCTCGGCGTAGAGGGAAATCAAAATGAAAGGATGACACCATGACACAGATCATGACTGCAGCAGAAATCACTGACGGCCAAATCGAAAACGCCGTCAACAAACTCCGCGACGCGATGCGCAAGCATCGTTCCGAGATCACCTCGGATGTCGCCCAACAGGTTCTCGGGGTCGAGAACCTCGGAATGTTGATGTTCACTCCCTTCCGCGAACGCGCTGAAGCGGTCTCGAACCTCATCGTCCGCAAGGCCACAGTGAATCGCAGCCGCTTTCCGCAAGAGGCGCTCGAAGCCACTGGTCGCGCGCAGTACACGGACCGCAAGGTCGTGGACGCGATGCCGAAAGGTGAGGGCAACGAAGCCGAGGTTGTGTTCTTCAAACCCGACCTCTCGAAGCGCAACGGTTTCATCTCCGATAACGACCTCGAAAAGGAGTTCGATCTCCGTCGCCGCCGTGAATGAAGCCGATCCCGCCTTCGCTGATGAGAAGCCCCACGGCACTCATTGGAAAGATGCCAAGGGCAACTGGTGCTACGCCACGTTCAACCGTTGGGACGACAAGCGCGGGGTGTACGTCGACCGCAGCGGCCTCGGCTGGATCGACGGCCGGTGGTTCGCCGGTGTTCGCAAGTAGTTCTCAACACTAAGCCACTTAGGACTCCGGTCCTTAGAAATGTCCTTCATACTTAGTCCTTAGCCCTGTTCCGATTCGTCGGAGCGGGGCTAATTTTTATTTCTGCACAATATCGTGTTCGCCGCGCTTGATGTCGAAACGGTCTGGGTCGCTGTCGAGATGAATGATGAGGCCCTGATTTTTAAATGTCGTGCCAATCGTATGTGCCATTTGAATCGCGCGTTTGCGAAGAGTCGTGTGAACGAAACGAGTTGAGCGAAGTTCGGCCAAATAGACAAGCGAATGAAGGGCACCAGTAATTCGGTTTGGCAGTTTGTAACCCATCGGGATGTAGTACTGCAACTCTTCTTTTGAAACAGTTGAACCGTCGGATTTTTTAGATTTTTTGAGGCTCTCAATTTTCTTTTTTTGATCAGCGATAAAAGCAATAGCTTCGCCTCGAAATTTTTCTGGCAGTTCATTTAAATACCATTCTTCAAAACCGTGGCTCATGACAATGAGTGGCATGCGCTGGTTCACTGCTCGATGACGCTGAATGTCTCGAAAAGAACCGAAGTCGAGAAGAAATTCAAACTGCAGAGTGCCGCATTCGGCGAGTTCTTTTGGGAGCTCGGTTTTTGCTTTTCGTTCGAGCAAATGGTTTTTATATGTGGCAAGAGTTTTTGTATCGATATCGTTTCGGCTTACTTGGAAATCAACCGCAGCATCGTTGGTGTGATAATACAAATCGTTCATCCAATTTTTATTGAAATTTTCAGTCGTTTCAAAACGGGGGTGGCCGAAAGAACTTGGATAGGCTTTTTTGAGCGCGGTTTCAATGACATCGGCAACCTGACGAACTTCGGCGAGGGGATGATGTCGCAAACGCATGAGATGGTCCGCTGCCTGACGGAAGTTTGCATGCCAAGCAAGGTTGGTCGAAGCGCCCGACGGCAAAAAGCCGCGCATGATGTCGAAGGCGCGGGCCTTGATTGCTTTGAGGTAAATTTTTTCGTCCTCATTTTCGCTTCGAGGAAAACGAATCTGAAGGTCGGCAATTAAAATTTCGAGGCCGCGCAAATAAAAAGCTCGCCATGATTCCAAAACTTCCGCAGACTCGGCCATGCCGATGGGATCAATAAACGCCTGCTTGGCGAAGTCGATGTACCGGGTTGAGGCTTCCTGACCAGAATACAGAGGGAAATCCTGAATGGCCTTGGCGACAAGCATCGAAACACCTTCAACAAAAATCGTACCGGTGCCGCAATCGCCAATCGACTTATGTCCGTAGCCCACATAAAAATTGGCCATGAAATTGTCCGAGCCTTTTGCGGCTAAAACTTTCAAATGACTTTTGATACCGCCGATCGAGCGGGAATGAAGGGCCTGTAGCATCGCCTCGGATTCTGGGCCAATCTGAGCGCCCGTATTTAAAATGAAGACAAAACCGCCGTTTGGAAGAGGAATTTCGGTGTGAACGATCGATTCGATGTTGCTCATTTTTTGTCTGATTTATGTACGAAGTTACACTAATGATCGCGGTTTGCGGATTGTGTGGTGTGACTTGGTATTGGTTTGTAAATGAAGTGGCTTTATTCTACTATAAGCTAGAAAATAAAGACTAAGCAAAAAACCTATCCCGAATAATCTATCCTGAATGAAAGCCATGAAAGCCATGAAAGACACTGAAATTTCCAAACTTATCAAAACCGAGCAGGCTCGTCAGAAAAAAGTCATCAATCTGATCGCTTCGGAAAATTATGTTTCGGCGGACGTGCTTTCGGCGCTTGGTTCCGAACTCACGAACAAATATGCCGAAGGATATCCGGCGCATCGTTACTATGGCGGCAATGAAATTTCAGACAAAATCGAAATGCTTTGCCAAAAGCGAGCCCTTAAACTTTTTGGATTGAATGCAAAAGAATGGCATGTAAACGTTCAGGCACTTTCTGGGTCGCCCGCAAATCTCGCGGTGTATGTCGCTTTGGTTTCGCCGCACGGAAAAATCATGGGCATGTCGCTCGACCAAGGCGGGCATTTGACCCACGGCCACAAAGTTTCAGCGACTGGTAAATTTTGGAATCAGATTCCGTATGGTGTGGACCGCAACACTGAAGTCCTCGATTACGAAGAAGTAAAAAAGATTGCGCTTGAACATAAGCCAAATATTATCGTCGCTGGTTTCACTGCGTATCCTCGTGAAGTTGATTTTAAAAAGTTCCGGGAAATCGCCGATGCGTGCGGGGCATTTTTAATGGTCGACATGTCGCACGTGGCTGGGCTTGTAGCTGGTGGGGTATACCAGAGTCCCTTTGCATACGCAGATATTGTGACCACAACCGTGCACAAAACATTGCGGGGTCCACGAAGCGCCCTTATTTTTGCTCGAAAAGACGCTCGCGAGCTCGACCGAAAAATCGACAAAGCTGTTTTCCCCGGTCTTCAGGGCGGTCCTCATTTAAATCAAATTGCTGCCGTTGCGGTTGCTCTTAAAGAAGCGGCAACTCCAGCTTTCAAAAAATATGCGAAACAAGTTGTGAAAAATGCCCAGGCGATGGCTGGTGAATTGCAGCGGCTTGGTTGGAAAATTATTTCCGGCGGCACGGATACGCACTTGATCCTTATGGATACCTGGATGAAAGATAAGGGGCTGCCTGGCAAAGATGCGAGCGATCGTTTGGAGAAAGCGGGGATTATTGTGAATAAAAATACGATTCCATACGAAACTCGTTCGCCGTTTGATCCTTCCGGAATTCGCCTCGGCACCGCCGCAGAAACGACTCGCGGCCGCAAAGAAAAAGACATGATCGCTATTGCCAGAAAAATCGACGCAGTGTTACGAAAAAATAAATAATGAAAAATCGCATATACAATTAAGTCCACTACCATTTAAATAAAATAAGAATGCCTGAAAAAAAATCTTCAACATCTGTAACATCAATCGTTTCGAAAAATGCGAGCAAGCCTAAAAAAGGAAAACTGATCGTCATCGACGGTATCGATGGTTCGGGAAAGGCGACTCAGGTTCGGCTGCTAGCGGAGCGGCTCAAAAAAGCCGGGGTGAAAATTAAAACCATTGATTTTCCTCGATATGGCGAAAATTTTTTCGGTACGCTTATTGGCGAATATTTGACCGGTGTGTACGGAGATTTTATTGCTATGGATCCGCGTGTAGCTTCGGTTTTGTATGCGGGTGATCGCTTCGAGTCGAGCAAAAAAATTCGCCAGTGGTTGGATGACGGCTATACCGTTCTTGCTGATCGTTATGTGAGTGCCAACCAAATTCATCAGGGTGGAAAAATTGATGATCCAAAACAAAGAAAAGATTTTTTGACTTGGCTCGATCGCATGGAACATTCGGTTTTCGGAATCCCTCGACCAGATCTCGTTATCTACCTCGACGTGCCGTTTGAAGTCAGCAAAGAATGGTTGCAGGGCAAAATTG
This sequence comes from Minisyncoccia bacterium, assembly GCA_038259265.1. Taxonomy (GTDB): domain Bacteria; phylum Patescibacteriota; class Minisyncoccia; order Phycocordibacterales; family DATGWK01; genus JAHFLV01. Next base: position 37,902 of record JBBSOY010000002.1, read on the forward strand.
CTCAGCGCAAGAAATCATATTTGAAAGGAAAAAAAGACATTGCCGAAGACAACTTATTGCATCTTGAAAACTCTCGAAATGGCGCGCTCTATATGGCAAAAAACTATAAAAACTGGACGAAAATTGCCTGCTGTGACGGCATGGTCTGCATGCTGCCCGAACAGGTCCACGAAGAAGTTTTCAAAATTGTGAAAGGGAAGCTGAAAATCAAATAGTTGGCCGACCCCATAGTTCTCAAAGTTCAGTATAATTTACGTATGTCTCTCACACTCAAAATCATCCGACTCGATAAAGATCTGCCAATGCCAACGTACTCATATCCTGGCGATGCAGCGTTTGATCTGACTGCAAGCGAAAAAATAACGCTTTTACCTGGCGAACGAGTGCAGATAAAAACGGGTTTAAAAATGGAAATTCCAGAGGGGTTTGTTGGCTTCATCTGGGATAAAAGTGGGCTGTCGCATAAATCTGGCCTCAAAACGCTCGGTGGCGTGGTTGATTCTGGTTACAGAGGTGAAGTCATGGTTGGTATTATCAATCTTTCAAAAGATTCGTATATTTTCGAAAGGGGCAATAAGGTGGCTCAAATGTGTATTCAGAAAAAGGAAGTGGTAAATATCGTTGAAGTTGATGAAATTTCGGATACGGTACGTGGCTCGGGAGGATTTGGAAGCACCGGAAAATAGGGGATAATATACAGAAGATGAAAAATATCCGAGAAATAATTGCAGATGAGTTCAAAAAAATCGGCCTGGAAGTTTTGCCGGCTGATTTGGATTTGCCTAAAAATCTCGCAAATGGCGATTTTTCTATTTTTATAAAAGATACAGCTGTCGATCCTTTAAAACTGCCGCTCGAAAAGATTTCAGGAGCAGAGACTCAATCGAACGAGCAAGCGCATGAATACATTCAGTCAATTGAAGTTGCTGGTCGCTTTTTAAATATTCGTTTATCACCAAAATTTTTTGCAGATGTACTCAAAGAAAATCTTGCGTCCGGAGCGGCTGGGGTTGGATTTGGCCGAAATCAAAATCTCGCTGGCCAAAAAATTCTTATTGAATACACTGACCCGAATCCGTTTAAAGAACTCCATATCGGCCACATGATGAGCAATACGATTGGTGAATCGCTCTCGAGAATCATCGAATGGAATGGTGCGGATATTGTGCGTGCGTGTTATCAGGGCGATGTTGGGCCGCATATTGCTAAGGCGATCTGGGGCATACAAAAGCTGGCGGCTGAACGACCAGCTGAAGAAAAAACCTTGGCTGAAAAAAGTGCTTTCATTGGCAACTCGTATGTTGCTGGTTCTGCTGCGTATGAAGACGATTCAGAATCAAAAAAAGAAATCGATGTCATCAACAAAGCGATCTATGAAAAAACGGATTCGGAAATAAACGACCTCTATACGTGGGGCAGAAAAGTCAGCCTCGATCGTTTTGAAGAAATTTACAAAAAGCTCGGCACCAAATTCGACTATTATTTTTTCGAAAGCGAAACGGCGCCGCTCGGACTTTTTATTGTTGATGAACTTTTGGGTAAGGGAATTTTGGAAAAGAGCGACGGTGCGATTGTGTTTAAGGGTGAAAACTATGGTTTGCATACTCGAGTCTTTGTAAATTCCCAAGGCTTGCCGACCTACGAGACAAAAGAGCTCGGCCTCACGAAAATGAAGTTTGATCGGATCAATCCAGATCAGTCTATTGTCATTACCGGCAACGAACAAACTGATTATTATAAAGTCATCGTTAAAATTCTCGAATTCTACGACCATCGAGCAGGGAATCGCACGCGTCACATTGGTCACGGCATGCTTCGTTTTGCTGAAGGAAAAATGTCGTCTCGAAAAGGCAACGTCGTGACCGGCGAATCGCTCATTGCTGATGTTGAAAAACGGGTTGCGGAAAAAATTCAGGAAAGAGATTTTTCTGCAGAAGACAAAGCTACAATCGCCGAAATTGTCGCTATTGCTGCCATTAAATATTCAATCCTCAAGCAAGCACCCGGCCGCGACATTATTTTTGATTTTGAAAAGTCACTTTCTTTTGAAGGTGACTCTGGTCCGTACCTTCAGTACACCCACGCTCGTATCTGCTCGATCCTCCGAAAAGCCGAAGAAGAGGGAATTGTGGCGTCTGTTGGTGGTGTTATTGAAGATTCACAAAATGCCCCGAACTCTGCAAGTTTCGTCGAAGAGCCTGGCGAACTTGAGCATTTACTTATCCGAATGCCAGACGTTGTTGAACGAGCTCAAAAAGAATTAGCGCCACAGCTCATCGTGACGTACGTTACCCAGCTTGCTTCAGCTTTCAATTCGTACTACGCAAACAACACGATCCTCTGTGACGACAAAGATATTTCTGCGTACCGTGTCGCCCTTGCTTCAGCTGTGAAAAATGCTCTTGCGAGTGGTCTCTATCTCCTCGGCATCAAAGCGCCGCAGCGAATGTAGAATTTCACTAAAATATGAACGTTATTCACCCAATGCCAGAAGAACAAGTTATTCCATTTTGTATTTGAGGAAAACTTTATTTTTTCATGAATTGTGCTTCAGTACTTTTTATTGATGTCAAAAAAAGAAGTTGTTGAAGGCACCGTTAATCCAGAAATTATTAAGGAAAAGATTTATATCGTTCGTGGTAAAAAAGTAATGGTTGATCGCGATTTAGCAATATTATACGAAGTTCCTACAAAGGCACTTAATCAGGCAGTCAAAAGAAATTTAAAAAGATTTCCACCAGATTTCATGTTCAGATTGACCACTGAGGAAGAAGAATATGTGCGGTCACAATTTGTGACCGCACATGCGAATAAAAACAGAGCCCGGGTTTCTGCCTTTACCGAACAAGGCATTGCTATGCTTTCAAGTGTACTTAAGAGCGAAAGGGCCATCGCTGTAAATATTCAGATCATAAGAATTTTCACCAAGATTCGGGAGATGGTCGATGCGTATAAAGAATTGCGAGAAAAAGTCGAAGAAATGGAGAAAAATAATGAGACAAATTTCTCAGAGATATTCAGGATAATTCGCCACCTGATTCATGAAGAAAACACGCAAAATGATATAATTGGATTTAATACCAAAAATAATAATTAATCTATGCGACACGCTACAAATTGTTTTCTCATCGATGACGAAAAAGGCACGATTCTGCTTTCGATGAAAAAGCGCGGTTTAGGGGTGGGAAAATGGAATGGAGCGGGTGGCAAAGTAGCTGAAGGTGAGACTGCACTCAAAACCGCGGCCAGGGAAGTGAAAGAAGAAATCGGCGTGGCGGTCAAAGCTGATGATTTGGAAAAAGTTGCCGAAATTATCTACACCAATCCCGATCCGAACTGGGGTATGAGCGTCGACGTTTTTATTGCCCGCAACTGGCGTGGCACACCGGAAGAAAGCGAAGAAATGAAACCCGAATGGTTTGAGCTTGAAGAAGTTCCGTATGGCCAAGCCTGGCCTGACCTCGTTCACTGGCTGCCGCGGCTGCTCGTTGGCGAAAAACTCAAGGCAAATTTTGTATACAAAGAAGACGGCGAATTGCTCGATACGTTCGAGGTCGCAGTCGTGGATGGGTTCTAACTATTGACTTTTTATATAAAATAAAGTTTAATATACAAAGAATTCTTTGACCGCGAACTGTTCGTGGTTTTAGTAATCAGTGTTTTTTTCAAAAGGAGGATGACGCAATGGTATCAAAAACCAGGACCCCATCAGAATGTATTAGCGCAGGACAGATTGGTCAGATCCAGGATCGGATCGGTACCGCTCTCCGAATGAGCGGTCTCCATAACGATCAGGTTCAACAAGTTCTCCAGACAAAGGGCCGAGGAGACCGGATGATCGAAGATATGATCACTGTGGTCCGCAAGTTCGTTGAGGCAAGGGCGAGCGAGATCGTCCGTCGGGTCAAGGTGGATCGCACTCTTCAACCCAAGGAGATGCTCGACGCTCTCGGTCGGAAACAGTACACCAATAAGGACGTGGTCAATACCATGCCCCGAGGCGAAGGTGAGGAAGTCGATGTCGTCTTCTTTAAGCCCGAGCCGGAGGAGTACACTCGGCCTGGCTTCATGAGCGGAACCGGATCATGACAAAGCCCTCGAGCGCCGTAGCCTCAAGCCCGACCCCTATGCCCAAGCCCAGGCTAACAAGGAAGATCCTGCTTTCGCAGATGAGCGCCCCAACTGCAGTCAATGGAAGGATGGTGACTCCTACCGCTTCGCCACGTTCAACCGTTGGCGCGGCAAGCGCGAGGTGAACGTCAACCGCGACGACTACGACTGGAGCGACGGCTGGTGGTTGTCCGGTGTTCCCAAGTAGTTCTTGGGACTTTGTCACTGAGGTCTTTTGGACCCTTTGTTCTTAGTCCTTCGGCGATTTTCGCCACACGTATTCCAAACGTAAACAATGGAAGCCTCGATTTCGGTCGGGGCTTTTTCTTTGTCTGCTTTCTACCGCTCTTTTGCCAAAGTGCTTCAAAAACTGTACTATTCGAGCTACTTATGGCTGATATCCATACTAAAACTCCTACAAAAAGCCCCGTCGCTTTGGCAGAAGAACAGGTCTTGGCCTTTTGGCGCGAGAAAAATGTGTTTCAAAAGACGCTCGACAAAGCGGCGCCGAACGGCAACTATGTTTTTTATGACGGTCCGCCGTTTGCGACTGGTTTGCCGCATTACGGCCACATTTTAATTAGCGCAATCAAAGACGCTGTGCCGCGTTACCAAACGATGTGCGGCAAGCATGTTGAACGCCGCTGGGGTTGGGATTGTCATGGTTTGCCGATCGAAAATATTGTTGAAAAAGATCTGAAAGTTTCTGGCAAAAAAGAAATCGAAGCGCTCGACATCGATGTCTTCAACGAATACGCTCGCAGCCGCGTGCTCGACTTCGCCGATCATTGGAAAACGACAATCGAACGCATCGGCCGCTGGGTTGACTATGATGGTGGCTATAAAACGATGGACAACACATTCATCGAATCCGTCTGGTGGGGGCTCAAAAATATTTGGGATAAAAATTTAATTTACGAAGGCACGAAAGTTTTGCCGTATTGCCCACGCTGCGAAACGCCAATTTCTAATTCGGAAATTGCTATGGATGGATCGTACAAAGACATCACTGACATTTCGGTTTATGTAAAACTCGCGCTCGTCGATGAACCGAAAACTTTTCTAATTGTTTGGACGACAACGCCTTGGACTTTGCCTGGCAACACTGCTGCGGCCGTAAACGCCGAGCTCGACTACGTTCTCGTAAAATCGGGCGACGAATATTTTATTGTCGCAAAAGACAAGACAAGTATTTTTAAAGAAAAGTTTGAGATTGTCGAAGAAATGAAGGGAAGTGAGCTTGTCGGTAAAAAGTTCAAGCCGCCGTTTGATTATTTTGAAAACAAGCCGCTGCCGGGAAAAGAAAACGAAACGAATCGCGAAAATGCCTGGAAGGTATACGCCGCGCCGTACGTTACTGCCGAAGCCGGTTCCGGTATCGTTCATTTGGCGCCTGCGTACGGCGAAGAAGACATGGCGCTCGCTCGCCAGTTCAACATTCCGTTCATTCGTCACGTCGGTTCGGATGGAAAATTTACGACAGACGTTACAGACTTTGTTGGTCTTAAGGCAAAACCAAAAGAAGATCATCAGTCGTCTGATGTGCAGATAATCAAAAACCTCGCGGCTCGTGGTGTGCTTTTTGCAAAAGAAAAAATTATCCATTCATATCCACATTGTTACCGCTGCGAAACACCGCTTTTCTATTTCGCAATTCCTGCGTGGTTTATCAAAATCCAGGACGTCAAAAAGGAACTCATAAAAAATAACGAAGACATTACCTGGATTCCTGAGCATTTGAAGCATGGCCGTTTTGGCAAAACCATGGAAGGTGCGCCGGACTGGAATATTTCTCGCAATCGTTACTGGGCATCGCCCTTGCCGTTTTGGAAGTGTGACCATTGCGCCGAAACCCTTTGCATTAGCTCGCTCGAGGATATTAAAAAACATGCACCAGCTCGAAACACCTATGTGGTCATGCGTCATGGCGAAGCGGAGCACAACCTGACCGACACGGTGAGTTGTCTCGTCACCGACAAAAATGGTTTGACCGAAAAGGGTAGAAAAGAAGTGACCGAATCAGCGAAAAAACTCGCAGCAAATCAGGTGGCTGAAGGCGAGGCTTCGTCGAAAGAAAAAGTCAGTTTTATTTATGCATCAGATTTAGTCCGAGCAAAAGAAACGGCGGAAATTGTTGCTGCTGAGCTTGGTTTGTCTTCGGACAAAATCGTCTACCTTCCAGATCTCGGCGAACTTCGGGCAGGAATTTACAACGGCAAAACCTGGACGGAATATCGAAAGTCGTTTGCGAAACCTGAAGATCGTTTTGAAAAAGCACCCGAGGGCGGCGAAACACTCACCGACATGCGTAACCGCGTTGTAAAAACGCTTTACGATATCGAGCAAAAACATGCCGGCGAAAACATTCTCATCATCAGTCACGGCGAAAATATTTTCTTTTTGGAGAATGCCACAGGCGGCGCTTCGAAACAGGATCTGATTTATTCATTTATTCATAAATCAGAATTCCTCGGTACTGGCCAGTCTCGGCCGCTTGATTTCGCTCCAATTCCGCACAATAAAAATTTCGAACTCGATTTTCATCGACCGTATATCGATGAAATAGTTTTTGCGTGCCAGGGAGCGGGAGGAAATTCTGGCAGTGGGGCAGGGTCGGGCAAATGCGGAGGCACCATGCGACGTATCCCCGAAGTCGTCGACTGTTGGCTTGAATCTGCTTCCATGCCATTTGCTCAAAACCATTATCCGTTCGAACACAAAGAACGATTTGAGAAAAACTTTCCGGCGGATTTTGTAGCCGAATATATTTCCCAGACTCGAACCTGGTTTTATTATATGCATGCAATTTCGACCATCCTTTTCCAAAAAGCACCATTCAAACATGTGCTGACCACGGGCATCATTGTCGCGGAAGATGGGGAAAAAATGTCGAAGTCGAAAGGTAATTTCCCCGACCCTCAGCGTTTGTTCGACAAATATGGCGTTGATGCGCTCCGTTTTTACATGCTCAGTTCGCCGCTTGTGAAATCTGAAGATCTGAGCTTCACTGAAAAAGGCGTCGACGAAGTCTATAAAAAAATAATCCTCCGCCTCAAAAATACGCTGACTTTTTACGAAACGTATCGCGGCGAGAGTCGCAAGACAGAAGATCGACTCGTTTCAAAGCATGTGCTCGATCGCTGGATCATCGAACGCATGAACCAGGTGATTTCTGAAGTGACCACCAACATGGAAGCCTATGTGCTCGATCGTGCGCTTTTTGAAATTGACGGGTTTATCGAAGATCTGTCCGTGTGGTTTTTGCGTCGTTCGCGAGAGCGTCTCAAAAGCGAAAACGAAATCGAACGCAACGAAGCACTCGATACATTTTATTGCGTGCTCGTAGATTTGGCGAAAATTATGGCGCCTTTTACGCCTTTTTTGGCCGAACAGCTATACGCAGCGCTCGATGCTCATGCGGACGGTGGCACAGAAAGTGTTCATTTGGAAGAATGGCCGGATTCGCGCCTTACGCCGGTTGAAGACGTCGTTATTTTGTCTGACATGATGGAAACTCGTCGCATCGTCAGTCTTGCGCTCGAAGCTCGTGCGAAAGCGAAAATAAAAGTCCGTCAGCCGCTTGCGAAACTTGTGGTGAAAACGACGACCCTCGAAAACAAACAAGAATATCTCGATTTAATTCGCGACGAAGTGAACGTCAAAGAAATCGAATTTGATACAGAAATTGTCGACGAAGTCGTGCTCGATACCGACATCACTCCAGCTTTGCAGGAAGAGGGAAATGTCCGCGAGCTCGTTCGAGCGATGCAGGATCAACGAAAGAAAGCAGGTTTGAAGGCCGGCGACCAGGCCGAAATTTCTGTTCGAGCAAACGAAATGGGTAAAACATTTATTTTAAAATTTGAATCAGAACTTAAAAAATCCGCACTTCTTTCGAACATTATTTTCACCGAAGAAAAACATGTCGAAACCGACGAAACTATTTCAATCGAAGGTATGGAATTTGTGTTTAGAATTAACGGGAATTAATCGAACGAACCACTCATGAAAAAAAGAGCACTTATCGTACATGGTTGGGGCGGTACTCCACAGGAAGGGTGGTTTCCTTGGCTTAAGAATGAATTAGAAAAAAATGGTTTTGAGGTAACTGTGCCGGCCATGCCCGAAACAAATGCACCAAGAATTTCTAACTGGGTACCAGCTTTGTCTGACGCTGTTGGCATGCCTGATGCGCAAACTTTTTTAATTGGTCACAGTATGGGCTGTCAGACAATCGTTCGGTATATTGAATCCTTGCCGAACGGAGTAGTGGTGGGAGGTGCAGTTTTTGTTGCGGGTTTTCTTAAAAAATTGACAGGCCTGACCGCTGAAGAAAAAGAAACTGGTGACCACTGGATGAATTCAAAGATCGATCTTCAAAAGGTTAAGACCCATCTTCTAAACAGCGTTGCTATTTTTTCAGACAATGATGAGTTTGTGCCGCTTGAAAATCGCGACGAATTTGAAAATATTTTTGGCTCGAAAATAATTATAGAAAAAAACAAAGGTCATTTTAGTGGAAGTGACGATGTAACTGAGCTGCCATCTGCTCTTGATGCGGTGCTTTCGATGTCTAATTCATAATAGTTTCCGTGCACTATCACGTTTACAACACCGAAGGTCTGATCCTCGGCGGCGCGCCCTCGGGGGAGTCGAGTCGGTACATGTATGTGTTTACAAAAGATCTCGGGCTTGTGGGGGCACATGCGCAAAACACCCGGCATGTGACGTCGAAACTTCGCTATGCACTCGATGCACCGTCGCGTTCGCACATGTCGCTCATTCGTGGCAAAAACATGTGGCGCATCAAAAGTGCAATGCCAGACAAACGCTACGCGGCAATTTTTCGCACACATCAAGAAAAATATCTGCTCTGTGTTCGGACATTTTCATTGCTTAAAAAATTGCTCGCCGGCGAAGAAGCGAATCCGGAGCTTTTTGATCTCATTAATAATTTTCTTGAGTTTTTGGAGCAGACAAAAGAATACGAAATTCTGCCCGACGGTCAGCCGGATGAATTCGATGAATTTTTTGGTGAAAAAGGAAAAAATGAACTTGCTCTCGAGGGGCTCAAAAATCTCGAAGCGATTTTGCTTTTGCGAATTTTGAACCTCCTGGGATATGTTCCAGTGAACGAATTAACCGTGCAATTTGCTCAGGGGTCAGAATGGAATTCGGAAATTGCCGCCGCCATGGGGTCGCGACGCAAAGAGGCGATTGCTATCATCAACGAATCCCTCCGAGCGTCACATTTGTGATGAACTCGGACGCTCAAAATGCCGTGTTATACTTTTTCAAATGGCTTTTAATCCGCTGAATCCGAAAGAAGAAAAAATAAACGACCTTGAGCGTGATCTGTATTCGCGCGATGCTCAGGAAATCACCACCAAACAGCGTCCTGCTCTTTCGCCGCATGAAAAAATGAGCCAGTATGGCTGGAAGCAAGATGAAAAGCCTGTTGCAGAAGTCGCCGAAGAAACTCATCAGGTCGAAAAGGGTTCGATTATCACCAAAATTTTTCTGGCGTCGGTGGTGTTTTTTGTCGTGGCTGCCGGAATTGCCGCGTACATTATCCTCGGCGGCTTCAATGTTATTTCTTCGAAGAACGTCGACATTTCTGTTCGTGGGCTCATTTCAGTGGCCGCGGGCGAGGACATTTCGCTCGATATCATCGTCAAAAACAATAACAATGCGGCACTCGAATCGGGTACGATGTATGTGCAGTATCCAGAAGGGGCTCGCATGGCCGATGATGTAACTCGCGAACTAATTCGTGATCAAATTCCATTTGAAGGTGTGCCTGCCGGTGGAACAATCACAAAAACGGTCCATGCTGTTTTGTTTGGCCAAAAAGACAGTGTTCAGCAAATAAAAATTTCAACTGACTACAAAGCAGTCGGTTCGAATGCGACCTTTTCAAAAGAAAAAACCTACGAAATCACCATCAAATCGTCACCGATACTCATGACGGTCGACGTGCCGAAAGAAGTAAATTCCGGTCAGGAAATTGCTATCACAATCGACGTTGCTTCGAATTCGAACACGATCGTTCGCAACTTGCTTGTGAAGGCAGAATATCCGTTTGGTTTTAATTTCATTTCTTCGAGCCCCGACGCATCGTTTGATAAAAACATTTGGCGTATCGGCGATTTTAATCCAAAAGAAAAGCGCACCATAGTCATCCGTGGTCGCATCGACGGCCAAAATGAAGAAGAGAGAACTTTTCGTTTTACAACCGGCACCGCCAAAGAAAACGACGAAAAAGTTTTGGCTGTTGACTACGTGTCTGTTCAGGAGCCGCTTTTCATAAAAAAACCATTCATCGGCCTCAAGCTCGTGCTCGGTGGCAACGATTCGAGCGAGTCGGTTGTTTCAGCGGGTGAAAAAATTCAGGGTACGCTCTACTGGACCAACAACTTGCCGATCACCATAAACGATGCCCAAATCGACGTCACTCTTTCTGGCGCTGGTCTCGATCGCGCCCAGGTCCAGCCTGGTGTCGGTGGTTTCTTCCGTTCGGTCGATAATACAATTCATTGGGATAAAAATTCTCTGCCGGATTTACAAAGCCTCGAACCGGGCGAAAGTGGCATAGTGAGTTTTACATTTGGTTCGCGCGCAGCTTCCCAGGATCTATTGGCCCAAGGTCGGGACCTCAATATTTCAGTCGAGGCCGCCGCCAAGGGTACTCGTGTCCAGGGCAACGTGCCGCAAGAAGTGCGTTCGACTGCGTCTGGGTTAGCAAAAATCGGTACGAGTCTTGTCATAAACGGTCGTGCACTCTATTCAATCGGGCCATTTGAAAATACGGGGCCGATGCCGCCACGAGTCGAAAGAAAGACAACGTACACTGTCGCGCTCAATCTTTCAAATGCCTTCAACGATGTTTCAAATATTATTTTGACGACCGAATTGCCGCCGTACGTTCGATGGACAGGAAAAATTAGTCCGGCATCTGAACAACTTCAGTATAATGATTCGACCCGGACGGTTACGTGGACCATTCCGGATTTGCGCGCAGGAGTGGGTTACATTTCACCTTCAAAGGAAGCCCACTTTCAAATCGAGCTTGAGCCGAGCTTGAACCAGGAAGGTTCGACACCCGACCTCACCACCGATCTTCGGGTCAGCGGCCGGGATCAGTTTACGGGTCTGACCGTTAGTTCAAACAAGCCTTCGCTGAACACTCGGTTGACCACCGACCCAACGTATCGCACTGGCAATGAAAAGATTTCCCGATAGCAAATTCATACATATTTAAAACATAATGAAACATTCAGAAAAGAAAAACGCTGACCAAGAAAATGGCAGCATGGAACATATTATTTCGCTCGCCAAGCGTCGCGGTTTTATTTTTCCTGGTTCAGACATTTATGGCGGCCTTTCCGGCACGTGGGATTGGGGACCGCTCGGCGTGGCTCTTAAAAACAACATTAAAAAGCTCTGGTGGAGCCGGTTTGTCGAAGCGCGAGACGACATGTTTGGCGTCGATGCGGCTATTTTAATGAATCAAAAAGTATGGAATGCCACTGGCCATGTTGCCAACTTTTCAGATCCGCTCGTCGAATGCACAAAATGTAAAAAGCGTTTTCGGGCTGATCAGCTCGGCTCGGGTGACGCTGATGTAAAAAGCGATGCAGCTGGCAGTGGTGGGAAAAAATGTCCGGACTGCGGTGGTGCCTTGAGCGAGCCGAAGCAATTCAACATGATGTTCAAAACGAACATAGGTGCAGCGCAGGATGATGCGTCCGTTGTGTATCTTCGCCCTGAAACCGCTCAGGGTATGTTTGTGAATTTTAAAAACATTCTCGACTCGCTGCATCCAAAATTACCGTTTGGCATGGCTCAGATCGGCAAAGCATTTCGAAACGAAATTGCGCCGCGTGATTTTATTTTCCGTACTCGCGAATTCGAGCAAATGGAAATCGAATATTTTGTGCACGAAAAAAATTGGTCGGAGCAGTTTGAAATCTGGCGAAAGGAAATGCATGCATGGATGCTGAGCCTCGGCCTTGATGCGGCAAAAATCCACGAACTCGACGTGCCAGCGGAAGATTTGGCACATTATTCAAAAAAGACCATTGATTTTGAATACGAATTTCCTTTTGGCAAAAAAGAGCTCTATGGTTTGGCTTACCGAACTGATTTTGATTTGAAAAACCACAGTGAAGCAAGCCGTGTCGATCTTTCGTATTTTGATGAAGAAACAAAAGAGCGTTTTGTGCCGCATGTCATCGAACCAACCTTCGGCCTCGACCGAACCGTGCTCGCAGTGCTTTGTGAAGCCTATTGCGAAGATGCGATGGGTTCGGAGGTTGCTTCTGGTGAAAAAGCCGAGAAAACTGAAACCCGCGTATTCTTAAAATTGCCAGCGCACCTTGCGCCGGTCAAAGTCGCTGTCTTTCCTCTGCTTAAAAATAAACCGGCGCTTGTTGAAAAAGCCCGTGAGGTTTTTGCTGAAATCCGTAAAGTTGCACCGAATGCGATTTTTGACGACAACGGCAACATTGGCAAACGCTATCGCCGCCAAGACGAAATCGGTACACCATTTTGTGTGACCATCGACTTCGATACTATTGAAAAAGACGGCACGGTCACGCTGCGTGACCGTGACACCGGCAGCCAGAAACGCATTGAAATTTCAAAGCTCATCTCTGAAATTTCCTAAGATTTCTAATGGTACGCTCCTCAATGATTTCACAAGCAGGTAATTCCTGTTACACTTGCCGACATGAATTTCAAAAAACTGACCAATAAAAACGGCCTCCGTATTATTACCGTGCCGATGAAAGATACGCCGACAGCGACGGTGCTCGTGCTTGTCGAAGCCGGCTCAAAATACGAAACAAAAGACATCAATGGCTTGTCGCATTTTCTTGAACACATGTGTTTTAAAGGCACAGTTAACCGGCCGAAAGCCGCCGACATTAGTCGCGAACTAGACGCGCTCGGTGCGTACTGCAATGCGTTTACCTCGCAGGAATTCACTGGGTATTATGCTAAGGCGACGCCGAAAAAATTGCCCCAACTCATCGACATCCTCGCCGACATGTATCTCAATCCGATTTTTGAACCGCAGGAAATCGAAAAAGAAAAAGGCGTGATCGTCGAAGAAATAAATATGTACGAAGATTTGCCGTATCGGCAGGTACAGGAAGTGTTTTTGGAATTACTGTATGGGGATCAGCCCGCTGGCTGGGATGTTGCTGGACCGCGCGAAAACGTTCGAGCGATGACTCGCGACCACTTTGTGAAATATCGAAACGAACACTATGTGGCCAAGGGTACGATTGTGGTAGTCGCTGGAAGAATACAAGAAGCGGCAGTTCGAAAACAAATCCAGAAGGCTTTTGAAAAAATCAGCACCAACAAAAAACACGACAAGTTGCCGGTTAAAGAATCACAGTCGGCGCCGGCGCTGAAAATTAAAGAAAAGAAGACCGACCAGATGCATCTTACGCTCGGTGTTCGAGGTTTTGATGTTACCGACAAGCGTATTCCTGCGACACGCGTGCTGGCCACAGCGCTCGGTGGCAATATGAGCTCTCGTTTGTACAGCCGCCTTCGTGACCAGATGGGTGTTTGCTACTATGTTCGAGCCGGTTCCGACGAACTCACCGACCACGGCACATTCACGATTTCTTCGGGTGTCGACAAAAACCGCCTCATTGAATCGGTGTCTGCGATCCTCGAAGAATGCAAGCGATTTGTCGACGAACCAATGTCCCACGCTGAACTTCAGAAAACAAAAGACTCGATGACGGGTACGATGATGCTTGGCCTCGAATCCTCAGACCAGGTCGCTGAATATGTGGCGATGCAAGAAATTCTCAAAAAGGAAATCAAAAAACCAGACGAGATCGTCCGAAAAATTGAAAAGGTAACTGCTGCCGAGGTTCAAAAAGTCGCTCGGGAATTATTCCAAAATAAACATCTCAACCTCGCGGTCGTGGGTGACGTAAAAGACGCCGCCGCGCTCAAAAAAGCTCTTTCTTTCGATTCAGCAAAATAGCTTTTAAAATCAGTCGCAGGTGGTATCATGAGGGCATGGAAGGCCCCTTTACGCATTCTAAAATCTCAATCGGCACTGGGACGATTATTAAAGTTGTGCTCGTACTCCTTTTTGTTTGGCTGGCTTTTTTCCTTCGAGACGTGGTTATGGTGGTCATTACGTCGGTTGTTATTGCCTCGGCCATCGAGCCGATTACCAAATGGTTTATGGAGCGAAGGCTGCCTCGTACTGTTGCGGTTTTAACAATCTACGCTGCCGCCGTTGCTCTTTTTGCGGGCTCCTTTTATTTCCTCATTATTCCGCTGTTTGGAGATTTTCAGGCATTCATGTCGGCTTTGCCAGAATACACGGGTTCGCTCACGACGGTGCCTATAGTCCAAAATGCCAGTAGCGGTCTTGGTACGTCTGTCACAGGTATCATCAGCAACCTGCCTATTTCCGAATTTGTGCTCAAGATCAATAATTCCATTTCAGCGCTTTCTCAAAATGCCTTCACGACCGCGAGCGTGGTGTTGGGCGGCGTTTTGAATTTCGCACTTATCCTCGTATTGTCTTTTTATCTTTCTGTACAGGCCGGCGGCGTCAGCAACTTTTTAAAAATAATTAGCCCTTCGACCCATCGAAAATATATTGTCGGCCTCTGGGCGCGTTCGGAGCAAAAGATCGGTCTCTGGCTTCAGGGGCAATTGCTGCTTGGTATTATTGTTGGAATAATCACGTACCTCGGTTTGGTTTTGATGGGCGTTAAACATGCGCTCATTCTCGCATTCATTGCCGGGGTTTTCGAACTCATTCCGCTGTTTGGCCCAATCCTTGCTTCGATCCCAGCTATCATTTTCTCTTTTGTGAGCGGCGGCTTTACAGCTTCTTTTTTGGTGGCAGCGTTTTACCTCATTGTGCAGCAGTTTGAAAGCCAGCTCATTTATCCGCTTGTTGTCAAAAAGGTCATTGGTGTGCCGCCGATCATTTCAATCTTGGCTTTGGTCATTGGCGCTAAACTCGCCGGCTTTTTGGGTTTGCTCGTAGCGGTGCCGATCGTCACAATTCTTATGGAATTTTTCCATGATGTTGAACGCGAGCGCATTGCCGAAGAGGATTCTGAAAAGATTGCCTAAATAATGATGCCCGCGTAAACTTAACGCGTAATAAACGCACTTGAAACCTTTCTACATCACGACAACTTTACCGTACGTTAATTCCGACCCACATGTAGGTTTCGGTATGGAAATAATTCGGGCAGACATTGTTGCTCGATACAAGAAACGTTCCGGTTTCGAAGTTTTTTTCAATACAGGGACAGACGAACACGGCATAAAAATTTATCGAAAAGCTGTCGAAAACACAAAAACTCCGCAGAAATATGTCGACGAATACGCGGCAAAATTTAAAAACTTGCTTCCTGTACTTGGGGTAGGAATAGGCGAGGGGGCTGTGCCCGTTCATTTCATCCGCACGACCGATGCACAGCATGTCGCAGCGGCGCAGGAGTTTTGGCGCCGCTGCGACACAGCCGGCGACATTTACAAGAAAAATTATAAGGTCAAATATTGCGTCGGCTGTGAGCTCGAAAAAACCGAGTCCGAACTGGTCGACGGCCGTTGCCCGATCCACCCGAGCCAAGAGCTTGAAAGTATCGAAGAAGAAAATTATTTTTTTGCTTTTTCAAAATACCAACAACGCTTGCTCGATCTATACGCTGCCACTCCAGATTTTGTAGTACCAGCGTCACGTCTTGGTGAAATCAAAGCGTTTGTCGAACGCGGACTCGAGGACTTTAGTATCTCGCGTCTTGCTTCCAAAATGCCTTGGGGTGTGCCAGTTCCTGGCGACGAAAAACAGGTCATGTATGTGTGGTTCGATGCGCTCGTGAGTTATATTTCGACTCTTGGCTGGCCTACGGTTGCTGGCGATTTTGAAAAATTCTGGGTCGAGTCTGGCGGCGTCGTGCAGTATTGTGGCAAGGACAATCTTCGTCAGCAGTCGGCGATGTGGCAAGGCATGCTTATGTCGGCAGGGCAGCATTCGCCAGAACTTATTGCCTCGCGACAGATCATCATCAACGGTTTCATTACGTCGGGTGGTAAAAAAATGTCGAAAAGCGAAGGCAATGTCATTGATCCCATCACCGTTGTGAACGAATATGGCGCCGAAGCCTTTCGGTATTACGTCGCGCGTGAACTTCATCCGTTCGAAGACAGCGATTTCACCATGGAAAAATTCAAGAACGCCTACAATTCACATCTGGCAAACGGCCTCGGCAACCTCGTGAGCCGCATCATGAAAATGTCTTCAACGAATCTCTCTCATGATACATCTAATTCATCCATCAGCACCTCTTTGTTTGAAATGTCTGAAATGCAATTTCCAGTCGAATACAGAAAAGCGCTCGATTCGTACGACATCCAGGCCGCGGCAAACATTGTGTGGTCCCACGTTGGCGCGCTCGATGCGACGATTCAGGAAACTGCCCCTTTTAAACTCGTAAAAACCGACAAAGCCGCCGGACTAAAAATTATCGAAGATTTAGTTGTGCGACTTTTTGCGATTGCCCATATGCTTCAGCCGATCATGCCCGAAACTGCTGCAAAAATAATTGCATTGATACAGGCAAACGCCGCTCCCGAGGCGCCTCTTTTTCAAAGAAAAGACTAACTCAACCACTCGCAACTTCATGTCTGAATACGAATACATCGACATTCATTCGCATCTCAATTTTGAACAATTCGACACCGATCGGGAGGCGATTATCGCGCGCTTGAAAGAAGAAAATATTGCCACGATCACTGTCGGCACCACAGTCGCTGATTCAAAAAAATCCATTGAGCTTGCGGAAAAACACGATCATCTTTTTGCGACAGTCGGCATTCATCCAACACACGACTGGAACGATATTGAATTTGCAGAGTTAAACCAGCTCGCCGCTCACCCAAAAGTTGTGGCGATCGGGGAGTGCGGTCTCGATTTTTTTAGGCTTCCAAAAGAAGCAACGGCGCAGTCTGATCCTGAATTACTTCAGCAAATCAAATTCAATCAAGGTCAGGCGTTTGCTCGACATATCGAAATCGCACTCACGCACAACAAGCCGCTTATGGTTCATTGTCGCGCCGCATACGAAGAGGCGATCACTATTTTGAATGCGTTCAGAACCGATCACGCTTTGGGCGACCGTTTGCGGGGCAACATGCATTTTTTTGCTGGCAGTCCTGAAATCGCTAAAAAATATCTTGCTCTCGGCTTCACGCTTTCGTTCGATGGGCCGATTACGTTTGCCCGAGACTACGACGAAGTCATTAAAAACACGCCCCTTAGCTCTCTCATGTCTGAAACCGATGCGCCTTTTGCGGCGCCGGTGCCGTTTCGAGGCAAGCGAAATGAGCCAGGATACGTGAAAGAGGTTGTTCGGTCGATCGCTGCTATTCGTGGCGAGGACCTTGAAACCGTTAAAACAAGCCTCGTTTCTACGGCAATGCGATTTTTTGCCCTAAAACCCAAGGTTTAAGCCGGATATTGCAAAGGGATGGGGGGTATGGTAGTCTGTCAAAACCTAAGGAAACGGCTGCTTGAAACCGCCTTGGCGAATCTTAAGCCTTTCTTAATTATTTTTTTAACACTAAACTGTACGCTATAGCAGATGTTCGTATGAAAACCACAGAACACAAAGAAACAGGTGAAAAAATGGATATCTACGAGATGTCGTATTTAATCCTGCCAACCGTGCCGGAAAACAGCGTGACCGAAGAAGTAACCGCTATTCGTGGTTTGCTCGATGCCGCTGGCGCTTCAGTTATTTCTGAAGATTTTCCAAAGCTTCGTGACTTGGCCTATACGATGGAAAAATCTATCGAAACCAAGAATCAGAAATACAAAGAAGCCTATTTCGGCTGGATCAAGTTTGAATTGCCTGTGGCTCAGATTGCGGACATCAAAACTGGAATCGAAAAAAGAGCGAATGTGCTTCGTCATTTGATCATCAAAACTGTCCGCGAAAACACCATGTACCGAGCACCCGAAGAAGAAGAGGAAAAAACCGAAGGTGCAGAAGCCTCTGCGCCAGAAGCAGTTCCTGCGGAAGGTGAGGTAAAAAAGGGAATCGACAGCAGTATTGATGCGCTTGTGGCAAACTAGGCGTTATCAGCTCGGGGAAAGGACACTGTTTCA
Source organism: Minisyncoccia bacterium (assembly GCA_038259265.1). Classification (GTDB taxonomy): domain Bacteria; phylum Patescibacteriota; class Minisyncoccia; order Phycocordibacterales; family DATGWK01; genus JAHFLV01. The sequence continues at coordinate 56,182 of JBBSOY010000002.1, forward strand.
AATAAACCACAATAATAAATTATGTACCTCAATAAAGCATTTGTTATAGGAAATTTGACACGAGATCCAGAATTGAAATCACTCCCTTCAGGTATTCAGGTATCAAGCTTCAGTGTCGCCACTAACCGCACCTGGACCGACAAAAACGGTGCCAAACAAGAAAATGCCGACTTCCACAACATCGTGGTTTTCGGCAAGCAGGCGGAAAACGTCGGCAAATACCTTAAAAAAGGCAGCTCGGTGCTTGTCGAAGGTCGCATGCAGACCCGTTCTTGGGATGCCGCTAACGGCGAGAAAAAGTACCGCACCGAAATCATTGCCGACCGAGTCCAGTTTGGACCTCGAAAAGACGGTGCTGGTGGGGCTTCAGCGGGTGCTGGCTCAGCTGGCGGCTCCACGAGTGGTGGCGGCAGCTATGCTGGCAAAGGTGCCAAGCCTGCCGGAAAAATTGACAACGTGGAGTCAATTGATACCATTGAGTACCCATCGGAGGACATTAACCCAGAAGACATACCATTTTAAAGAAATCTAACAATAATCTATGAAGCAGTGTTTTTTCACCCAAAATAATATCAAATACGTCGACTATAAGGATGTCGATATTTTGAAGAAATTCCTCAACCCTCACGGACGCGTTTTGTCTCGCAAGAAGACCGGAGTAAGCTCAAAACATCAGCGCCAGTTGGCTCTCGCCATCAAACGAGCTCGTTTCATTGGCCTCTTGCCATTCGTCTCGAGATAAATTCTCAAAAATCAATTCGATTCCAAAACAAAAAACTCCCACCAGACGGCGGGAGTTTTTTGTTGCCCGTCTTCTTGATTTCCAAGGCTACGAGAGTCGATCCGTATATTCGCCCGTATCAGTATTGATTCGCAAAATGTCGCCTTCTTTGACGAACATTGGGACGTTGATTGTGGCACCGGTTTCGACGGTGACGAGCTTGTTTCCGCCCTTTTGGGTGTCGCCTTTGACCGCAGGATGCGCCTCGGTGACCTTGAGCTCAACTTTGATCGGCATTTTGATGCCGATAATCTGATCGTCGAACTCGAGTGCTGACACGACAGAGTTTTGCTTCAAAAACTTCATGCCCGGGCCGAGAACCTGTTCTTTAAGCGTAAAGCGCTTGCTTGGGTCGCTCTCTTCACAGAACCAAAATTCACCCTTGTTCTGGTACAAATATTTAATATCGCGAGAAGTCATGTCCGCTTCCTCAACTTTTTCAGAAACGTGGAAAGAGACTTCCTTGATGCCACCGGTAATGAGGTTTCGCATTTTTACGGCGTTTACTGGTTTTCGCTGCTGCTTTCGAAACACGTGCGAGGTCAGAACTTCGAACGGTTCGCCTTCGTACACAATGAATTTCTTTTCGGTGATTTCGTTATATTCCAACATAGTTTTGAGAGTATAAAGGAATATTGAGCTTCCGACAAGCCATAAAAGCAGAACCTGCTCTTCGAAATGAGCGCGATAAATCCTGCTGGATTTATCGCTACTCTCGGCGCCACGCGCCTGCGGAAACGCATTTCTCAAAGCATCTTCTGCTTTTATGTTTTGTTATCTTCAAACCTTAAATCTCAAATTTTGTTTTATTCATCACTTGCCGAACCCTCGCTTTCACCATCGTCTTCGGCGGCCTCTTTTGAAGGTTTCGCATCGTCGGCCATTTTTTTCATGATTTCTTTTAAAATTTCGTTG
>JBBSOY010000003.1:0-55853 GCA_038259265.1 Minisyncoccia bacterium
GGGCAGGATTTGAACCTGCGTAGCCCATTGGGCGAGAGATTTACAGTCTCTTGCAATTGACCGCTCTGCCACCTACGCATATACATTCGCTCATATACTGATGGTATATGGGCGCTGCCTCGCAATTGTATTTGAAAAACGGCTTATTATCAAGAAAATACCCCTTTGTGAGGGATATTTTCGCTACAATTTAGATTAAGACCAGAATCTTACTTCACCCCAACCTCCGACGGCATGATCGCCTCTTCGATCAGACTGCCCTTTCGGCCTTTTTTGACATCGAAAGTGAATTCATTGTTTTTGACGTCGACAGTCACGACACCGCCTTTCAAAATGCCTTTTGAAATAATAAGCGATGCTACCTGATTCAAAATTTTATTCTGAATGAGGCGGCGAAGCGGACGCGCACCGTACTGCGGATTGTAGCCTTCTTTAGACAGGAATTCGAGCGCGGCCGGAGTGACTTCAAGTGTAATTTCTTTCTGAGCAAGTCGCTCTTTGACGAAATCAACCTGGATTTTGGCGATGTTTGAAATCGCATCCTGCTTCAACACATCGAAAATAATAATGTCGTCCAAACGATTCAAAAATTCGGGCTTGAAATATTCCTTGAGCGCATTCATGAGGCGATTTTTGGTTTCTTCATACGTATCTTTGTCGGAAACTTCACCTGCAAAACCGATTTTTTGCATGCGGTCGATAAACTGAGCACCGATGTTTGAGGTCAAAACAATGACGGCGTTTTTGAAGTTGACGGTGCGACCTTTCGCATCTGTCAGACGACCGTTGTCCAAAACCTGCAGCAGAATATTGAAGACTTCCGGATGGGCTTTTTCGATTTCGTCGAAAAGGATGACGGCGTACGGACGATGGCGAACCATTTCGGTGAGCGAACCGCCTTCTTCGTAGCCGACATAGCCCGGAGGCGCACCGATGATTTTTGACACTGCATGTTTTTCCATAAATTCCGACATGTCGATGCGAATCAATGCCTTATCATCGTCGAACATAAATTCAGCCAGCGCTTTAGTGAGCTCAGTTTTTCCAACCCCAGTCGGACCCATAAAGAGAAATGAACCGATCGGCCGATTGGGATCGGAAATGCCGGCACGAGAACGCTTGATAGTATCGGAAATAATCTGCACCGCCTGATCCTGCCCAACTATTCGTCGCTTCAAGAATTCTTCCATGCGGTTGAGCTTCTCGGCTTCGGCTTCGAGCATACGGTCGGTTGGCACGCCGGTCCAACGCGAAACGATTTCGGCAATATCAGACTCGTAAATTTCTTCTCGTAAAATACTACGCGAGCTTTGGAGCTTGCGAAGCTTCTTGGTTTTTGTGTCAATCTCTTTCTCGAGCTCTGGAATTTTACCGTAGCGAATTTCCGCAACCTTCGCAAGATCGATCCGCACCTCGGCACTGTCGGCTTCGTGACGCAGTCGTTCAATATCTTTTTTATGATTTTTTATATCAAGCACCGTTTCCTTTTCATTTTTCCATTTGAGTTCAATTTCCGACGTCTGCTCTTTCAGATCGGCAATTTCTTTGTCGATGTCTTTCAAACGGGCCTTGGTTTTCGGACTCTTGGTAGTTTTTACTTCTTTCGAAAGCGCTTCTTTTTCAATCTCCAAGCGCATAATTTTAGAATGGGCTTCTTCCAGTACCGGCGGCATGTTTTCCAAAGAAATTCGGCGGAATGATGCGGCTTCGTCGATCAAGTCGACGGCCTTGTCGGGCAAAAATCGGTCGGTGATGTATCGGCTGCTTAAATTGACGGCGGCGCGAATCGCATCGTCGGTAATATGCACACCGTGGAACAGTTCGTATTTGTCTTTCAAACCGCGCAAAATGGCGATCGCGTCTTCGACAGACGGCTCATTTACAAAAACCGGCTGAAAGCGGCGGGTCAAAGCCGGATCTTTTTCAATATATTTTTGGTATTCCTTCAGAGTGGTCGCACCAATGGCCCGAAGCTCGCCGCGTGCGAGCGGCGGCTTCAACATATTCGACGCATCGATCGAACCTTCCGCGGCACCAGCACCGACAATGGTATGAATTTCATCAATAAACAAAATCACCCGACCTTCGGAACGTTCGATTTCTTTAAGAATATTTTTGAGACGCTCTTCGAACTCGCCGCGATATTTTGTACCAGCTATAAGCAATCCGAGGTCGAGCGAGACAAGTTCTTTGCCTTTCAAAGATTCCGGCACATCGCCTTGTGAAATTTTAATGGCCAACCCTTCAGCAATTGCCGTTTTTCCAACACCGGCTTCGCCGATTAAAATCGGATTATTTTTTTTACGTCGCGACAAAATCTGAATGATGCGAGAAATTTCATTGTCACGACCGATGACCGGGTCAAGTTTATTTTCCTGCGCAAGCTTGGTGAGGCTGCGGGTGTATTTTAAAATTGATTTCGGTTTTTTTGGCTGCGACGGTCCTTCGGTCTTCGTCTGTTTGAGTTCCTCCAACACTTTCAAAACTTTTTCCTGGGTAATTTTAAATTTAGACAAAAGTTCTCGCGCCGCACCCTGACCTTCGAGAATCGCCACGAACAAATGCTCGGTCGAAACAAACTCGTCTTGCAAGCTGGCAGCAATTTTCGAACTGTTTTCAATACTTTGCGCAAGTTCTGGCGTGAGGTAAATTTGGTATGACGGCGTGACGGTCGCGCCCGCTTCAGAATTCTCGATCGCTTCAAGAATCGAGTCGGTCAAAAGAATCGTATCGGTGTCGAGCTTTTCGACAATCGACGTAACCATGCTTTCCTCCTGCAAAATGAGCGCCGCGAGCAAATGCATCGGGTTCACGTGGTTTTGGCCGCGCTCAATAGCAAGCTCGTGGGCTTTGCGAATGGCTTCTTTGGCTTTTGTGGTGAAGTGACTGAATGGGGGCATAGGTTAGTTTTATATTAGAATTTTTAAATGGTGACGGAATCGAAATACGTGGGATTCTCGCGTTTAATTTCGTTAATGGCAGTATAAAGGGTTTCGATATTTTGTGTAGCAGTATAATTTTCAAAACCGACAAGCAGGCCGCTAAGGTTAAGGAGAATTGAACCAGGAGCACTGTCTCGAAGTGGCGTATCGGTTTCCAAAGAAACGACGCTGGATGAAGTGGTGCTTGCATTTTCGGCACCATTCCGAGCATCAGCAAGATTCACAGAGCTCAACCGGCCAATCGTCACTGCTTCTTTATCTTTTCCACCCATTGCGATAACTGTTTGACCAAGCTGCTGCGCATCTGAATTACCAAGTGTTGCGGGAACATAGGTTCGGGAAGCGGCGGATTCAGAAGGGACCAAAAAGACAGCATTTGTTTTTTCGCTTGTTTCTGCAACTTTCATCGGCACGGACTCACCCCCAGAAAAGAAAACGGCACTGTATGAATTTTCAGAATCGTCGCGGATTACCCGTTTGTCGGCCAGTATTGTGCCATTGCTTTTCACCACCACACCAACACTTTCAAATTCCGGATCGCCTCTGGAAGAATTTTTATAAATACGAACCAAACTGCTGCGGCTTTTGCTGATTGCGTCGATAACGAGCTCTTCTTCCTTGACCACCACGGTGACTTCTCGCGTCACAATGCCGGGCTTTGAATCTTTTTCGGTCGGCTGCGGCGTAATGGTTTCAACCGTTCGTTCCACCACTCTATTGATAGTCTGCGTAACAGTCTGCGGTGCTTCTTGGAGCAAGGAAACAGTAATAATTCCCGTACCGATCGAGGTAACGAAACTTGTGAGCAAACAAAGCAGGACGATTTGGGATTGAGTGAGGTTCTCCATTGCCGTAATAATAAAACAAGTTTCCCCCTTTGGCAAAAGATTTTTAAAAACGTATACTTATATCACTTTCACGATACTCATAATGACCTCTACAATCTCAAATCAAAGCCTTTTTTTACTTTTCGGCACCCTGGCTGTGCTTGTACTTTTGAATATTTTTGGGCTTATTTTTTTACATTTTAAAATTAAAAAATTGCTCGGCGGAACGTCGGCTTCAAGCATCGAGGATAGTCTGGTGCTCATCCGCACAGAGCAAGAAAAAATGGCGGCATTCAAAAAGGAGGTCAACCGCTATCTCGAAACTGTCGAAACCCGCGTTCGCCGCAGCATTCAAAACGTCGAAACAATTCGCTTCAACCCGTTCAAAGGCACGGGCGACGGTGGAAATCAGAGTTTTTCTACAGCTTTTGTTTCAGAAAATGGTGACGGTGTGGTCGTTTCGGGCCTCTACAGTCGCGATCGCGTCAGCATTTTTAGCAAACCAATTAAAAAATTCGAGGCCGAATACGAACTTACCCAAGAAGAACACGATGTTTTAAAAGAATCAGAGAAAAAACTCTCAAACAGGGCAAAATAGCGTGTCAGTATACTGTTGGCCTCGACTAGGTTATATTGAGGCTACGTAAAATTATGTCGAAAAAAGACCTCATACAAAAAAATAGCGCAGGTGTAGCACCAGGCAGTGCAACGAACACGCCGGCACAACCCCACACCGAGCGGCCGCCTGTCGTGGTGGTCATGGGTCACATCGACCATGGCAAGTCTACCCTGCTCGACTATATTCGAAAGACAAAAGTCGTGGACGGCGAAGCGGGTGGCATTACCCAGCATGTTTCGGCATATGAAATTGAGTACGACGCTTCAGAACAAGCTGGCGCAACAGGCGAACACACTTCGCCAAGCGACCACAAAAAGCGTCGAGTAACTTTTCTTGATACACCGGGCCACGAAGCCTTTCAAACCCTTCGGTCGCGCAGCACCCAGGTTGCCGATGCGGCAATTCTTGTCGTATCAGTCGACGACGGTGTAAAGCCGCAAACACTCGAAGCGCTTTCAATAATTAAAGAACAAAATATTCCTTTTGTGGTGGCTATCAATAAAATCGACAAGCCCAACACTGATATCGAAAAGACGAAGCTCAGTCTCGCAGAAAAAGAAATATACGTTGAAGGATATGGAGGCACTGTTTCTTGCGTACCCATTTCCGCAAAAACAGGCGAAGGCATCAAAGAACTTTTGGAAGTGGTTTTTTTGGCCACAGATCTTCAAGAATTGACCGGCGATCCGTCGGCCCAAGCGCAGGGCATCATCATCGAAAGCCAGCTTGATTCGCGCAAAGGCGTGAGCGCAACGATCATCATCAAAGACGGCACGCTGCGCGTCGGCCAGTTTATTGCCGCCGGCTGCAGCCAAGCACCTGTTCGAGCGATCCAAAACGACCTTGGTGAAAAATTAGATGTAGCGACGTTTTCGGCGCCGGTCACCGTGGTCGGCTGGAGCGAACTCGTGCCGGCCGGCGCCGAATTCAATACCTTCAATACCAAAGAAGAGGCGCTCGCTTCATGCCAGGCGTATAAGGCCAGCGAGGCAGCCGCGGCAGCTGCAAAAAACAGCGGTGGCCGGACGGAATTCATTCCCCCATCTGAAATCCCAATGATTCCCGTCATCATCAAAGCCGACACTCTTGGCAGTCTCGAAGCTATCATGTTTGAACTCAAAAAAATCGGCAATGAGCGCATTGGTATGAAAATCATTGCTCAAGGTATTGGCACAATCGGCGAAAGCGATGTGAAGGGTGCAAACACAAGCAACAAAGCTTTCATTTTTGGCTTCAATGTAAAAATCGACAATGCTGCAAAAATCCTGGCCGAACGTGATTCAGTGTCAATCGAACTTTTTTCCATAATTTACAAACTCAAAGAACGAATCGAAGCCCTTCTTCTTGAACAAACGCCGAAAATGATGGTGGAAGAAATCACTGGCAGCGCCAAAATCCTCCGCACATTCAGCCGCCAGAAAGACCGCCAGATCATCGGCGCCCGGCTCGAAGAAGGCTCTATTTCTGTAGGCGAAACTGTCAAAATCATCCGCCGTGAAGTTGAAATCGGTCTGGGCCGGGTCAAAGGCATGCAGCAAGCCAAAAAAGACGTCAGCGAGGTCAAAGCCGGTCTCGAATTTGGCTCACTTGTCGAATCAAAGTTTGAAATTGCTGTGGGCGACGTCCTCCGTGCTTTCAAAACCGTCGAAAAATAACATTCAATACTATTATTGCGTCAACCATCGGCGCATTTCTAATCTCAATTTTCACATGTCCATTCGCCAAGAAAAAATTCAATCTCTACTCGCCCGCCATGTTGGCGAATTTTTAAGCCATGAAGCCGGTTCAATGTCGCTCATCACAGTCACTCGGGTCATTTTTAATGAAAAAACTAAAAAAGCCGATGTCTTTATTACGGTTTTGCCAGAAACCCAAGAAAAAACAGCACTCGCTTTCGCAAAACGAAAAAGCTCTGACCTTCGCGAATATGTCAAAGAAAAAGCCAATATGGGCGTCTTGCCAGTCTTTAGTTTTGTCATCGACATCGGCGAAAAGAACCGCCAGATGGTCGACGCTATTTCAGCACAAGACGCTCTCCGGGCCGAAGCCAAAGAAGCAAGCACTTCCGATACCCAGTCTGGAGCCTTCTCTGACCTACGCTCTGACGATTCTCAAGCTTAGTTTTTTATTGTATATTTAGCCCACGGCCGCGTAGAAAAGTGGGAATTCGGAAGTTTGCAAAACTTCTATGAGCAGGTTCGATTCCTGTCGCGGCCTCCGCAGATCAGATATTGAGAGCAATGGAGAAAATTTAATCATCTTAGCTTTATTTGACAAATGCATGCCCGGGTGGCGTAATTGGTAGCCGCGATCGACTTAAGATCGATTTCCGTAAGGAGTGCGAGTTCGAGTCTCGCCCTGGGCACAACGAAGATGCGTAAAAAATATACATTCCTTTAACCTTAGCCGTTATCCTCACATTGATGGCTATTGTGGCAATTAATTTATACGTACCAAAATATGCAGAAAATGAAGTTGTGGGAAATGTAAACGATACCTATTCTCCAATCTCACAAACCACCATACCGCAAGACATTGTGAACGAATCTGAATTTCCAGACCATAACCTTCAAACCGGAAATAATATTTATAAAAACATACAGTATGGTTTTACATTTGAATACCCAACCACATTGTCAATAGAAGAATGGAGCGAGAAAGATACAGGTATTCTGCATTTATACATATATGATTCCAAAAATGCCTATGGGTTTGAAGGTGGGACAATTGAACCAATCTCTATTAGTATCGAACCTGATAAATACAGGGGGCAGATCTTTGAATATTTGAAACTTAACTTATATGGTGAGAGTAACGATGACCATATCAAATTTATAAAAGGTACGACGACTATTGCACAAACTGTTGCATATATACTGAGTAACGAACACAGAATTGCAACTGGAGATGCTATTTTTCCTTGGGAAGAAAAAGTATTTTTTGCGAATGGAAATGCTTTTATTCTAGACAACAAAGCGATTCTTGTGGGTGGATATAATAGATTAGACGAAACTGATGCTGCTACAATAACCACGAGTATTAATAAAAGTTTTGAAACAATTACTAAGACCTTTTCCTTTATATAAGAACCTTTCATAATTGAATATTCGTGGTATCATAATTTTTCAAGTAAGCAATGTATTGTATTCCGCCCTTAGCTCAGCTGGTAGAGCAGATCCCTCTTAAGGATAAGGTCGCAGGTTCGATCCCTGCAGGGCGGACACGTGAAAAGGAGTGCGGCAAGTTTGAGAAGGGTTTGGGGTATGTGTAAGTAAGGTCACCTGCCGAGGTGGCGAAATTGGCAGACGCACTTGCCTTAGGAGCAAGCGGAGTAATCCATGGAGGTTCAAGTCCTCTCCTCGGCACCAAAAAAGCACTAGAAACGACAAAAAATGGTTTGGAAATGATTGATTGACATTTCCTAAAAAGCTGATACAATCACTCGTAGAGTAAACAAACACAACGTTCTTTCACAACAACGCACAAACATCGTGCAATGGAGACAGTCGTGAATCAGGAGCTTCGAATTCTCTTGCAGTTCCTTCTCTGGATAATCGGAGGGGGTATCGGTATCATCCTCATTCTTTGGATCTGTGCCCAGTTCGACTTTTTCGTCACAGGCAATCCAACTGGCCAAGTCAAGGCGATTATGAAGAACGAGACCTTCGAAAGGGCCATCGGGAAAATTCCAGGACACATAGTTACAGAGCGTGGCCTAGTCATGCGTCTTCCCAAAGGAATGACAAGTGACCCGAATCTCAGTCTGATGAATCGTTTGCTGGGCATCTACTGGATTGGTATTGCGCCAATCTGCTCCGTCTTCGTCTATTACTTTGAATGGGAGAAGCTTCGGATTATTGCCGGTAGCGGCGAGAGAGAAACTCCGGACGGCAAAAAAATACCTGTTACAGATAGTGAGGGTACTGTGGTCGTCCAACGAGGCGAACGAGTCGACTCGATGTTCTACAGATATCCCTACCCGATGACTGCCGTAGCTGCCGAAATCATAGGCAACTATATGTACGACATCTCTACACTTGCAACTATCGAGCTGGTGAACCTTGAGCAAGCCTTATTCATCGTCCTCCCGACAGGTTCATGGCTCACGGAAGCAAAAGCTGCAGTCCTTGCCGCTATCCGTTACTATGCGAGCAGTCGAACGGTAGATGAGCTACGACAGAACATGAAGAAGATGTCGACCGGCACAGCAACGGCTGTACCTGGTGCAACAGCGACGTCCGATTTCGAAAAGGAAATCATCGACAGAGTGAATAAAGGAAAGCGAGGACTTATCGCACTTTACGGCGTTAAGCTCTCAGGCATCCAGCTCATCAAGATCACCTTGCATGATCCGAGCGAAGATAAGGCAATCACAAAAGCCACAACCGCCAAAGCAGTTGCGGAAGCCGAAGCTGAAGCGACAGTCGCTAAAGCAAAGGGTGCTGCCGAAACAGTGCGGATAGCCGCAGATGCTGATGCCTACAAAATCGACACGTTGGCGGCAGCGAACACAGCCAGAGTAACCAGCGTACTTGGAGCTGCAGCGAAGATTCCAGGTGCTATTGGGGTGATTTTTGAGGAAGCCCGGCGTGACGGCATTGTTGGTTCGAAGGCTCAGACTCTGGTGATTGGCCAAGGCCAAGGCGTCATGGTTACGACACCCCCAGCGTTACCAGCTGCCCCAACCCAGACTGGTCCATAACAACATCCTAGGAGACAAACCCCAACCCGGCCGAAAACGGCTGGGTTTTTTTATACAAAATAAAACATACGTTTCCTTATTCACTATTTGACAAAGCAATAAAATGTGCTATTCTTTATATCAGAACGAACCTTACAAACAACGGGAGATTCACATGTGCATTCGTACTCGCTTAGCAGCGAAATGGATAAGTCTAGCCACTTGGAGTGGTTGGCAAAAGCCCGCGGCTTGGCACCTCAAATTTGGTGTGTGGCAGATGTCAAAGTGGGCACAATTCAATACCTGGAGAGTTGCAAGGAAAGCAACAACCCCTCCAAAACCAAAAAAGAAAGGCAGAAAAACGGCAGTTCCCGTTCGGACACGTTCCGTCTGGAAAACACCGCTTGAGGTGTGTGTTAGCGTCCTCGTTCTGTTTGGAGCATACCTGTGGTTTAGAACCCTCATAATCGCACCACAGACAGATGCCGACATTGAGGCATTCAACTGGTCACCCTACACACTCGGTGGCGGCCTCATCCTCTTGTTCATCATCGTTGCCTTAATACGAATGAACAAGGGAATGCCAAGCTTTCGGATGATTGGAGGCATTCCAGACAGGATCAAGAAACTGGAGTGGCTTTGGAAAATATTTCACGGCCGCTTCCTGTACATCTTCTACATCTTCGTGCCCTACTTCCTCATTGTCCATGCCCTCTTCCGAAACCATCTGCCTGGCTGGCATGCTTGGCTCTGGGTAGATGATAGAAAACTTTTCTGGACAATCCCATCGATAATTTGTATCGCGATTTGGGTCTTCACTTTCAAAAAGATTGTACCAGGAATTTTTGCTGTAATCATGATGATCTTCCTTGCTGTAATTACAGTGAGGTCATTCGATCGATCTACCATGATGCAAGGTCATTACAGCAAAATGGAACAGGAAAAGGGGGTTGAAGCCGCACACATATCAAAACCTCTTCTCATGTTTACCATCCGCATGTCTGCGTGGCCGGGAAAGTGGACACGGATCGAGCTCGGTGGCCGTGAAAATACGGATGCTCGAATTTTCCCGGAAGGTACCATCAAGGTACGAGCTACGGACACCAACGGTAATATTGAAACCGCTGATCTCGGTCCAATTGATCCCAATCACTACATACCCACCCTCTACAGGACACTTACTGGGTACGCCGAGGTTCTTGAAATCAAGGCGTCAGGAGTAGAGCCTGTTAAGGTCTGCATAAGGTTCTACAGAAGATAGTAACATCAGTAACCCCATCCCGGGAGCCAGAAATGGCTCCCGTTTTTTTATACAAAGCTTTTACAAAGCAAAAACCGCCAAAGGGGCGGTTTTTGTCAGTAATTCAAACACTCAACCATTTCAAGATTTCACCTACAAGGAAGGACTTATGTAGTCTGGAGCACCGATACCAAAAGTCGACAAAATAACCTTTATAATGCCGTACACGCCGACCATAATAAACATCCCTATAATTCCCCACAACATATTCCTCTTGCCGGTTTCTCGACCGTCTTCACTCCCCGCCTTGTAGATAAACTCGACAAGACCCCAAAAAAAAGTAATGAGTGCAACCGCAAACATCAGAACAATGATTGGATTCAGGATAAATTGATTAACCTTATTCAGGAATGAATGAATGTTAAGAGGTGTGCCGGTGGGTAATGACATGAACTTTACGGTCTGATTTCAACGCCAGGAATATCCTGTTTGCCTGGATTATCTGTTTCTATATTGAGCGCGTCCCCAACAAAACCTACAAGACCCCACACAGCGACCATCACAAACAATGCGACAATTCCCCAAATCATTATTCGCTTCCCCTCATCTTTTGCCCCCTCATCACCTGAGTTAAGAATGAACTTTGCAAGTCCCCAAAAGAAGTACAGAAGGGCCAACGCGGCTACGATTGGAATAAGAATGTTAATAATTCGCCCAATTGATTTGGCAAGATTCTCCACCTTTGTAAGCTCTTGAGCAAAAGCCAAAGCTGGTGCAAAAAACAGACTTGCGATTATAACTTTTTTCATTTATTTTTTACAAAACTAATAAATTAGTAAACGTGTAATTTACATTTTTACATCTACATCGTTATTATTTTACCACCTGGATTTAACAGTAACAATGCTGCTGTGCACAAATTTTGTCGGCTTCAAGATATTCCCTCTGTTTAGAAATCGTGAAAAAGTAACCTTGGAATACCATCTATTTCAAATTCATTTCTGATGAAAGCCACAATGCCCCAAATTGAAAAGATCACAAACAATGCGACAATTCCCCATTTCATTACTTCTTTGCCTTCTTCACGACCGCTTTCATCGCCGGCATGAAGGATAAACTTGGCCATACCCCAGAAGAAAAACAGGAGTGCGGCGGCAAAAGCAATTTGGGTTAGCAATTGAATTATACTGCCTATATCTTGGATATAGCCCTTAACGCCTTCGGCCTGGGCAAAGGTTACCAATGGTAAAAACGCCAAGAAAAAGCCAATGGATCTGATTTTTTGCATACGAGGGTTTAGCATCGTCGCTGACCTGGCAGACAAGTATCGTCAGGTAGAGGAGCACCAGGAGAATTATCGTTCCAGAAATCGTTCGGTGCTGTTGAATAACCACCGGGGAGTAAGTCGTCCTGGATGAAAGCCACAATGCCCCAAATTGAAACGATCACAAACAATGCGACAATTCCCCATTTCATTACTTCTTTGCCTTCTTCACGACCTCTTTCATCGCCGGCATGAAGGATAAACTTGGCCATACCCCAGAAGAAAAACAGGAGTGCGGCGGCAAAAGCAATTTGGGTTAGCAATTGAATTATACTGCCTATATCTCCAATTAATCCCTTAGTGCCGTCAAAAGCGCCAATCGCAATACGGGGCACAAAGAGCACTATTCCAAAAAACACAAGAGTGATGAATGCTTTTTTCATTATTTTATATTCTACTAATAATACGTTTTTACAGATTGTTTATTACTCAGGCAATATTGGCAAATGTCCCGGTGAAATATTGAAAAATTCTCCACTAAGAAAAATAATAATCGCGTCTATCGAAACAAGAACAAACAATGCGACAATTCCCCATTTCATTACTTCTTTGCCTTCTTCACGACCGCTTTCATCGCCGGCATGAAGGATAAACTTTGCTAAACCCCAAACAAAAACAAGTGATGCAAGGGCCATGACAATTGGTATTGCCGTCGAAATTAGATCAACAAAGATACACACAATACCGGTAAAATTTTCTGTTGAACCGCCGACACTGCATACAGCGGCAAACGTATGCTGTGGCATCAAAAACGCTGCAATTATTATCAATACGCTCGGAATAATTTTTTTCATATTTTTAATGACAATATATGAGCGCTGGGGCAATCTGACAAAGAGTGCCCTTAATTGCCTCAGAAATAGCAACCGAACCAAGCAAAATTGCTGAGCCAACTATGACCCACTTGAAAATATCTTTGGCTTTTTCAAGCTGACTTTAATTTCCACGGGCCGTCACAAAAAGAAACCCAGAATAAATAATGAAGAACACAATAACCACAGCACCGATAGGCAAAACAATTTCATTTAAAATAATTGTGACGATATCAAAAAGACTATTGACGTCGTTCCCCAGAGGGTTTGGTAATTTAGTGTTCGGTCCAATCGGAACTTCCCCAATTTGAGCAAAACTAATGATAGGTAAAATAAAGGAAATTAAGAGTAGATATACGTGTTTCAATTTTTTAAGTTTTTAACTATTCGTTCTTTAAATTGTATCAAATTACCATCCTTACACAATTTGGTTCTCCGACAACGTGGATGAAGATGGCGTCTGACCTAAAAGATTTTTAAAACCATCTCCCCTAAGCAAGGTTTTAGTGATAAGGAAGACGATAAGCCAGGCCGAAAGCACGAACATGAAGCCAATCAAGACCTTAACAAAAATTTCTTTAGCCTGATCGATTTGCCCCGAACTGCCACCAGCAGTAATCATGAGCCAGCCAGCCCAGGCAAAAGCAATTGCCGCCATCGGTATTGAAAGAAGGATCAAAAAATTCATAAAATTCGAAACGAGTTGCACAAGCTCAGGGTATCCACAACCCTTGTCGGTCGTCGTGCCGGTTTGTGAAGTTCCTGTGCGTTCAAGCTTTGGCCCATCACACGGAATACCGATGGTTTTTTCAGATGTTTGCTGACTCACCTGTGCAAGCACAAAAACAGGCGAAACTACGCTTGCAACAAACACAGCAACAAGGAAAAAAAGTTTTATCTGGTTTTTTGAAATTAGTACTTTCATTTTTGATGGAATACTACTAGTGTAGTGTTTGTTTGTATATCTGCAAAACACTATCTCCTCACAGCAGCTTCAAGCTGTTGGTTGGTTCGAGACAAAACCTGGGACACACTTGCTCGACCAGCAGTAAGCGACTCAACCATTTCCCGAAAAATTGGGTTAAGAACCATCGGTTCAGGCGACAACCACGACCTCGACTGAACAGCACCATCATAAAAAAAAGACAAATATGCTTCAGATGGTCGAGCGGCGAGCAGGTCACGCCGAACTGGCGGCAAATTTGTAACCGAGGACATGGTCTGAATACTTGCTGAGCTTGTGAGAGTTGCTGCGGCTTGAAGTGCACCGGCAACGTTTTTAGAATTTTTTGGAACTGCCAGACCAATCATTCGTCCATATGTAATAATTTTATTGGCATCTTTCGACTGCGGCATAGCAGTAATGTCGAAATTAAGATTTGGATTTTTCAAACGAATGTCTGCAAGCTCGGACGCAAAACCAAAATATAAAGCCAAGTCACCGGAAAGAAAAAGGGTTTTTGATGGCAACAATGATCGATTCCAAGAATAAAAGGGTTTTAGTGGATTAGAAAATTCAGTATAGAAGTTCAGCGCGTTTTCAGACGGAGGTATTGGGAAATTCAAGCGCTCATTAAAAAAAGTGCCTACGCTACCGTCATTATTTCTGATGGTGATTGGGTTACCCGCTTGCATAATAAGCAAACTCAGAATTTCATTTGCATTTGTTACATTACCATATTCCCCGAGCGCAATGGCACTTTTTGTTACATTTAAATTTATATCTTTTACAGTGAGCTTTGTAGACAAACCATACATTTCTGTCCAGAATTTTGGTGGAACACTTAAACCAGCATTTGAAAATATATCTCGGTTCCAATACATGATCATTGGATCGATAAGAAACGGTAGACCCAAAACTCCACTAGGAGTGAGGTACAGTTCCCCTTCTTCAACAAATGTACTTTTAAAGGTTCTTTCGGGGTAGGACTCAAATGGTATTACAAAAATCTTATCCTGGTGTTTCAAGATGCTGTCCTGCGGCAGGAAAAAAAGATCGGGGCCAACACCAGATGCGAGCGCCTCGATAAATTCTTGGTCAAAGGTCTCCTTTCGCTTCTCAACGTACGTAATAACGAGTGTTTTGTCATCTGAAATACCAGATTCATTCATAAATCTATCGAAAAGACCAGCATTCATCGTACCCCAGAGCGTCACTCGGGCCGTTTCGTTTGAATTCGAACTTTGACCAAAAGAAAAAATGAGCACGCCGATCAGAATAAAAGCGCCGAAGATGCCGGTGAGGATTAACTGAAATTTGCTCATGCCTTTCATATGTTTTGACGCGATCGTCGTTTAGAGACGTTCAACTTGTTTTATTCTACTACACTTTTTATAACTTTTTACGCACGCGTGTTTACACTTTTTTGAACACAAAACCATAATGATGCGAACCAGCGGCAATTTCTTTTTCAAACACAAAACCACTTTTTTCAAAAATTGTTCGGCATTTTTGCTTGGTCAGCACATCTTTTTTGTCCGGACCGATGCCGCCAAATGAGTCAGCCCAATCGATAATCAAAACTTTGCCGGCAACTTTCATCACGCGAGCTGCCTCGGCGGCAAAAATTTCTTTTTCGACAATTTGGAACAGCACATCCGCGACTATTGCCCGTTCGATAAAATTTTCGCGGAGCTTGCTGCCGCCTGCATGGTCAAAATCCGCCCAAATAACTTCGAGGTTTGAAACATGAGCCTTTTCTGCCTCGCGTTTGAGCGTGACGAGCAATTCCTTCTGCACATCGAGCGCAAAAACTTGGCCAGACTGCCCCACTGCCCGCGCTGCCAAAAATGCATAATGCCCGGCACCGCTTCCAAAGTCCGCCACCTTTTGCCCCGGCGAAAGATCGAACTGGTTCAGGTTTTTTATAGGATCAGAGAACACGATACGTTAATTTTAACCTACACGTATCAACATTTGAAGGGATTACCTCCGCACACCTCTCTTTATATACATTAAAAAACCGCAATATGTGTCTTGGAGGCGTTTCGCGAAGCGGGGCTCACGCCGGAAAGACACAGGTAGCGGGTTTTATTAATTTAGAAAAAATCTACTGACTTTAGAAACAAATGAGAGACGCGATCCGATCCTTGTCACGGAGCTTCATGATGCGCACACCCTGAGTCGAGCGGCCGAGAAGTGGAATTTCTTTCACACCGGTTCGAATGACCTGACTTTTCTGAGAAATTGCCACGAGCTCTTCGGTTTCTTCGGTCACGATCATGCCGGAAATAATGTCGCCAGTTTTGTCGGTCACTTTTGCAGTTTTGATACCCGAACCACCGCGATTTTGAATTTTATATTCGTCGATTTCTGTACGTTTACCGTATCCGTTGCTACTAATGATGAGGAGAGATGGTTTTACATCGTCTTTTGTAACAACCTGCGCGCTCACAATACTGTCGCCGCGGTCGAGCTTCATAGCCCGCACACCACCGGCACCGCGTCCCATTTCGCGAATATCAGACTCTTTAAAACGAATCGACTGGCCCTGGCTCGTCACGAGCACTGCGCTGCTGCCTTTGGCTACAAACGAAGCAGAAACAAGTTCATCACCCTGCTGGAGTTTGATAGCGATCAAACCACTGCGGCGAACGTCGTGGAAACTGGTGGCGGCCACGCGCTTACCCACGCCATTTTTAGTAATCATAAGCAAAGAAAGCTCAGAGCCTTTGACCGTCTTTGGCATGACAAGAATTGAGGTCACGTTTTCATCTGCTTCGAGCGAAACGAAATTGTTGAGCGACTTGCCTTTTGTGGCGCGTTTGCCTTCAGGAAGTTCATACATTTTTATCTGAAAAACCTTGCCTTTGTCTGTAAAGAAAAGCACGTCGCTGTGTGTACTGCCGATCATCAAATGTGTGACGAAATCTTCGTCTTTGGTTTCGAGATCCACCACGCCGACACCGCCGCGTTTTTGTTTGCGGAATTCTTCGGGCTTGGTGCGTTTTACATAGCCACCAGCCGTCAGCACGAGGGCATTTTCTTCTTCGGGCACAAGATCTTCGACCGAAAGAATTCGAGCACCTTGCTTCATAATGATCGTACGGCGATCGTCGCCATATTTTTCGGCGATTTCATTGGTTTCGGTTCGGATGATTTCAAGAATCTTTTTCTCACTACCCAAAATTTCTCGACACTTTTTTATGAAAAGCTGCACCTCGGCGAGTTCGTCTTCGAGCTTCTTGCGTTCGAGACCGGCGAGTTTTTGCAAACGCATTTCCAAAATCGCGGTCGCCTGAATGGCGCTAAATTTGAATTGCTTGATCAAATTTGCATGTGCTTCCGGCGTGTCTTTTGAGGCTTTGATGAGTTTGATGATCGCATCGATGTGGTCGAGCGCTTTGGTGAGGCCGAGCAAAATATGTTCGCGTTCGAGGGCTTTTTTGAGATCGTATTCGGTTCGGCGACGGATCACAGTCTTTCGGTGGCCGATGAATTCAGCCAACATGCTTTTTATGGAAAGAGTCTGCGGCACGCCGTCTACGAGCGCGACGAGATTGTAATGAAATGTTTCTTCGAGCTGGGTATGTTTATAGAGCGCGTTTAAAACTTTTTGCGGATGGCCGCCGCTTTTGAGGTCGATGACCACGCGAATGTCTTTGGTGGATTCATCTCGCAAACCTTTGATGCCTTCGAGTTTTTTGTCGCGGACAAGGTCGGCGATTTTAATGATCAAATCTGATTTATTGACGCGATACGGAATGGCGGTAATGACGATTTGGTTGACGCCGGCTTTTGTTTCAACAATTTCCGCAATGCCACGACACACAACACCGCCGCGACCAGTCGCCGACGCATGATGAATATCTTTTCGGCTAAATGCGACACCGCCGGTTGGAAAATCAGGACCCTGAATGAATTCCATCAGGTCTTCGGTGGTGGCTTCAGGGTTATCGAGCAAATGAATGACGGCCTGAGACACTTCGCGCAAATTGTGCGAAGGAATGTTTGTGGCCATACCAACCGCAATGCCCAGTGTTCCGTTCAAAACGAGGTTTGGTACTGCAGACGGCAAAACGGTTGGTTCCTTTCGGGTACCGTCGTAGTTCGCTCGCCATTCGACGGTTTCTTTTTCAATATCACGCAAAATTTCGCCAGAAAGCCGAGACATTTTAGCCTCTGTGTATCGCATAGCCGCCGCTGGGTCGCCGTCGATATTTCCAAAATTACCCTGACCAACAATGAGTGGATAGCGCAATTTAAAATCCTGGGCCATTTGGACCATTGAGTCGTACACCGCAACGTCGCCGTGCGGATGATAGTTACCGAGCACGTCGCCCACGACGACGGCAGATTTTCGAGTCTTCGCAGAAGCGGTCAACCCTTTTTCAAGCATTGAGTACAGAATGCGACGATGGACCGGCTTCAAACCGTCGCGCACGTCGGGCAAGGCACGCGCGGTAATAACTGACATCGCATAGTCGAGATACGAATCCTTCATCTCGGTCGTGATGTTTCGAGACACGACGTTTACGTGTGGCAAAATAGGCGAACCAGATTCGCCGTCATTTCCACCAGCACCGCCCTTCGGTTTTTTCGAGTCTTTACTCATGAGGGTCTAATATACCACGGAACTATCGCGGTTTGTAGGTGAGGAATCAGCTCCAGAACGTGGCCCAGATGCGCTCGTTTCGGCCGCTTGAGGTACGATTTGAATTTGATTTTCGGACTCGTACTGAACCTCTTTAAAATACTGACTGATGGATGCCCATTGAATTTTTACGGTGCTGATAGTTTGGGCCAAATTAACTTGGAATTTTTGGACGATGCCGGCCTCTGCAACCTGGGCCACCTGACGCTGACCCTGTGTCTGTGTCTGTGTCTGTGTCAGGGTTTGCGTTTGGGAATTTTTTGAATTGTTGGCCATTACCTCGCCGCGCTGCGGCAGTATACCTGGAAAAATGACCGTCACCCACACACCGAAAATAAGCAGCGTCACCACGAGCGCAGTTGCAGCCGAAACACCTCGGCGATATGACTCAGATTTATTTCGCAAATTTTCGAGAAAATTCATATGCGCAACGAAAATATTATTTTAAACTCCTATTTAATCTTATTTAAAGCGACGGATTGATGACCACGATGTCTCCTTCTTTGCCTTCAAGGTCCTTGGTCTTTATGGTTAGTTTATCATGCTTCTCGGGCGAATTTTCACCGCCTTCTTTCAAAAATGTGGCGAGAGCCTTGGCATTGTCGCCGATATCGTAATGCATTGGCACGATGATTTTTGGCTCGAGTGCTACGGCGAATTTATAGGCTTCGGCCGGACTCAAAACATCCTCACCAACCGGCACAAACAAAATATCGATCTCTTTTAATTCTTCGAGCACCTTGTTTGGCACTTCGGCAGAACTGAGGGCGCCCAAAAAACACAAATTCATATTTTCAAGCGACACGACATAGATGGTATTGAGCCGTTCCTGGCCACCGTAAACTGAATGACTTTTGTAGCCTCGAATAAAAACACCTTTGGTTTCGTATTCACCGGGACCATTGATAACAAAGGGCATTTTGTCGCCGCGGGATGCGTTTTCGATGCCGTTCAAGTCCAGATGGTTTGTACTCACAAGCGCAATATCTGAACCAAAGCTCGTTGATTTGAGTTTTGAGGCTTTCGAAACTGGATTATACGCAATAACAATTTCGCCAAATTGGATTTTAAAAGCTTCGCCGCCAAGGTATGAGATGACCATAGATATTGTAGATATAAGATATAGCGACAGTTACGCAGTTCGGTAATTATTGCACATTTTTATAAAATCTACAGTGCCTCGATCTTCAGACGTTCGGGTTCGGGTGGTTTTTCAGGCACAATTTCAAAAACCCAGAATCGCGACCAAACAAACGGAATGTCTCTTTTTTGATACGTAACTTTTACCCGATCGCCTATATGAATGTTTTTTGCCGCCAATTCAGTAGCAAAATAGGACACGTTGCCGACATCGGGTGTTTCGATGCCGAAAGTATACCCCGCACTGGTTTCGACGCTATTTTGGACACGAAAACCGCGATTTGCTCCGTATGGATACACAAACGACTTTCCGGCAGGTTTGAATGTACTCGAAACCACAGTACCTGTCGTTTCGCGCATTGGCATCGGCCGCAGAAACGCTACGTAACAAAAGACGATTATCAAAAGGAGAAAACCGATATACACAAGCTTAAGTGTGGTGCTGTTCATATTTCAATAGTATACGGCCACTGCTCTGAATGCACAAAGGATGGAACTCCCCGGGTAGCAGACATTCAAACCGACCCCTGCTCGACCTTTACAAAATCGACCTTTTATCTATAATGGCACGACGCATTTATTAATATCGTGCGCCAGAAGCTACCCTTGCGTGCCCTACCCGCCCCACAGGTACGACCGAGCGAGCCGCAATACTTCTGGCCACACACACCACTGGTGTACTCATATAACATGCCCACAAAAACAAAGGCGAAGGCCGGTGCAGAAAGTACAGAAGGCACAGAAGAAACCATAAAGCCGAAGGCTCAGACCGAAGCGGAAAAAGCTATGGAACTCAAAAAAGACACCCCGATGGGTAAGCTTTTTGCTGATATCCAGAACCCGCCGTCGGTTGGCGACGTTGTCGAAGGCTCGGTCATCAGTTCGGACAAATCTGCCGTATACGTCGACCTTCCACCATTTGGAACCGGTATCATTTACGGTCGCGAATACATCAACGCCCGTGACATCATTAAAAAAATCAACCCAGGCGACAGCATTGCCGGCAAAGTTGTCTCTGTCGACAACGATCAGGGTTATATCGAAATCTCTCTTAAAGAAGCTCGCCAAGCCATCATCTGGAGCGAAGCTGAAGAAGCGATCAAAAACAAAAACGTCTACGAGCTCCCCGTCGTCGACGCCAACAAAGGCGGACTCATCATTCATTGGCAAGGCATCGTGGGTTTTTTGCCTGCGTCCCAGCTCAACACCTCTCATTACCCTCGCGTTGCTGACGGCGACAAAGACCGCATCCTCGAAGAATTGAAAAAACTTGTCGGTGAAAAAATCACCGTTTCTATCATTGGCGCCGTGCCAAAGGAAAGCAAGCTCATTTTCTCGGAGAAAAATCCTGAGTTGAAAAACAAGGAAAAAATCATCGACAAATACGAAGTCGGCGAAGCAGTTGAGGGTGAAATCACCGGCATCGTCGACTTCGGCCTCTTCATTAAACTCGAAGAAGGTCTCGAAGGTCTCGTACATATTTCCGAAATCGACTGGGGTCTTGTCGACAACATTAAAGCGATGTTCAAAGTCGGCGAACGCGTCCGCGCAAAAGTTATCGAAATCAAAGACGGCAAAATTTCCCTTTCTATCAAAGCTCTCCGACCAAATCCATGGCTTGAAGCAGAAAAGAAATTTAAAAAAGACGAAACCGTTCAGGCCGTTGTTATCAAATTCAACAAACATGGCGCCCTTGCGTCCATCGAAGAAGGTGTGGCAGGTTTGGTACATATCTCAGAGTTTGGCAACGAAACCAAGATGCGCGAAAAGCTTTCCCTCGGAAAAAGTTACGCTTTCAAAATCTCTTTGTTTGAACCAAAAGACCAACGCATGACCCTTACGTTTGTAGACACAGACAAAGCAGCGGCGTAGTCATTTGTGCACATGTGCAGAAATCGCGAAAAAGCGGCTCAGTGCCGTTTTTTTGTAGTTAAAGGAACTTAGAACTGCGAGTTGAAAACCTGTGTTGCCGCTTCCCGACCTTCGTTGAGCATAATTTCAAGTGCTTCGGTGACTTTTTTTGAAAGTTTTTTGAGCTCGACGAGTTCAGCTGGTTTAAATTTGCCGAGAATAAATTTACCTACTGCATCTTCGCCGATTGGTTTTTTGAGCTTGCCGCCAGGAGTCGAACCGGAGATCCCGATGCGAATACGGATATAGCCATCGGTTTTAACGGCCTTTGAGACAGACTCGACTCCCCGGTGGCCGCCTGAACTTTTATTAAAAGAAATTTTAGCTCGACCAAGCGGCATATCGAGCTCATCGTGCACAACCACAAGCGTTTCAGCGGCCTTTTTGCTTTTTACAAACCTTGCTACGGCCAAACCAGACTTGTTCATGAAAGTCTCTGGCAAGAGCACCACGCATTTTTCACTTTCATTCTTTTTTCCGCTACCTTTTCGACCCACCACCATACCCTCGCTCACAAGTGCGCACGATTTTTTGTCGAAAGTAAATTCTGGCAACTCATTTTTCTTGGCAAAATCCGAAACGAACATTCGGCCGACATTGTGTCGCGTATTTTCGTATTCTTCTCCTGGATTCCCGAGTCCAACAATGACGTACATGTCCAAAAGTCTACCATTTCGTAGAAAAATTACTAAAAACACTTTTCGGTGCTCTGAATTACACCACTCGGAACGATTAGTCGAAGTGGAGAGCGGCACGATTCAAACTGACGAGTAATTTTTTCTTAATTTTTCATAAAGACATGTTGAATCCTCTTGTGTCAAACATAAAAAAGGAATACAATGATCGCCATGAATGAACGTTCTCTTGATAATCGCGACATCTCCGCTGCAGAAACTATCGAGCAGCGTCCGCGAGGAAATTTCTGGATTGAAATTATCAAATTTACGCTCATTACCCTCCTCATCGTCGTACCGTTTCGCATCTACATCGCGCAGCCATTCATTGTTTCTGGCGCTTCCATGGACGAAACGTTTGCCGACGGAGAATACCTCATCGTCGACCAGCTTTCCCGACGTCTCGAAGACCCACAGCGCGAATCTGTCGTCATTTTCAAATACCCAAAAGACACGAGCAAATTTTTTATAAAAAGAATCATTGGTTTGCCCGGCGAAACGGTCATGGGACGTGACGGCATCATCACTATCATAAATGAAGCGCATCCAGACGGCCTCACCCTACACGAGCCATACGTTTCCGACGAAAATAAAAAAGAGGACACCTTTACCACGACGCTCAAAGACAATGAATTTTTCGTGATGGGCGACAACCGCGCCGGCAGTTTCGACTCGCGGGCATGGGGGCCGGTGCCAGCAGAGCTCATTGTCGGCCGACCCATTATGCGTCTGTTGCCAGCCCACAGACTCCATGTCCTGCCCGGCGACTTCAGCGAATAGACCCGACGATAAACCCCGATTCTTTAACAATTAATTCCTCGACAACAATGCCAGCTGCCACTTCAAAATCAGGTTCGGTGCGTGGGCCTTCCTATATCCTTAAAGATCTCGACAAAACTTCCGAAATCGGGCTTTTTTATGGCTTTCAGCCGGTCAAAACACCAAAAATTGAAAAGGTCGACATCGACCAGGCAGCTGACCTCGTTTCAAACCGGTCCGAAAACCTCAAAGTGGCCTTTCCTCGCGTCGAAGAAAAAATTTCGCTCCTTCGAACTTTTCAAACCTGGAATCTGCAAACCGATGTGCAGCCAGTCATGCTCCAGTACAAACGGCCGGTGTCCCAGCTTTCTATTCGCCGCACGGCAGACGAATCCCACCACAGCCTCGACATGATCGGTTCTTTTGACAGTATTTCCGAAGCGATTGCCATCCGCACTGCCATCGCCATTCTCGCCGACCACGGACACAAAAACATCATCGTCGACATTAACAGCATTGGCGACAAATATTCTATTATTCAATTTGAAAAAGAGCTCATTAATTTCACTCGAAAATACGGCGGCGATCTTTCTGCGGACATAAAACTGCAGCTCAAAAAAGATCCGTTCGATGTGTGGAAAATAGAAGACGAAAAATGGCGTGAGATCCGCGAAAAGGCGCCGCAGTCGCTCAGTTTTCTTTCTGAAAGTGGTGTTGAACATTTCGGCCGAGTGCTCGAATATCTCGAAACGCTCGACATTCCCTATCGCATCAACAACAGCCTTGTCGGCAACCGAAATTATTGCTCGCATACCGTATTTGAAATTAAAAGCGTACCCGAAAAAGAAGGTGAAGCAGAAGAAACATTTGCGATCGGCACCCGCCACAACTATTTAGCCAAAAAAGTTGGGTTCAAACAAGACACTCCGATGGTGAGCGTCAATATAAATTTCAAAAAAATCGCGCCGGTGCCAAAACTTTTTTTCAAAAACAAACCGCAACCAAAATTCTTCTTCATCCAATTCGGAACAATCGCCAAACTCAAAAGCCTTTCGGTCATCGAATCCCTTCGCCAAGCTCAGATTCCTGTTCATCATCAGCTAAGCAGCGACAAATTCATGGGTCAGCTTGCCGCGGCCGAAACACTCAAAACCCCTTTTGTGATTATCATGGGTCAAAAAGAAGCCATGGAAAATACGGCCGTCGTCCGCCACGTCTCGACCCGCTCCCAAGAAGTCGTCTTGCTCCCCGACCTCGCTCATTATTTGACCCGACTGAACGTCGCATAAGCCAATGTGCCTATTTGGACACCAGTATCAGTCATGGGCGAGGGCTTACTTGATGCCAAAAAAAGACTGTGGTAGTATTCTCTGACTATGATAAACGTTGAAGTTGAGCGAGGAAACAATGAAAACAGCGTAAGCGTCATCAAGCGCTTTACCCGCCGAGTCCAGGGCTCCGGTGTTTTGACCCGCGTCCGAAAAAACCGCTTCACAGAACGAAAGCGATCAGAATACGTTACAAAAAAGCATGCGCTCAAACGCATCGATCGCCAGAAAAAGATGGCCGAACTCGTTAAAATGGGCAAGGTTCAAGAACGAACTTACGGTCGCTAATGTCTCGTTTTTCAGACTCCTTTTTTGATATTCGCACGACACTCAAGGGCAAACCGTCAGGTTTGCCCTTTCTCCGTATGAAGGAGATGAAAGAAAAGGTGATCGGCTCAAAATACGAGCTGAGCCTTGTGTTTGTCGGCAAAAAGCGCATCCGAACGCTCAACCGCATATATCGCAACAAAGACTCCGCTACTGATGTGTTGAGTTTTCCAAACACAACCTCGTCCGGCGAAATTTTTATCTGTCCAGAAAAAGCCTATTCAAAAGCAAAACTTTTCAAGCGCCCACCTCGCCAGCACCTCGCCTTTTTATATATCCACGGATTATTGCATTTAAAAGGACTCGACCACGGTCCAAACATGGAGAAAGAGGAAAAAAGATTCTCGGCACAATTCGGAATCGAAATTTCAGAATAACGCTCGCTCGCTTTTGCACAATTGGTGGCTTTGTTCGAATCTTTTTGCTGTTTTTTGTGCTACATTATTTTAAGCTGTGCAAAAAACGGTAATTTTCGTGGCAAATTTTTTATATTTGAAATGGCAAAAAAAATAGCAGTTGGAATTGATATTGGCACATACCAGATTAAAGTCGTGGTTGCAGAAAGCGCAGGCCCTGGTGCTGCCAACCGCGAATTTCCGCGCGTTTTGGGCACGGGTTCAACAGAATCCAAAGGCATGCGCCATGGCTACATCACCAATCCCGAAGAAATCGTCAAAAGTTTGGTCAGCGCAGTTTCTCAAGCAGAAAAAACAAGCGGCTTTCGCATAAACCGAGCTTTTCTCTCTGTTGGCGGCATTGGTTTGGGCAGTGTTACTTCAAACGGCTCGATTATTGTCTCGCGCGGCGACTCAGAAATCGATGAACTCGACGTGCAAAAGCTCCATGAAATTTGCGAGAAAGAAATTCCTGCGGCGATCAGCACAAACCGAAAAATAATTCATCCGATTCCTCTTCAGTACAAAATCGACAACAAACCAGTGCTCGGCAGCAGCCCGATCGGCCTGCGCGGCAACAAGCTCGAATGCCGCATGCTTTTCATTACCTGCCTCGAACATCATTTGCATTCACTCATTGAAGCCGTCGAAGAAGCCGGGGTTGAGGTCATCGACGTCATGGCGTCACCAATGGCAGCGAGCCTTGTAACGCTCAACAAAAGCCAGAAAATCGCCGGCTGCGCACTCGCAAACATCGGCGCTGAAACTCTGACCCTTGTGACGTTTGATGAAAGCAAACCGCATTCGCTCGAAGTTTTTTCCGTTGGCTCGACCAACATCACAAACGACATTGCGCTTGGTTTTAAAATCGACCTGGACGAAGCCGAGCACATGAAAGTCGGCGGCATCACAACGTTTAATTTTCCACGCAAAAAATTGGACGACATTATCGACGCTCGACTCGAAGACATGTTCGAACTCATCAGCAATCATTTGAAAAAAATAGGTCAAGCCGAACTTTTACCTGCAGGCATCATTTTGACCGGCGGTGGCGCAAGTCTGAGTCATATCGACGAAATCGCCAAGCGATCTCTGCAATTACCCGCAAAAGTCGCTGTCGTTCACACAGGTGACCCGTCAAAAAGCCCATTCAAAGACAGCGCCTGGTCAGTGGCGTATGGACTCTGCGTGTGGGGACTTTCCACAGACGACTCGGGTTCGGTAAATTTCAGCAAAACCGCAAAAAAAGTGAAGGGCAAAGTTACATCTTTCATAAAGCAGTTTTTGCCATAATTCAAAATATTTCAGTCATTTCCACCCAAAAAATGAGTGCTTTGGGGGCGATTCGCCAAATCAAAAAAGCGCACTCTTTTGCTGCTTTGTAAAGTGTTTTCTTTTGATTTTTCCCTGTGGTATCATGGGGCATCGTTTCGTGGGACTTTATTTATTCTTGAGCGAATCTTTATTGACCATTTATCCGCCCGTAATCATCTCAACCAACCCCTATGCCCCAAATCAAACCAGAAGTTGAAGCATTTGCACGAATCAAAGTCCTCGGTGTTGGCGGTTCCGGAAAAAATGCCCTGAACCACATGGTTAACTCCAAGGTTCGCGGCGTTGAATTCGTCTGCATCAACACAGACGCCCAAGACCTCCACAATTCCCTCGCCAAAAAGAAAATTCATATTGGAAAAAATCTCACCCGCGGTTTGGGTACCGGCATGAACCCAGAACTCGGCCGACGTGCTGTCGACGAAGCTCAGGAAGAAGTGCGCGAAGCCATCCAGGGCGCCGACATGGTGTTCATTGCCTGCGGTGCTGGTGGCGGAACGGGTTCAGGTGCCGCTCCACGGATTGCTCAGATTTCAAAAGAACTCGGCGCACTCACGGTCGCCGTCATTACCAAACCATTCTTTTTTGAAGGCCTCCAGCGAATGCGAATCGCCGAACAAGCAATCGAAGATTTGCGAAACGTTGTCGATGCCATGATCGTCATTCCAAACGACCGACTTTTGAGCATCATTAGCAAAGAAACTTCCGCTCGCAGTGCGTTTTCAATGTGCGACGAGGTGCTCCGACAAGCCGTTGAGTCCATTTCAGATCTCATCACCACTCCCGGCATCATCAACATCGACTTCGCCGACATCAAAGCCATCATGGAAAACGCCGGTCCAGCACTCATGGGTATCGGCAGCGCGAGCGGCGACAAACGCGCCGAAGAAGCCGCAAAAATGGCCATCAATTCTCCCCTCCTCGAACTTTCTATTGCCGGTGCAAAAGGTGTTCTGTTCTCAATTTCCGGTGGTGACGACGTCACCATGTTTGAAATCCAGGACGCGGCGAAAATCATCACCGACTCCGTCGATCCAAACGCCCGCATCATTTTCGGCACAATCCGCAGCGACAGGGTCAAAAAAGGCGAGCTCAGCATCACGGTCATTGCCACAGGATTCCCCGAAGCCATGGTTCGAAAATCCCTTTTTCATCACGAAGGACCAGAAAAAGATACGGGCCTCGGTCGCATGATCGACGACACCGAAAAGAAGGGTAAAATTTATAATTCAATCGCAACACCCACCGCCGGTACCACAATTTCAGGCCAAACTTCTAGCCCATCAAAAATAGACGGAGACACCCCTGAAAAGAAACCATTTGCGCCGATCGAAGCCAGCGAAGGTGACGACGATGAATGGAGCGCCGTTCCCGCCTTCCTCCGCCGATCTAAACTAAAGTAATTAATTATCAAAACCCTCGGGTGTTGCTTGGAGGAGCTTCGCGTAGCGGGGCCCGCTCCGGAAAGCAATGCTCGAGGGTTTTGTGTTAAAATATTCTGACTATGATATACGATCTTGCAATCTGTGGTGGTGGGCCGGCGGGGGTGGCTGCTGGGGTGTACGCGTCGAGAAAAAAACTTTCAACTGTTTTCATTACCCCAAATTTTGAAAGCCAGAGCACTGTTTCTGAGGAAATACAGAACTGGATCGGCACAGTTGCGCTCAGTGGTTCGGACCTTGCCGACAATTTAAAAAAGCATCTTCTGGCCTATGCCAAAGATATTGTAAACGTGCGTGAGGGCGAAATGGTCATGAAAGTTTCCAAAGTCGAAAGTCGAGCAACCGCAGAAAATCCTGCGGGGCATTTTTTGATCACAACAGATGCCGGCGCGTATGAAGCTCGAACTGTTTTAATTTCCACTGGAAGCGTTCGTCGTAAGCTCAACATTCCAGGTGCCAAAGAATTTGAAAATAAAGGCCTCACCTACTGCGCGTCGTGCGACGGTCCACTTTTTGATGGCAAAGATGTGGTCGTTGTTGGCGGAGGCAATGCCGGTTTTGAAACGGCCGCCCAACTTTTGGCCTACTGCAAAAGTGTCACTCTTTTAAACCGCAGCGATGTGTTGCGTGCCGACCCGGTGACCGTTGAAAAAGTTTCAGCTAACCCAAAAATGAAAGTCATCATGAATGCCGTGCCGGCAAATGTCGAAGGCGACAAACTTGTAACATCTTTTACATATACAGAAGAAAAAACTGGCATGAGCATGAAATTACCTGTCCAAGGCGTCTTCGTGGAAATAGGTCTCATCCCAAACACCGGCTACGTCAAAGATGTTGTTGAACTCAACAAATACGGTCAAATTCCTGTCGACCCTCGAACTCAAATGACCGCTGTGCCAGGCATCTGGGCTGCGGGCGATTGCACCGATGGTCTGTACCACCAAAACAACATTGCTGCCGGCGATGCAGTGAAAGCCCTCGAAGACATTTACCTCCATTTGCACGCCTAAGCAGTCAACGTTTTTTAAACTTAATTTAAGCTTTTAAATTTTATTGTTTTCAAAAAGTAAAACCGCCAGAGGTCCGAAGGACATGGCGGTTTAGGGTGTTTGTTTCTCCATAAAAGAACTGTTGATTTTGTAGATCAGTGGCATGATGCCTAATGCCCTACAAACCATGAGACGAGTGTTGCCACTCACGAGGTGCCTACGACCATCTGCCAGACACAGAACAATTGGCGCCGGCATGTTATGCTCAGCGATCAATCCACTGGTCACAGCATCACAATCGCGACCATACAGTGCAGACAGTGTCCGCACCTGGTCCATTGTGGTCGTGCCCCATGAATCCGTATTCTCAAGACTCTTCCAGCTTTCAAGGTCGAGACTTTCCAGACTTCCGGCATCAAAAAGTGCCCTGACTTCGGAAAGCTCAACACCAAGCAACTTGGCAACTCTTGCGAATTCGCCTTTTTCCTCCTCAATGGAAGGAATGATCCACTTCATGATCGGTCCTTTCAAAGAGGTTAAGGGCTTGTTACTTCTGTATTAATGATACAACCAATACGTAAAATGTCAAGTGGGCGATAGAGGACTCGAACCTCTGGCATCAACAACGTCAATGTTGCGCTCTACCAACTGAGCTAATCGCCCCGGACCTTTGTCCGTGTAATGTACCTAAAAAACTCCCTAAACTCAAGCTGGCGCTGGCGTCGGCGCCTCTTTGAACAAGTGCACCTGTCTGCTTCCCTATCTCCACATTCCCAAAATCAAACCAAAAATTATGAAGAGAATAAGATTGTAGCCGGACTGAACGAGAAATCGCGCCCATTTTGCTTTGCCGGTTTCGCCGGTCCATAAAGAAGTCGAAGCAATCGTCGTCATGATAAAACCAATCCAAATACCAAACGCAGTATGAATGCCGCTTACCTGCTGGAACTGGAGCCAAGCGCCGATAAAGTACGCGAGCACGTACGCCTGAAAAAGCGCCAACACAAACTGCACACCATACATGGGTCCCGCTTTCTTCTGCATTTCTTTGCACTGTTCCGCGTTCATTGCATCAACACCGTTTAGTTTCATCCAGAGTTTGCCAAAGATCGGACCGTACCAAATGAAGCCCAAGACCATCGCCACGATTCCGCAGACAAGCACCGCCCAATAATTAATTATGATGTCCATGTTTTTAATTTAAAATGTGTAACGTTTCAAGTATAGCAAAAGCAACATTCTTAACCTGGCACATATTGCGGAAGTGAGAGGATTCGAACCCCTGATGCCCTTGCGAGCATGCCGCTTTTCGAAAGCGGTGCATTCGACCACTCTGCCACACTTCCAGTCGGGCGCGCCGCCGATTACTTCAAAAGGTTAAATGAAGTCGAACGAGGCGCTACGATGCTTAGCATTTATATCATTTTTTGGCCGCTTTTACACGGTTTTTACATTCGTTTGGCCTGATTTTGCTTGGTTTTTACACTTTTTCAGAAAAGTGTTACACTATTTCGGCTTCGATATGCACGGCTTCGGCTCTGCATAAAAAAGCATTTGGCCCTATCGTCTAACGGTTAGGACAGTGCCCTTTCAAGGCGCAAACCCGGGTTCGATTCCCGGTAGGGTCACCAATTGCAACAGATGGACGGATATTTTTCTATTTTAATAAATGAGGATTCCCGGCAGAAGTTGTTGGAAAATTTTCCACCTCAGCATCCGAAAGTATTCGCTCATCACATGACGATTGCTTTCAAACCGCCACTTTCTCAATACGAAACACTCGCACAATATATCGGCCAGACAATTGAAATGCGCGTGTATGGATATGCAAAAGATGAAAAAGCCGAAGCGGTTTTAGTGGAGACAGACATTTTTATGGATCGAGAGTATCACATCACCCTCAGCACAAACAGCGTGGCGCCTTTCTATAGCAACACCTTTATTCAAAGAGATTTTAAAACATTAGAGACGAAGTTGGCCCTCCGGGGAATATTTGAGTTTGTTGATCATACAAAATTGAAGTAACGGCGAGGATTTTGCATGTGCATGGCGCGTGTTGACATTTCTATATTGTTTGTTATAGTTATTCCAGAGTCACAAACAGCACAAACATCCTTCAAGGGGAAAACCGTGAATAGAGTTTATTTTGCGTTTGCAATGCTGGTATTTCTTGGAAGCACACTTGCCATCTGGGATGGCTTGTACGGAATCCGGCACCCCATGAAATCGATAGCGCACGGAAACCAACTACAGGTTGGAATGGGCGCCTTCGACCTGATACTGAGCGTCGTGGTAATTGGAATGGTGTGCGCACAAGAGCAAGGCTAGCTAAACGATCGACGAAAAAACCAAGCCCCCGACAATCTGGTCGGGGGCTTCTTCATCTCACAATTTTCACATACCTTTTGCACATTTTTATTTTATAGTATATTTTTAGCATCTATGACTCGCGTTCATATTAAAAACGAAATCCGAGGCTACTTTCATTTCATTCGCACCCAGGGTGTGGCAGGTTTTGCGATTGGCTTCATTTTAGGTCGAGCAATTTCAGACCTCGTCGGCTCGCTCGTCACAGACATCATCAACCCCCTCATCGGCCTCGCCTTCACCCGTTTTGGCAACCTCACCGAACTCTCTGTCAAAATCGGCGCTTCGACTATTACATACGGAAAATTCATCAGCCTTTTTATAAATTTTTTCATCCTCGCTGCCATCGTTTATTTCGGCATCACTAAACTTTCTCAAAAATTAGACCAACCAAAAGACGTTCCGCCTGCAAAATAAACATCATTTTTGCTTGACAAAAGCCTCTTTTTTGCTATTCTAATTATGAAGATGTTCTTTGAGAAGAAAAGTTCTGACGAGTGATGACCGAGAATGGCCTTCCAGATTTCCAACCGATTTCCTACAATCGTTTACACCCTACAATCCGCCCTTCTCTCTCATCCTCCTCACACTTTTCCTCTCCATCACCACCCATCCCATCCCCCGCTTCCACTCTGGACGCGGTTATTTTTTGTCTTTTTTTGCCATTTCGAACTTCATGAGCCGCTATGATATACTCATGAACAGCCAGTTTTTCTTTTATTATTTAAAATAAGACTCAAAACAACACATGAACCATCCAGAAGAAGTTCCAATGCCAATGGAGCCAACACTGCCAAACACTCCCGGCTCGAACACAGAAGACATGAGCGACAAGGTGTTGAGAAATGGCCGAAAAATTCTTTCTCTCGTAGCCCTCGTGACTTCATTTGTCGCGCTCTACAAAAAGTTTTTTGGGAAGAAGTAATCGAATTAAGTAGAATTAGAAAATAAATCAAAAAATATGAAAAAAGTCACTATATTTTCAACTCCAATCTGCAAGTACTGCAAACACGCTAAAGAATACTTCGCTGCCAACAATGTCCCCTTTGAAGAATTTAACGTTGCAGCCAACGTCGAAAAGCGCAATGAAATGTTTGAAAAAAGCGGTCAGATGGGCGTACCGGTCATCATCATCGGCGAAACAGACGTTGTTGTTGGTTTCAACAAGCCAGTGATCATGGAACTCCTCGGTTTGAAGGCGTAGCATTTACGCTAGGAGAATCTCAAAAAATTCCTCGGTATTGTCTTTCGGACCTTGCCGCCGTAGTTCAACGGATAGAACAGTCCCGTCCTAAGGGATAGATGTAGGTTCAATTCCTGCCGGTGGCACAGTATTAGTCTGTGGTCGGACAGAAAAGACTTGAGAATGCTTGTTTTTTCTCGTTTTTCTGTTAGAATTTTCGTCATGGATTTTCACGATAAGGACTTCCTTAACAGGTTGATGGCGCTCACTGAAGAGAACAACGCCATGCTTCACAAAATTCGTCGAGCGACCCGGTTGGCGCTTTTCGGCCGAATTCTGTACTGGTTTGTCGTTATCGGCTTGTCCATCGGCGCGTTTTACTACCTCCAGCCGTACATCGACCGGATTTTGTCGGTATACACCGGCTTCAACAACAACGTAAATTCGTTTCAGGGCTTCATGTCATCGTTTGGAAAGCAATAAGCATATAAAAGTGGCTGTTTTTGGAAAGTAACGTAGCAATGCCGAGGTAGCTCAGTTGGTAGAGCATATCCCTGAAGAGGATGGGGTCGCCGGTTCGAGCCCGGCTCTCGGCACAATAAAGTGCTAAAATATACGTATACAAACTAAAGAAAAAATATGTCAGCACACGAAAAACAACAGGAGGTCCAAAGAAAAATAGACGGGCTACGACGTCATCTTGAAGAACAAGAACGAAAATTAGCTGACGAACGCAAAGAAATCCAAAAAACTGAAGCAGAAATGACGAGGCATCTCCAAGAGATTTCAAAGTGGAATATGGATATTCAGAGAGAAGAAAGGAAACTCGAACAACTTCGACAAGAAGAACAAAGAGAATTGCAAGAAAAAAACAAACACGCAGCATAGATACACGAAAATCACCGAGCTGACAAAAAACCGCCGG
The DNA here is from genome assembly GCA_038259265.1 of Minisyncoccia bacterium. GTDB lineage: Bacteria > Patescibacteriota > Minisyncoccia > Phycocordibacterales > DATGWK01 > JAHFLV01. The sequence continues at coordinate 32,812 of JBBSOY010000003.1, forward strand.
AGAAATCCGGTGGTTTTTTAATGCTTGTGCAAACGCATGCCCACCTACCCGTTATTTTTGACCCGGAGTTTGGACTGGCGGTGTTTGTCGAGCTTGGGCAAACGAACGATGAGCAAACCATGCTTTTCGACGGCTTCGGCTTCTTCGATTTCAACTTCTTGTGGCAAAAGAATTGTTCGGCTGAAGCTACCCCAGTACAGTTCTTTATGAAAATAGTTGTCTTCGCTGATAGTGCGCTCGATTTCCCGCTTGCCTTTTACCGTCACCATGTCGCGAGTGATTGTGATGTCGAGGTCTTCAGGACGAACACCGGGCACCATGGTTTTGATGACGATGTCGGTCGGTGTTTGGTAGACGTCGATCATGAGTTCGCCAACGCCGGGTTCGATGTCGGAAGGAGTTTCGTCGTCATCCTCAGCCTTTACACCGAGACTCACTGTTTCTTCGTCTTCCATGTCGTCTGGAACGCGAATCGCACCAGTCAGCCTTTCAAAAAATGATCTTTTTTCCCTCATAATATTTTAATTGGATTTAATCTTTTTATTTTTTCGAAAAACAACAGCAGGCCGACGACAGAGAACCAGAGTACCAGGAAAGTGACGAATAAATTGTTTCCGCTATTGCTCATTATAGATAAGTTAAAGATCGTATGCAATACAGTTGCAAGAAGAATGCCGATGAAGATCATGCGGCGGCGGATTTTTTTATCTTTGTAAAAACAAAAAGCCAAACTGAGGCCGACAACGGCTGAGCCCATCACGTGCAGGACGCTTGCACCGATAAAACGCATGTTGCCGGTAACAATGCTGTCGATGACGGTGCCATTGGCAAGTGGATCAAAAAGAAATAGCGCATTTTCGAGCGCTGCAAAGCCGAGCGCAGCTGTCACTAAATAAATAACGGCGTCGATTGGCTCATCGAACGCTTTGCTGCGAAGCGCCACCATGTAGGCGGCGGCAAACTTGAGTGTCTCTTCGATCAATGCCAGAAAAAAGAAAAGAATGACTGTATTATTTTTGAAATGCGCAGAAATATAGTGATATGCAATTTGTTCGAGAGGCAAAACAAATGCGATCGCAATGATTCCTGCAATAAAAGTCACCACAATGAGCCCTCGAGGTTCGGGGTTCGCACTATCTTCCTGCAACCAAAACCAAAGCCAAAGAGCCGCGGGTACGAGACCGCCAAAAAACGCATAGAAAAAATCTTGCAACAACATTGTCCCTCAGATTATATCAGAGGCCACGGCTCGATCATAAGTATATTATTTTCCTTTTTGGGAATATTGGCCCAGATCTCTTCGGTCAAAAACGGCATATATGGATGCAGGATTGTGACAACATGACGAAGAATCGCCAGAAGCGTTTGTTGCCTCGAAGTTTTTGCTTCAACATGTTCACCCGCCAAAATTCCCTTACTTTCCTCCAAAATTTCTGCTGCAAAACGATCCCATACATAGTGATACATTTTTTCGGCAGCCAAATGAAAACGAAACTCGTCGAGGTCTGAAGTGATGTCTGCGGTTATGGTCACAAGTTCTGCCAAAAGGGCTTGGTCGTCCTGAGTACAGTCGGGCATTCGTGAAATTGCGGCAAGACTCTGCGCCTGCACGCCCTCGGTATTTGAAAGCACAAAACGTGTAACATTCCAAAGCTTATTGGCAAAATTTTTATAGCCTTTTATTTTATTTTCTGAAAGAGAGGTGTCGCTGCCAGGTGGATTGCCGATAATGAGCGACATTCGCAGCGCATCGGTGCCGTATTTTTCGGTCATGTCGAGCGGATTCACGACATTGCCTTTGCTTTTGCTCATTTTGTTGCCTTTTGCATCATTCACAAGACCGTGCATGTAGACGTCACGAAACGGAACGTCGCCGGCGAGGTACAAACCAAAAATCACCATGCGCGGCACCCATTTAAAAATAAGGTCGTAGCCGGTTTCCATGACATGTGTCGGGTAAAATGTTTTAAAATCGGGACTGTCGGGAAAACCAAGGGTAATGAGCGGCCACTGCCCAGACGAAAACCACGTGTCAAAAGTGTCGGTGTCTGCAACAGTTTCTGTGCCGCATTTTGGACACACCGAGGACACATCAGTCGAATGACTCGCTGAAATTTGCTGCGCATCTGGAAACGCATAGTCGCAACCCGTACAAATTCTGGCCGGAATCGGAATGCCCCAGACAATTTGACGAGAAATGTTCCAGTCGAGCGTATTGGTCATCCAATAATTAAAAATTTTTCGATAGTTGTCTGGATGAAATGCAATATTGCCTTCTTCCACAGCCTTGAGGGCCTGCTCGGCAAGCGGTTTCATTTTCACATACCATTGCGGCAGCTGGCGCGGCTCGATCGTCGTACTGCATTTGTAACAAACGGGCACGGGATGAACATAGCTTTCGGTTTTTTCGATCAAACCCAGAGCTTCGAGATCGGCCACGACACGCTTTCGAGCTTCAGCAATTTTCAACCCGGCGTATATGCCTGTTTTTTCATTTAATTTTCCGAACTTGTCGAACACTTGGACCGACGGCAGACCATGGCGCGCGGCGAGTTCGAAATCATTTTTGTCGTGCGCGGGGGTAATCTTCAAAGCGCCGGTGCCGAAGTCCTTTTCAACCACGTCATCACCGACAACCTGCAAGTTCATAGGACCGATCGGAGTTTGAACCTCGATTGTTTGGCCGATGTACTGCTCGTACCGTGAATCTGTCGGGTTAACAGCTACCGCAACATCGCCAAACATCGTTTCAGGGCGAACAGTTGCCACGACAAGCGGACCATATTTTAAATAATAGAGCGTATCGGTAATTTCTTTGGATTCAGTTTCGACGTCCGAAAGCGACGTCTGGTGTTTTGTGCACCAATTGACCATTCGGTTGGCTCGGTACACCAGACCATCGTCGAACATTTTTTTAAAAGTCTGCTGAACTTTTTTCGTGACGTCAGGGTCGAGGGTAAATTTTTCTCGGGACCAGTCGCACGATGCGCCGAGCCTTCGAATCTGATTTTCCATGATCGCCTTATTTGCAATCGTAAAGTCGTAAATTTCAGAATACAGTTCCTTCGGATCCATCTTAAAACGGGACCGACCCTCTTTTTCAAGTTTTTTTTCGTATACGATCTGAGTTTCAAAGCCAGCATGGTCTGCGCCTGGAACCCATAATGTTTTAAAACCCTGCATGCGCTTGAAACGAATCATGATGTCTTCGAGTGTAATAAAAAGAGCGTGGCCAACATGCAAGTTGCCGTTGGCATTTGGCGGCGGCATGATTATAGTGAAAGGTTTTTTGTGGGTTTTTGGAAGATTGTCTGGATTAAAAAAACCTGAATTTTCCCACGTTGTATACACAGCGGTTTCTGTCGAGGTATGGTCGTACGGTTTTGTGAATTTTTCGTTCATTTTTTGATTTTTATAATCATAGCATGCGCCATTGTCCAGCGAACCATTCTTGCCTGCCCGACTCGTGAGCAATATTTAGATTTGACAAAATATTTAATATATTGTATCATTTAAACATGGCTTAAAAGACATCTGGGAGTGGGTTTAAAAGACAATAAATGTCCTTTAGAAATGAGCGAGGTCCTATACAGAATTCTAAAGGACAAAACTTTAATAGGCAATTATTTCGTGTTTATGTCAATCCGGGTTTTTGACCTTCAAAAAATGAAAAAGGTACAAAACTAAAAAACACTTGACTTGTACGAATTAGATACTTATTATGTTGGCACACGTAAAAAAAAGGAGCAGGAATTAATTAATAAAATTTAGAAAAACAGTTATACAATTTATGAAAAATCAGACAAATATTTTCGGTAAAAACAGCATTGCAGCCAAACTGGTTACGGCCATTGTTTTGGTTTCAATAATCATTCCAAACGCTTTCCTTATTTCCATTCCAACAGTGTTAGCTCAAGGAATCCAGGAACTTGCAAAAAGTCATACTACAGATGCATCAGCTTCAGATTCTTTGGACTCTGTTGATTCTTCGTCTTCGTCTTCAGACTCTTCTTCTGACGAATCCTCAAGCGAAAGCGCAAGCGCATCTGACACTGCTGCTCCCGCAGTCAGCCAGAGCGAAGTTATGGGTCCCCCAACTCCACCGGCACCCACAGAAACCCCAGCGTCTGAAGGGTCTGAAACTGCGCCTACTGCAGCAAACGAAACCACTCCAGTCGTCACTGAAATCACGCCCGACGAAACTCCTGTCGTTGTAGCAGACGAACCCGCAACAATTTCTCCGGATGCCACCGACACAAACACCGATTCTTCTGGTGGCGGTTCTGCTGCAAACACCGACGGCGAACGTGTTTCAAACGTTACAAGCAACCCAGGCGTTATCCGAATCTGTACTATGTTTGTTGATTCAAACAACAACATCATGACAAGCAATGCCGGTTTGCCCGCAGGTACATTTCAGGTTGGTCTTACCGATGCAGTTGGTAATCCAATCGCCCGATCTTCTATTTCAGCTCATGCGTTTATCCCAAATGCACACATCATCGAAAGCACCGACGACGCAATCTGCGAAACTGTCTACAACCTTCCCGTAGACAACAGCACCGATGGAACATATGCCGGCTATACTTACACCCCTTCAGAATTTTCAGTTGGCGTCCCAGGCTATTGGAAAGAAACAAAGTACAACGACCAATCTGACACTCAGGTGACTTCGACAAACGACTTTTACGAACTTTCTTCTACAAACGGAAACTCTGACGGCTTTATCAGCCTTTCTCCAAGCCGACCAAGCCGAACCCTCGTCGTTCTTCACATGTTCGCCGATGTTCCACTTCCTTGCGTCGCCGGTTCAGAGTTGGATCAAGACCAGTTCTTCAATGCAATTTACAGCGGATACATTACTCGCGATGCAATCACCTTCTCAAATACAAACGGAGCTGGCGGCGTTGCAACTTTCCACATGACCAACACAACTGGTTGTACCGCGCCTATCAGCCTTGCGAGCTATAAAATGTTCGACAACGTTGTCGTTCATCAGCAGCTGTTCGAAAAAACAGATGTCGTACTCGCAACATCTTCAACATCTATTACGGTCAACCTTCCAGATTGTAAGGCCCAGGTAGATGCCTTCACCGGCCCTGCAGCTTCAGAATTCGTTACTGGCGCTACGTATTTGTACCCAGAAAATCCTTTCATTCTTGCAGCAGGAATTAGCGGCGGTTCTTTCTGTGGAACAACACCTCCACCACCAGCGGCTTGTGCAGTACCAAACGCTCTTGGTGATGTAACTCCAGAAACTATCCGTACAAACACTAATAACGAAACAACTCTTCAGTCGATCCTTACAAACAACGGATACGCAATCAACGCCGTTGCCGACCAGCAGAACTATCAGATCTGGAATGCAAGCGAAAATGCCGTCACCATGAACGCAACATTTATCGATGGCGTCTCAGCACTCAACGGCACGTTTGGTTACTATCTCGCAGACACAGGCATCGCAAGTTTCGTTCCACTCTTTAGTACTGGTTCAAACCGACTCTATCCTACCGTTGGCACAATCAACCGAGGTCAAAATATGTCCTTTACAGTTCCTGCAGACGAAAAAATCGGTTTCGCTCTTGCCTCTGAAGCAAGTGGTGGAAATGTCTACTTCTCTATTACGGAAAATGCTTTGACCATGAGTGACACCGACACGGTCGTTACCTACAACGCAGGCAACAACAGCTACATTCTTGGCTTCGAAGACAACACTTCTGACACATCAGACTTTGACTACAACGACGTTGTCATCGACCTCCGAATTACCGACTGTGGTAATGGCCCAACCGGTCCTTCAAACAGCGCTCCAGTACTTACCCTTCTTGGAGATAACCCAATGAACATCATTGTTGGTTCAACCTTTACCGACCCAGGTGCAACCGCAACCGACACCGAAGACGGTGACCTCACTTCCCAGATTTCAAAAACTGGTGAAGTTGATGCGAACACAATCGGCACATACACCATTACCTACACAGTTTCAGATTCTCAGGGTTTGACCGATACAGAAACTCGAGTTGTGAATGTTGTAGCAGAAGACACCACTGATACACGAGGTGGTGGCGGTGGCCGAAGCGGCGGTGGTGGCCGACGTTCAAGCGGTGGCCAAATTCTCGGTGCAGAAACAGGTCCAACTGCATGTATTTACCTCAACGATCATTTGCGACGCGACTGGGACAATGACACCATCGAAGTTTTGAAACTTCAGTACTTCCTCCGCGATCTCGAAGGTTTCAGCACCCTCAATGCAACTGGTGTCTTTGATGACGCAACATTCGACGCGGTCGAATCGTTCCAGAACCGATACTTCGGTGACATTCTCGCACCATGGGGTCACACTGCACCAACAGGCTTCGTATATATCCTCAGCAAAAAGAAAGTAAACGAAATCTTCTGCCGATCTGCATTCCCTGTTACTGCTCTCGAAGCCCAGGAAATCGCAAGCTTCAAAGCATTCATGGAAAACCTAAAGTCTGCAGGCATCGATGTTTCAAGTGATTCAATGACTGCACCAGCGGGTTCTGACATGAGCGATGAAACGATGACAGTTCCTGAAGACGGCCTCGTTGGTTCTCTTGTCTCAACTTCAACTATGGCGAAAATCAATCGCGACCGAATCGACTTGGGCAACATCAAACAGGTTGCCGCTGCAGTCTTCAGTATTCCAAAGGACAAAGGCATGATCCTCCAGAGTTTGTACTTCCTTTTGATCGCCTTGATCGCGGTGTACCTCTTTACAGAAATCATCGTTGGCAGCCGCGACACAAGCCGACTCTCGAAATATCAGATCTGGGCGCGAAAAGCGACTGGCTACACAATCGGCCTTATCCTCGCAACAATCGCCGCTATCTGGTACCAGGTGTTTAGCATCGTCGTACCGCTCCTCGTCTTGGCCATTGTTTCTGCAGTCTTCCTCGCTTGGAGCCTCAGCAAGAAATCACAGGTAGACGAAGCAATCATTCTTCCTCCACGAAACTAATTCGCAGGACTGAGAATCGCAATAAAAAATTAAATAAAAATTATTAGGGTTCTTTAGAAAAACACCGGCCTGTCCGGTGTTTTTCTTTTTCTGTAAAATTTGGGAGAAGCGGAGTAAAAAATGTATTACAGCTGAACGTTTCCCTGCGCAATAATTCCCTGTTCATAATCCTCACCCGGCAGATTTTTTGAAGAAGGATTTTTGATGTGTCGAACATATGCAGCGAGAGCGATCATAAGCGCATTGTCGGTTGAAAGACCCTTTCCTGGAATGAGGAGTTGCACTGCGCCCTGTTCATTTCCCTGTTCGTTTAATTCGGTTACCAATTTTTCAAAAGCTTCCCGGATGGCCGTGTTTGCAGTTACACCTCCAGCCAAGATAAGGGTTCGGGGTGCGAATTCTTCGATCGCCCGGCGAGTTTTTGTGACAAGCGTTTCAATGACCGCATCTTCAAATGCCACTGCGATTTGTTTTTTTGTTTCCACATCGAGCTCCGCCGGTCCCGTCTTTGCAAGATCACGGATCGTATACAACACCGAGGTCTTTAGACCGGAAAAAGAAAAATCATAATCGCCTGAGTTGATCATCGGCCGCGGAAAAGTAAAAGGATTTTTTAAATTTTTTATTCGAGCTGGGTCGTCAGTACGAGCTTCGGCAGCAAGAGCGCTGATCTGCGGCCCGCCTGGATATGGCAAGCCAAGCATGCGAGCAACTTTGTCGAACGCCTCGCCGACAGCGTCGTCGCGAGTTTGACCAATCACCTTGTACTGAAGCCAGTCAGGCATGAAAACGATTTCCGTATGACCACCTGAAATAAGGAGTGCTACGGCGGGAAATTCAACACCAGACGCGGTTTCGGACGAATTCAATAGGACCGAAGCAATATGACCTTCCATATGGTTAATTGGCATGAGCGGTAAACCCCAGACTTCTGCCAAAACCTTGCCGGCATTGATACCGACCCACAGAGCTGGTTCGAGCCCCGGCCCAAACGTGACGGCGATCAGGTCGAGCGCTGGCTTTTCTGATGTTTCAAAAAGTTCAATCAGCGATGCGGCGAGCTCGGGTTCTCGGACCAAATCATTTTTTATTTTTTCAACTACGGCGGCATCGAGGGTATTTTTTTTCACCTTTAAAAGTCCCGCTTCTTGCAGCGCTTTTTTCAAAAGCGGTCCCAGGTTTTTCGAATGTTCGCGCTTGGCCAGATTTGGGAAAACACCGCCATATTGTTCGTGGAGTTTGATTTGCGACAAAACAAGATTTGAAAGAACCGTAAAAGATGGCGCGGCCAAGCCACCTGACGCTTCGATGATACTGACCGCAGTTTCATCGCAACTGGTTTCAATTGATAAAATTTTCATTTCATTCTATTTCATTTTGATTCGACTCTTTTCGACTCGATTCGAATCATTTCAATGAGTGGTGCGGGATACCGGAATCGGACCGGTGTCTGATCCTTGGGAAGGATCCATTCTGCCACTAAACCAATCCCGCGCAACACCGCAATACACAGCACCCCATATGTGCCACGAGCCTTACTCTAGCCCAAAGACTGAGAGAAATCTAGACTTGGTTTTTTGCCAAAAAGTCGGCTCGGGTGGAGGCGGTGGCGGCGCTTCTTTTTCATTTCGAACGATTACCACCATCGTTTCGCCATTTTTTGTCATGCCAAATTTATCGCGAATTTCCTGGTCCCGGCCGTAGTCGCTCTGCAAATACGCCACGTTTTTTTCAAGCTGTCGTTTGTGAACTTCGAGGTCGGCTAATTCGACCTGGGCGACGCTCAGATTCTTCTTGCTTTCAAAACTTTTTTTAAAAATGCTCCACGTTGGCCGCACGAGGACGAGCAGCAGCAAAACCAGGCCAAAAATTGAGACTTTTGAGTAGAGGCGCTTACGAGCTTTTTGGCGCTTTTTCAGATATTCCATACTGTTTAGTATACAGCCAACCCGTGGTATCATGTACGCATTATGTTGTGGGACAAACGAAATCATAAAATCATCAAAGTCGTTTGGAGCGTCTTGGCGGTACTCATTGCCGTCAGTATGGTCCTTTTGTACATGCCGTTTTTGCGCCAGTAATTTATTTGACTCTTGGCGGCCTCAGTGATTCAATTAACCAAGAAATGGCGAATGTAAGTAGCCACTAGTTCCTTGTTTTGAGTGTTCTGCTTTTTTGAAGGAGTCGTAAAATGGGTCCTCTTTTTCCTGTCGGTTTGAATCGTCGTGGTGGGGCGATGCTTGGCATGTTGCTGTGTCTTTTGATCATCCCGGTCATCGCGTTTTCCGGAAAGGTCGGCAGCCCGCCGGCTGAGCCGAAGCTACCTGCAGAGCCAGCTCAAATCGCCGATGACACGGCGTGGATTGTCGTCGAGACTGGGAGCAACCCCAACTACAGCGAAAATGGCCACCGGGGCGACTACGTCGTTGTCGAGCCTCTTCCTGGGCATGACCTCGTCTACAAGCTCCCGCCCGGCATCTACCGCATCGACGGAATCGAGACGGACGAGTTTGGAAACCGAACGGCGCTTCTCACCCCGAGCGATCCCTCCACCCTTGGCGCAAATGAAATCCGTATTACAGAGGACGTTCTTGTCCGCGAGGCCAGACACCAACGTGTCTTCGTGGTCGGCTCCGACATGCTAAGCTTCGAGGACGTCAAGTTGCAATTGGTTCATAAGCCCTACGCGACTCTGGAAACACACGCCATAGGGAGCAGCACTTGTCTCGACCAAAATTGATTGCGTTCGTCATCGTCACGCTCGTTCTTTTCCTCGGATTTCTTACCCTTATGACCCGACCGCTCTTTGACCAGAGCCCGGGCAACCCCTACCAACTCACACATCTATAATCCTCCTAAACACCACCCCCGCGGGTGGTGTTTTTATATTTACTCCGCTAGTCAGAATAATTTCAAAATGACATCTTTGAAGGAGGCTTTCGGAACCCGATCAACCACCAAGATGTGAAAAGATAGTCTGCTCGGGTGAGAGTAAGCATAAAATCTCCGGAAGGAGATTTTATGCTTACTCCGAAAAAGATGTCATTGTAAAATTATTCCGACTGGACCATTTTCAAAAAAACGTCGTGCGGGATGTCGACCGAGCCTTCGGCTTTCATGCGTTTCTTGCCCTCTTTCTGCTTTTCCCAAAGTTTCATTTTTCGGGTGCGGTCGCCGCCGTACATGTGCTGGGTGACGTTTTTCTTCATGGCAGGAATGGTACGAGATGCAATGATGCGACCGAGGGCTTTGGCTTGAACTTTTGCTGCAAACATTTGCTGAGGGATGAGCTTGTAGAGTTTTTCAACAATTTCTTTTGATTCCCTTTCCACAGTATGAGTTGAAACAATCCGCGCAAACGCCGGCACGGGATCTTCGGCAACGAGAACCTCTATTTTTGACACATCGGCTGGACGCATACCCATGGCTTCGTATGAAAGCGAGGCATAGCCTGAAGAAATACTTTTTACTTTGTTGAAAAAATTACGCATGAGTTCGCGAAGCGGCATTTCGGCCGTAAGCGAGGTGCGACTGTCTCCAAACGTTTCGGTTTCGCCGACGATCCCTTCATGTTCAAAAATGAGCTGGATCATTGGCCCCACATAGTCGGGCGGCACAATGACTGTGACTTTTGCCCATGGTTCGCGAACCTGCAAAATTTCATGAGTGTCGGGAAAAAATGACGGGGAGAAAATGGTGACGGTTTTACCGTTTGAAAGGTCGAGTTCGTAGTTGATGCTTGGCGTCGTGACAACAAGCTCGAGGTTTGACTCGCGTCGCAAACGTTCGGACACAATTTCCAAATGGAGCATGCCGAGAAAGCCACAGCGATAGCCTTTACCCAAAATGCCCGAGGACTCTTCTTCATACGAAAGCGACGAGTCGGTTAGTTTGAGCCGACCGAGGGCTTGTTTGAGAAGCGGAAAATCGTCCTGACTTTCCGTATACACCGAAGACCACACAACTGGCCGCGGGTTTTGGTAGCCCGGCAATGGAGGGGCGGTGTCGCGCGCCATGGCCACTGTGTCGCCGACCGAGGCGACACCCGGCTCTTTTATGCCGGTGACGATGTAGCCGATCTCGCCGGCATGGATCGAATCCATCGGTGTTTCTTCTGGCGTAAAAACTCCGACTTCAATAGCTGTAAACACCTTGCCAGACACACAAAATTTAAGCGACATATTTTTTGAAATTGAACCCGACAAAACACGGACGTACACAATGACACCTGTATGCGTGGAATATTGAAAATCGAAAACGAGCGAACGCAGTTGTGCACCTGGTTCAACAATGACCTGAGGCGGCGGAACCCGGGTCACGACTGCTTCGAGCAAACCCGCGGCACCCTGGCCGGTTTTGCCGGACACTTCAACGATGTCTTCGTTTGTGCAGTCCAACAAGCGAATCATTTCATGCTTCACGTCTTCGACCCGCGCTAGTGGCGAATCAATTTTTGAAACAACAGGGATGATGGTGAGACCCTGTTCGCGCGCCATGCTGAGTGTGGTTAGAGTTTGCGCCTGGACACCCTGGGTCGCATCGACAAGCAGAATAGTTCCTTCGACCGCCTTGAGCGCTCGCGACACTTCGTATGAAAAATCGATATGACCCGGCGTGTCGATGAGGTTTAAAATATATTCCTGCCCTGCCGCGCCAGTTTTTGAATTTCCCGGCGAATGATATTTCATTCGAACCGGCTGCATTTTGATCGTAATACCCCGTTCGCGTTCGAGCTCCATGCTGTCCAAGACCTGCTCTTTCATTTTTCGGCTTTCGATCGTACCGGTGATTTCGAGCAGGCGGTCAGCCAGGGTCGACTTTCCGTGGTCGACGTGCGCGATGATTGAAAAATTTCTGATTTTTGAAATATCCATTTTTATATTGAAGCCATGAAAATTGTCTTTCTTTTGCTATACATCTCTTGCTAGACGGCGCTCGCGTCGGGGCCGATGATAGGCATGTTGGGTGCCTTTTTAAACTTTTTATGGAGCGCTTTTACTGTTTCTGTGAGCTCTCGGTTACCGAGGAGTGCGAGGAGAATGATACCGCAGATGGTGCCTACACCGCCAGCGACGACCCCTTGGGTCAACACGCCCAAAAAAGTGTCGAGCGTAACAAAAATATTGACGATATTGAGAGTGACGTAGGTTACAAAACCCATAGCAATAGCGACCATGGTGGATTCCATAGCCACGCGAGCCAACGCTTTGGCAATACCGCCGTAATCGCGGTTGAAGGTATACATATGGGCTATCGCCCCGAGAATGCTACCCGTTGAAAATGCCAAGGGCAGCATGAGCACGGCAGTTCCGGGCACGTCCGAAACTCGAAACACCGCCTCAACGAAGCGCTGAAAACCAGGGTACACCACGACGATATGCGAAAGGAGTGATGAAAAAAAGATCGTTGCGGCAGCTGTGGAAATATTGATATAAAAAGATTTTTTGGTATTACCAGCAGCATACCGAGCGCGAGTGAAAAGCAAAATGAGACCTTGGGCCGCAAGCGAAATGACAAAAAGTGCCAAGGCCGCGGCAGTGAGGCGCGTGTCCTGCCAGCTGAAGGCACCCGAACCCAGAATGACTCGAACGATATGGGCGCGCAACACAATAAAGAGCGAAATGATCGGCAGCGACATAAAAATAATGTAGCGCGCAGTTGTGCTCAGGAGTTCAACGAACTTGCGGCGATCCCCGCCTGCAAACAAAGCCGAAAGTGTTGGAAAAGCCGCAAGCGAATAGCTCACCCCGATGATCGAAAGCGGCACAGATTGCAAGTTATACGAAAGACTGAAAACGGAAATGGAACCGAGGCCCAAAAAAGACGCGACATAGACCAAGAAAAATTCTGAAACTTCCTGAGCCGACAATGCGAGTGTGCGTGGCATGGCAACGAGCATCACCCTCCACACCGTTTTATATTTTTGCCAGGAAACCACAAACTTGGGCATGAGTTTCTGGCGAAATACAAACGGCGCTTGAACCAAAAAATGCCCGACAGCCCCGAGCACCACACCCCAGACCAAACCCACAACACCAAAACGCGGCACGAGGTAGAGCACGCCAAAAATAATGCCAAGGTTGTAGAGCAGCGGGCTGATGCCGTAAATAAAAAAGCGGTTGTAGTACTGAGTCACGCTTGCGAATAAATTTGAAAGACCGAGAAAAAGCGGTGACAAAAGCAAGATGCGGGTGAGCAGAATTATTTGGCTGCGATATGGCTCTTCGGCGAAACCGGGAAAAAGCGAGGACGCAAAATGTGGAATGAGAAAAAAAGCGATGGTCGACACCACTGCCATCACAATGAGAAACACCGAAAACATCACACTCAAAAATTCCCGACCAGAATCTTTGCCGACTCGAATTTTTTCTGAAAAAAACGGGATGATAATGGAAGCCGAAAAAAACGAAGCGACAATGACAAACAGAAAATCTGGGATTCGGAAAGCGGCATAATAGAGGTCGAGAGTCGTGCCCGCACCAAAGGTATGAGCAAGCAAGCGGTCGCGAAGCAATGCGAGCACCTGAGACATGATGGCAAAAGCGCCCAAAAGATATGCGGCCTCGTGCAAGCCGTTTATTTCTCGTCCAAGAAAATTAAAGAACTTTCTGACCATTAGTTATTCGTTTCTTCGACTGGCAAGGTTTTTCGCTTTTCCGGAGCAGTGTCCGCAGATGCAGCTGAGGCATTTGCACCAGCAGTTTCTTCAGTAGCAAACGGATCGCGGCCTGCCCGAAGATTTTCCAAAATGAGCTCGATTTCCTGATTATCTGGATTTGTTTGCTTCAAATCTTCGAATTGAGCGATGGCTTCTTGCTGTCGATTAATTTTTTGATAACTCAAACCGAGAAAATATTTCGCATTCGCATACACTGGCACAAGCTGCATTGATTTTTCAAATTCCCGTGCGGCGCCAGCGAAATCTTTGGATTCATATCTCAGCAAACCGATGCGGAAATAACCGAGCGGGTCGTTTGGAGAAAGTGCGGAGATCTGCTCCGCTGCCTGAATTGCCGCCGGCAAATCCCCTTTTGCCACATCAATTTGCGACTGCAGGAAAATAGCTTCGACGTAGTTCCATTTGAGCTCAAGAGCTTTGGCAATGTCGGCAGTAGCCGCATCGTAGTCTGGTAGTGCAGCTTCTGTACGCGCCAGACTGAGATGCAGCGCAGGGTTGCGGGGACTCAGAACAATAGCTTTTTCATACGCCGCCTTTGCCGCATCGAGCGTGCCGTCGATACCAACGGGCAAAATTGCTTCATATACCCGAGCCGACGCCAAAGGATTTTCAAAATTATGCGGATCTTTTTTCTCGGCAAGAAGGGCCGACTCGATACCAGCAGAAAGAACATTTTGAAACTGTGTTTTTTGTTCTTCACTCACTTCTTTTTGGCCAGCCGCCGACGCGATAATGCCATTGATTCGCAATATATTCAGATCCGACAATGTTCGATAGTACAAATCGTTGTCCGCCAAGGCAATGGCTTTCAAAAGAAATGTTTCGCCCGCATTCAGATCCTGTTCTGTCCTGACAACCGTCACGGCCTTTTGGAAATAATACGAAGACAAGCCTTTTTGAAATGCACCGTACGCCAAACCAACGCTGCCCAAAATAATCACCACACATACGGAGATCACCACCAAACTAATCGTCTGATTTTTAGCAAAAGAAAGTCTGACGTTTTGAACAACGCCACCATGGATCGTCGACGCAATAAACAAACCAGTGAAAAAGAAAGCAAGCGCGATGATCACGACACCCGAGACATAGAAAATGGAGACGAGCCAGAAAAAGAGCGTCATCATAAAAGACGAAACAACAAAATATCGACTCATTGCATCGGCAGTTTTGGCAGTAAGCGCCCGGAAACCTGAGTACACCAAAACCAAAAAGAAAATGAGCCAAGCTATAACACCGAGCAACCCGGTTTCTACAAATGACGTGGGGACGTATCCGATTCCCTGGTCAAAGCTGACGTTCCAAAAATCCGAAGCGTTGATGTCGGGACGATGCAGCTGCCATTGCTCCGAAAAACGATTCGGACCGGCGCCAGTGAGCGGCGACACAGCAATCGTACTTTTAAAAATCTCGTGGGTTGCAGTCCAAGACGGTCTGACCTCGAGGTTGTCGATACCAAACTTATTTGAAACAGTTTGACTTAAGTCTCGACCGATCGGCAATAAGAAAAGGATCGAAACAATAACGACAACAAGCGTCGTTATGGCAATTTTTCTTCGGGGTGGTTCGAGGCGAGTTGTCGACGCAGTTTCTGGGGCGCTCGCGGTGGCAGCGTCAGAAATGACAGCTGATTCATCCCGGACGATTTGCATTTTACGCATGTTTTGCGAAGAAATCATCTGTTGAACAAAGAACAAAATTGCGAGCCCGCCGATGACGTACCACAGCATCGAAAAATTAACGAGTGCCACAAACATGAGAGATAGCACGAGCACGACCATACCCCCGATTTTATATAACTTCGACAATTTCAAACTTTCAAGCGCGGCAAGCGACAAAAGTGCGCTCGCACCAAAGAAAATTCCGAGTTCATACCATTTACCAACCGGATTTGAAATTGGAGATGAGAAAATTCCAAATGACAAAAAATCGGACCCAATACACAAACGGAGGATTTGAAACAAAGCGAGTATTCCCGCCACTGCCAAAAAAACAAAGTGTATGGTCAAAATTTTTTTCGAGCTATGTGAGCCAGTAAAGATAACCGAAACAACGTAGGCAAGCACACACATAAGAAGGGTGAAATAAAACGTATTTACCTCGAAACCATACCCAAAGAGCGAGCTGGCAACGGAGCTGCTCAAAAGCGCGGAAGCAAAATACACGACAGATATGAAGCCGAGCGCGGCCAAGACGAGGCTTTTTGAGAAAAGAAAACTACCCTTTTTGATGAGCACAATAAGAAAAGAGACCAGAGCAAGAGTAACGCCACCGGACACAAACATGGCCTTGCCAAACTGGGTTGACATGAACGGTGAAAAAATCACAAACAGCGGAATGAGCGCAACGAAAGCCGCCAACAAGATGAACGGAATATTTTCCAATTTTAAAAACCGCTTCATGCCACCCTCTTGTTGTGCATCCATAATAATTTCAGTCGGGTTACCCTTTTTTATAATATAACTTCACTCAGTATTGCAAAAAAAGAGGGGCCAATCAACGAATTACTTTCAACAACTTTTAGCAAAAAACTTGTTCAACACCTGTAAAAATCTGACAGACAAAAACCCGCTTTAGGCGGGTTTTTGTTATGCATGTTCTGTGTCTATAAGCCGAATTTTGTACTCGATGTACCACGTTTTACCGCAACACCTCGAGCGGTACCTATTTATCTGTCTGTCCGGTTACCCGGCAGATCAAGCGGCACTCTCGCATAGATTCAAACTTTCATTTAAACCTGACGAACGCGGCCTTGCACACGAGTAAGGATTTAGCCGTTGCACTCCGACGGTTGCCCGGCGGCTCATCCGCACATGCTTCGAAATACCGAAATATTTCAACTCATCTGCGGAGCCGGTTGCTTTCGCATTCCGGCGTCTCTGTTCGCACCTCGTGGATTACTCCAGACGGGCGTTACCCGCTACCCCTTGCCCTATTTCTGCACCTACCTTGCGGCAAATGCAAAAGCGTGGCTGTGTGTTCGGACTTTCCTCCCCTTTCGTCTTACGACAATCAGAGCAGGTACCCGACACAGAACTCACATAATAGCACAATATTTTAACTAGAGCAAGCCATTGATTAGAATGCGCCTATTCCGTTGGCTGTTTTGGTGATGGAGCAGGTGTCGGCCCAGGGGCAGGAGCTGGTTCGGGAGCAGGCGGAGGGGTTGGAGCAGGTTGACCCTCACTATTGCCTTCCCCAGCGCCGGTGTCGACGACATCTTTTGCTGCAGGCTCATCCGGAGAAATTACGGGTGGCTGCTCAATAGTAGGATCTGGAGTTGGGGCAGGATTTGGAGTCGGCGTTGGGTTTGGCACAGGCTCATCTGGTGTGTCATTTTTTGAGTCATCTTCTTGCGAAGTCTTTGCATTGTCTTCGCAGGTGCCGGGCAGATTTTTCATTTTACCATTTGAAACCTTGAGACAGAACGGCTCGCCGGTGACGTCGTCATAGAGGGTGATGCCTGTTGGTTTTTCTGGAGTTCCAACAGTAAGGTTTTCTGCAAAGAGATTTTTAAAATATGCAAAGCCTTCGGAAATTCTGACACCAAGTGTTTCAAGCACATGCACAATACCGCCTGTTGCCGGAGTTGAAGTGCCAGTTACACCAAGTGCCACCGCTTCTTCTACAGCAGCAATCCGCGCTTCGAGAGAATCGATTTTCAATTGTTGTGCCTTTACGCCACCGAGTGTAAACGAAGCGAGCTTGTAAATATCAACATCGCCTGATGCGGTCAAAATTTCCGTCGGCGCATTGTCACCGATAATTCCAAGTCTCGTGGTGGTACCGGTATCCGAAAGATAATTAAATGTCGAAAGATTGAGAGTTTTTATTTTTTCAAGATAGCCCGCGTAGTCTGTGTCGCCAAGTGCTTGAACATTTTTCATACCGCTGCGACCAGCAAATGCAGCGATGGTCATTGCTCGAGCATCGCCCACAATGTTTAGCTTGTACTGAGCCGAAGTTGTGCCAATACCAACGTTTCCCTTTTCGTCGGTTACAAGCGCATTGCCAGCATAGTAACCAGGATTCAAAGAAACCATAACAGAAGATGTTGCTGTCGAGGTGCCTGTTTGAGCCACGTTTTCAATCGCACGGCCAATGATGAAGCCCGATGCGGTGGCTTTCATACCAACACCCGGAATATCCGAAGATGTAATCGGATCGCCGACTCGTATTTGTCCATTTAAATTATTCACTGTGACCGGTGCCCGGCCCGCGATGGCAACGGCAGTTACATCGCCTTCGTATACACCAAGCACCTGCTGAACGGATTCCGCAACGACACCAAGAAGATTTCGATCATTCCTTTTAGTAGAAAGATCGACCATAAATCCACCGTCTGTACTTATTGAAACAAGACTTCCTGGAACATATTCTGCCGCATTTCTCGTAAGATATGCAGACGCGATATTTGCTCCTGAAATACCATCGTAGTCTGGAGTGTTATTAAGAAGCAGGTTTGCAAATCCTGGCTCTGACGCCAAATCTTCATTTGATGGATCATCGATCCATACTTTGATATAGCTAATATCGAAAGTTCTCAGAGTAGAGTTTGCAGTTGTCTGGACACCGAGCTGAATCACTGGCGCCATGACGGTAGCCGATGAAGGAAGATTACCGGAACTAGAAACGGTACCAACAACATTATTATTAATTAAAAACACTGCATCCTTTGCCGAAACTTCAATTCTTAATTTTTGAAAATCAGTACTTGATGTTGCGATACCAGTATCAACATAATATGCATACGAACTCGAAACTCGAGAAATCATTTTCCAGGTTGTAGATGTCGCAGCAAAATATACACCGTTTGCGGGCTCAGTAGCCGCATCAGCAGATCCTGCCGTATCATCTGAAAATCCAACTAAGTAGAGAGTATTCGGAAGTGGTGCGGCCGTCCTAACAAACGCTTCTATTACTGGATTATTTTGCACGGCGGTTACTTTGTTCCAAGTTCTCAAATATACACCCTCACCACTTGCAGCACCGCTTATATTACCAGCTCGAAGGGAGCCGTATCCTGGGTTTGAGCCAGTATTCTGAACCATGCCTCCGTCGCTGTCGGAATCAATAGAAAACTGACCACAAACATTGGGTGTATCGGCACTTGTACCAGAAACAATGTTGGCACCAAACTCATCACATCTGAGCTCTCGCCAAGTAGAGTAAATTCTTCCTGACACGACAAACTGATCGCGAAGTCCGGCATTTCCGGAATTTGTGGTTGTGCCGATCGCAACCCGAGCCCAATCCATGGCACCAGTTGTTGTCGCGCTCACATACAGAAGCGGAAATGCGTCGCCGGCTGTCGATGTGCCCACAAAAAGCTGCGGCAGGGTGTTGCTATTGTTTATGACCGAAAGTTTTGCATATGGCGTAGTGGTACCGATGCCGACATTTCCATCGGCAATAAAGCCGCCGCCGGTTCGCAAAACTCCCGCAGAATTTCTGTACAGCGTGGTGTCTCGACCTCCAACCTGCGTCGTCGCAAAATTTGATTCTGATGACCAGCCCATAATACCGCCTGATGCGAGCAAATAATCCTGTCCGTTCCATCGATGCTGAATGTTGTTTGCAGAGTCGGTGATTTCAAACCAGCCATTGTTTGGATTGGTTCGGAACCGAATTTCCCAACCGTTATTTTTCAAAGCAAAGCCAGCTGTTCCGCCGCCAGTCGTATTTTCGTACATTGCCTGGTACATACTTCCCGCACCATCGCCGATCACATGAAGTTTGCGACTCGGAGCGTCCGTACCGATACCCACAAAACCTTCGTAGCCCGTGTCGCCGCGAATGGTGAGTTTCGACAAATCACCTGAACCAATCTGGGTCGACGAAGCAATGTTGTTTATAATGTACTGACCAAAAGTACTCGTATTATCAAAAGAGGTACTGTTGTTGAATCCAAAAACAAATTCATTGTTGCCGCTCAAGGAGTTTGCGCTACCGAAGGCATAGCTGCCGTTCCCGCTCACAGAATTCGTATATCCAAACGCTCCAGCGTCGGTCGCGCCGCTCAAAATATTTTGAATACCAAACGCAGAAGTATAGTCACCTGAGAAAATAATATTTCCCAGGCCAATACCAAGCGAGTGATCTGCACCAGCATAATTAAAATTACCAATTGCAATACCGGTGTCTTCGGCGCTGTTGGAAATACCAATAGCAATTGCATTGTTACCAGTTCCGTTTGCGGTGTTTTGAAGGCCGATAGCAACGCTTGAAAAAGCAGCTGAATTATAATTACCGATTGCGATACCATCTGAAACAGTCGAGATATTTTCTACACCAATAGCGCTACTTGAAACACCATACGCAGTGTTACGCGCACCAAGCGCCAAAGATTCTGCACCCGACGCCACCTGGTTCACGTCGTTTCGGGTACCCTGAATATCGACCGCATCAGTTCCACGAATCTTTCCGGTTACATCACCAATAATTGTAGCAAGCGTACCATCTTTTTTAAGAGCGAGCGTGCCGGTCGCGACGATATTGCCACCAATATATGCATCACCAGCAAGCGAAAATCTTGCAAACGGCGAGGATGTGCCGATGCCAACATTGCCAGTGCTGTAATAAATATCACTACCGACAGTGGTCCACGGAGATGAACCGCCGCTACTAATACCGAGCGAAGAAGTCGCGGTGAGGGTGTAGCCACCGCTCGCATTTCCGACCAAAAGCTGGCCGTATGTCGGTGCTGTGGTAAGCCCTGTGCCACCATACAGAACGCCAATTGAAGACGTTGCAGAAACAACGCCAGCATTGGCTTGCAGTGGGCCGTTGAGTGTACCGAGGGTGAGTGAAGAAAGGGTTGAAAGACCGGTGACGTTTAGGGTTGAAGAAAGTGTTGTTGCTCCACTGACAGCAAGTGTACCGGTCGCAGTGAGATTGCCGCCGATGTAGGCACCACCGGCAACTGAAAGTTTTGCGAATGGCGAACTGGTGCCGATGCCGGTAAAGCCCTCATACCCAGTGTCGCCACGAATTACAATTTTTGATGAATCCCCTGAACCGATCTGGGTCGACGATGCAACGCTATTATTTATAAACGAACCAAAAGCCGCACCTCCTGTTACGGAAACTGTATTTCCTAAACCAAACGCTTGGCCAAAATTTCCCGAAACAGTATTCAAAATACCAACTGCCGATGAAAGCCGACCAATAGTGGCCGTACCTGTAGCTGTTCCTGATACAGCACCGGTAGTGAGATTCAAGGTGCCACCCGTTTGGTTATTCAAAAGACCCATTGCAACCACACCTGCAAAGGTGTTACCGAAATTAAAATTACCGACCGCAGCAGAATTTACTCCGTATACATAATTTCTATAACCCAAAGCAGCCGTGTTTGTGTTTGCGGCAATATTGTAGAGTCCGATAGCAGCACTGTCGCTGCCATATGCTTTGTTGAAAATACCGAATGCAACTGACTCTACTCCGGTTGAGATGTTAAAGTTACCCACTGCCGTCGTAGTGTCCTCTGCAACGTTTCCATACCCAAAAGCTGTAGCAATACCATCACCAAGCGCTGAAACAGTATTGAATCCACCTACTGCGACAGAAATACCACCAATTGAGCCCGAAGCAGAATTATAACTTCCAACCGCAACAGAACTATTGCCTGAAGCAACCTCAGAGGCATTGTTTCGAGCACTTTGAATATCGAGGGAATTAGTACCGCGTGTGTTACCTGTAACATTTCCAATAATTGTCGAGTTTGATGAGGCTTTAGACACTTTGAGTACTCCGGTGACTGACACATCATACGCAAATGATGACGTTGCCGTCGTCGAAGTCGCGGTCAAATAATTAACCGTTGGAGAAGTCGAGGCAGCGAGCGCCGAAGTGCCGCCCGGAGAATACAACCAACCCTGACCAAACGATGTAGCACCGGTGCCACCTTGGTTCACACCAAGCGTGCCACTGAGGCCAGAAAGAGTGATACCGAGAGACGAGGTTGCAGTAAGGGTGTAGCCGCCGCTCGAGTTTCCGACCAAAAGATTTCCGTACGCAGGTGCTGAGGTGAGTCCAGTGCCGCCGTACAAAACACCAACGGAAGAAGTGGCGGAAACAACGCCAGCGTTGGCTTGCAGTGGGCCGTTAAGTGATGTGGCGAGTGTGGTAACTCCTGCGACATTGAGCGTCGAAGAAAGCGTTGTTGCGCCGGTGACGTTTAGAGTGGATGACAAAGTTGCCGCACCGCTGACTGCGAGCGTACCGGTCGCAGTGAGATTGCCGCCGATGAAAGCGTTGCCGCCGACCGAAAGCCGCGCAAATGGCGAACTGGTGCCCACTCCCACATTCCCATTCGACAAAATACTAAACGCTGGCGCTGCATCAGTACCGTAAAATTCTGCGACTCTGCCCGCGCCAGTCTGGGTCACCGTGAGGAATGTCGTTGCGGTCGATGTCGAATTTACGGCATCGCTTCGCAAAAACTGCTCGCTTGAAAGACCGTCAACTTTGTCGGCTTCAAACGCAGCTGGCACGGTGCCCAAAACTTTTCGAGGCGTCATTTCCCCATCCCATGCAGGCGAACCACTCGAACCACCGATTTCTACACCAAGGTAGAGCGGCTGGTTAAAATCAACATTTGCCAAAGATGTCGAGCTGCCGAGCATGACGCTAAAGAGTCCGTTTGAAATGGTCACCCGATCGCCCGCATTAGTGCTTCGGTCTTCTGTCCAAATACTTGAGCCGCCGGTCAATGACGTATAAAGATTAAACATCATGTGATACGTGCCGTCGGCGACCGCAACGTTGCTACTGTTAGTCAACTTTCCCTGATAGTTGATCTGTTTATTGAAAGACGCAGCTTCTGCGTATCTTTCTCCCACTATTCCATGACTCAACACAAAATATTGCGCCACACTCGACACAGCGAAAAGTACAACCAAAAGAGCTTTTGGCAGGACTCGTATTATATTTTGCGTAGCTTTTTTCAAGGTAAATTAAACTCTTACTTTTCTTCGAACCGACACAAACATGAGCGCGAGCAAAACAAGGAGCACAAGAATCGCCCAGAACACATCACACATACCGAATGCGAACCCTTCGAAATTCAAACCATTACTCATCACCAAATTCGGCACGGTCGCAATAAGCACACCAGCTGCCGATGCAAGTCCTTGGTTTTTATAATCAAGAATCGCAAGTGCAAACTGATACGTACCCGGGCGTTCGAAGGCGCCGATGTGTGCCTGATACGCAGTTTTGTCGGCATTCACTCGAAGCAAAAACGAGAACGTTTTTGAAGTGTCTGCAGGGTCGTACATGGTGACTGCGATTGTTTTCAGAATCTCCGGCATTTTTTCGTAGTCGATCGAAATGGTGAGGTTTCGATCGCCACGAATGTCGACACGGCCATCAACAACCGGA
>JBBSOY010000004.1:0-51904 GCA_038259265.1 Minisyncoccia bacterium
ATAGATAATAGGCACTTTGCCGCGAAGACTTTCCGCAAGCCTTTCCCCTTCCTGGGCAAAATCTTGGGGACGAAGTGTTGCTCCGACCGCTTGCAGCTGTCGCACCACGTCATCACCAGCGACCATTTTTGCCAAAGACAAAAGAGAATACCCGAGCGCACTTCGGGGCTGAATGCCGTTGTTAGGTAGCTGAATATACGGAAGTGAATGTTTTTTTGCGAAATCAATAAGCTTTCCACCAACCGCAATAATCACAAGCGAATGTTTTGCCGTGAAAGCTTTTTCAGCAAAATCGAGTACTTCTTCAGTATTTCCTGAATACGAACTGGCGATATACAAAGACTGACTAAGCTTTTTTTCTGCAAGAGCAGGCAAACCATAGTCTCGATGCACGTACAAATCGAGCTGCGGATAGAGAATTTTCAAAAGACCCGCAGCGAGATGCGACCCGCCCATTCCGCATACCACAAAGCTGTCGGTTTTCACCAAACCCTCTGCATTTTGAACAACTGGCTGAAAATTAAATTGGGTCGGGAGATTTTTAATCGCTTCTTCCATAGAGTCAGTATACGTTATTTAATTGCCTTCGCTACCGCCTTGACCACTCGCGGGTCAAACACATTTGGTAAAATTTTTTTGGGTGTTATTTTTTTTTCAACAGCTGCCAAATTTTTTGCCGCTCTCACGAACATTTCGTCGGTAAACTGAACGATGCCGCGGTCGAGCGCGCCGCGAAAAATTCCAGGGTACGCCAGCACGTTGTTGACCTGGTTTGGAAAATCCGATCGGCCAGTCGCCACCACAAAAGCACCCGCCGCTATCGCTGCGTCTGGCATGATTTCCGGAGTGGGATTGGCCATGGCAAAAATAATCGGTCGCTCCGCCATCGCTCGAACCATGTCCGCTGTCACTAGATTCCCCTTACTGACACCGATAAATACATGAGCACCTTCAATGACCTGGCTCAAATCACCACTTTTTTTGTTCATGTTAGTAACAGTGGCAATTTCCTTTTTTTCAGCATTCAAATCGGGTCGACCTTCAAAAATTGCCCCCTGCGTATCGCATACAATAATGTCTCGAACGCCAAAATCGAGCAGAATTTTTGTAATTGCAGTTCCAGCCGCACCACTGCCGTTTATCACCACCCGAGCTTCGGCTGGTTTTAGTTTTCGAAGTTTGAGCGCATTAATGAGCCCCGCCAACACAACCACAGCGGTACCATGCTGGTCGTCATGCATGACCGGAATATCGAGCATTTCTTGAAGCCGCTTTTCTATTTCAAAACATCGTG
Organism: Minisyncoccia bacterium; assembly: GCA_038259265.1. Lineage (GTDB taxonomy): Bacteria > Patescibacteriota > Minisyncoccia > Phycocordibacterales > DATGWK01 > JAHFLV01. The sequence continues at coordinate 1,295 of JBBSOY010000004.1, forward strand.
GTGCCGCAATGTCTTCGAGATTGATCGCTCCGAAAACCGGCGCAATATTTTTCACTGTTGCAATAATTTCTTCAGTATTCTGGGTTGCCAGACAGATCGGGAAAGCGTCGATATTTCCAAATTCACGAAAAAGCGCCGCTTTTCCTTCCATGACAGGCAACGCAGCCTCCGGGCCAATATTTCCAAGGCCGAGCACAGCCGAACCGTCGGTAATGACCGCGACGGAATTATGCTTCACAGTATATGCCCGAACAAGCTTTTTATTTTCAGCGATCGCTTTGCAAACTGCCGCCACGCCAGGCGTATACGCGAGCGAAAGCGTCTGGCGGTTTTTAATTCGCACCTTGCTTACGACAGAAATCTTGCCCCGATTTTTTTTGTGAAAATTGACCGACTGTTTGTAAATATCCATAGCTTCGCATTATATTTTATTTCCAAGAAAAAAGGCAGGACTTCCCTGCCACTTTTCCTTTCCTATTTTCTGCTTTATTACTTGCTTATTGCTCAGAAGAGAGGTTTTCCTCTAACTTTGTTTGTTCTAGCTGTTCTACATTATTCGCATCTCGTATCTCTTCACTTCGCTTAATATCCATTTCTTGTTGAATGAGGAGAGTGATTGTGTATGCTTCATTCAAAACAAGGAAGGCATTGTTGTATTCTTCAGCTTCGAGCATTTCTTCACCTTTTTCAAAAAGACCTCGAGCAACTTTTACTCGTTCGTTTAGGTTTGAATCAATAAGTCCATATACCGCGGCAGAAGGAGCTTTATCTATCAAATCGAGAGATTTTTTAACAGTTTCATATTTTGCTGTTGCAATCGTCTGGGCATCGTCGTCGTCCGTATCTTGAGCTAAAATCTGGTTCTCGGCATTTTGACGAGCAGCAACAGAGGCTTCGTACGACTCCGCGACGATATCTCGAACGTCTTCAATGGCAGCAAGTTCTTTTATCTCAGTATTTTCTCCATCCTGTTCATCTTCGTTTAATTTTTTCGCAACGGCAGTGTCGATTGTTGCACCATCAAAAGATTCTTCGAGATCGCGACTAATTTCAAATGCAGATTTGAATTCACCTTTTCTGTTGAGTTCTGCCAGATCTTTTTTAACTTTAACGACGTGAGTATTGAGCTGAACTGAGATTTTATTTTTTATTTCTTCGGTAAGCTGGTTTTGTTCGGCCAGTGTTTTAGCTTCTTCGACGCGGCTTTTAACCCGCTTCACCTCGTATTCGGAGCGCTCGGGGCCAGACAAAAATGCCGCTTTGACTTCTTCGTTCACGTTAACGCGAATTGGGTACAGAAAATCGCCTGGCAAGCTGTTTTTAGCGGCCAAAGACGTACCTGATCCTATAAAGAAAAGGATGAGCATTGCCATACCTGCCCGCACACCGTACATGTTCCAGTGAGCCATGAAGGATCCGAAAAAAGGCGAAACCACGGAGGCACCGAGTGGTCCCACGGCCCCATCTGTATCGCCCGCAGCCTTCACTGGATCAGTGGCACCAATTTTGCCCCTGCTTTTGCTAGGAGCAGTGGCGGGGTTTGCTTCGAGAATTTGAATTGGATTTTTCTCGACGTATGCGTCGACAACCTTAAAAAGCGAGATTTTCTCTCGTTCGGTTAAGCCGATTTCTTTCGACTTTTCGATTATTTTGTAAAAAATGTCTTTATTATCTTTATCCATAGCCGTTTTGTTCTCGCAAAATGCTGCGCAATTTCTGAAGACCTCGGTGAATTCTGACGGAAATATTGTTTTCTGTCTCGCCGGTGACTTCAGCTATCTCTTTGACGGACAAACCCTCTACATATTGCATATAAATGGCGTCGCGATATTTTTCAGGGATTGACCCAATGAATGCAAGAGCTCTTTGACCATCAATCTTGTCGAAAAGCGACTGGTCGATTTCCACCCCAACATCGAAGCCTTGCTCCATCATGTTGTCCAAAGAAGTCAGTTTCTTCTTTCGATATTGGTCGATGATGAGGTTTTTGGCAGTGGTGAATAGAAAAGCTCGTAAATTAGCGATCTTTTCGCCCTTGCTCGCATACTGCCAAACCTTTAAAAAGGTCTCCTGGGCAATGTCTTTGGCAAGCTCACGGTCTGAAACACGCATGAGGCAATACCGAAAAATTGCATCGGCGTTTTGCTTATATATATCGAGAAATTGCTGTTTAAAGTCTGTATCCATACATGAGGACGGATTGTAGCCCGCAACATTACAATTCTACAATAAAGACGGCGCAAGTACACAGTAACCGAAATGTGGCTTTTGTATTATGATTATCGACAGAGGAATTACAGGGCGCAGTATTTAGAAATTAGCATTAATTTTGAGTATATGGAAAGAAATAAACAATGTGCAGTCGTGATCGCCATTCTGGTTTTGGCCGTCATTTTCTCGACCATCGGCTGGATCAAGGCGCAAAACGAAGTCATGATGCTTAAAAATGTCGACCAAAGCATCGCCCAATACGACGACTCACTCGCGGTCTGTGACAGCAATAGTAGCGAAAGCGATGATGTTGCCTGTGTCGAACGCCTTAGCCAGCTTTCGAATCTTTTGAGCAAATATGAAGCAAAAATCAAAAGTATTCAGGCTGAGGTTCAATAATTTATATCCTGAAAAGTACACAGCGGAAACGAGGTGTCACCGAAAGCAAAAAATCCCCGATCTGGGGATTTTTTGCTTTCATTTTTCAAAACCTGTCGAAAGGCTTTAAGAAATAAATTATAGTTTTTCCTGGCTGTTCTGAAAGATATCCTGGCAGTTTTTGAGAATGTCACTCAATTCTTCTCGTGCATTTTCGGTAGTTGAAGCTTGGCCGCTATTTCGCTGCTGCCAATCTGCAAGGTCGGCTCGGCATTCTGCTGCATCATCTGAAATTCCATTGAGCGTATCTGAAACCGGCTCGCTTGGTTTTGTGAAATACAAAACGGCAAAAATGATGGCAATAATAGCGAGAACGATTGAAAGATACTTATATGTGTTGTTATTTTGTTCCATGAGCTTTTGTTAATTAATAAATCCCTCCACTTACAATGCTCTCCGTTGGAACAGTTGTCAATGAAATTACCACCGGGGTACAAAAAATAAAAAGGAAATTTTTGGTGGACCGTACAGGACTCGAACCTGCCACCCCCTCATTGCAAATGAGGTGCTCTACCAGATGAGCTAACGGCCCAGTGACGACTGGGTGCGGACAATAAACGGTGCCGACGAACACAGATGCTGCGGCACAGTCATTAAGTATATTCAAAACGAAACGATTCGCAACCCCTCGCATCCGTAAAAAAGAGTGATAAACTGGGTCCATGAATACTCAAGAAATATACAACCAGGAAAAACTGGCCCGAGAACAAGAACACATGACACGGGAGCGTAAAGCGAAAACAAAAGCGGTCGGGCGGCAGGTTGCGATTTGGGGCTCGATTGTGATTGTGCTTGGACTGATCGTTTGGGGAATGGTTTTTCTTGTGGCTCATTATGAATCCCCTTCAAATGCAGCAGCGATTTCTATTGAAAACTCGATCGCTGCTGATGATTGGGTTCGAGGCAATCGCGATGCTTCCGTTATTTTGACCGAGTACAGCGACTTACAGTGTCCGGCGTGCGGTTATTATTCGCCGATCGTCAACGAATTGGTCGATGAGCTCGGAGACAACATGGCTTTTGTGTATCGCCACTTCCCGCTTCCAATGCATGTTCACGCCAAAGAAATGGCGGTGGCTGCTGAAGCCGCCGGAAAGCAAGGAAAATTTTTTGAAATGCACGATATAATTTTTAACACCCAAAATGAGTGGTCAAACAAATCCAACGTGCGCGAAACTGTTATGGAATTTGCAAAAACACTAGGGCTAAACTTGGCCACGTTTGAAAAAGATTTGGATTCAAAGGAATTGGCCGAAAAAATAAATGCAGCAGTTACCGAAGGAAATAGAATCGGTATTAGTTATACGCCAAGTTTTTTCCTCAATGGCGAACTACTTCCCAACCCTGCAAGTTACGAAGCCTTCAAAGCCGAGATTGTTGAAAAAATCGCAGCTACAAAAGGAGTCAATCAAAGCTCCGCTTCTTCATCGAATGAAAAAAATTAGAGTTCTCAGCATTACATTCCTCATTTTGTCATTCGTGGGTTTTCTTGATGCCGCCTTTTTGACGGTCGAGCATTTTTTGAAAGCGATACCGCCGTGCGCGATTGTGAGCGGCTGTTCGACGGTGCTCACCAGCCAGTGGAGTACCGTGTTTGGCATTCCGGTTTCTCTCCTTGGAGCCATAGATTATCTAATTCTTTTTGGATTGACTGTCGCAGCCCTCAGTACTGGTAACGTAAAGTTGCAGCGACTCGCAGCCAAGGTTTCGGTCGTGGGTTTTTTGGCATCGGCATGGCTTGTGTATCTCCAATTTTTTGTCATTCACGAAATCTGTCTGTACTGCATGGTCTCTGCGATTATTTCAACAGCAATTTTTGCGGTCGGTATTTCATGTATCATTATGAGCAAAAACACGGCGGCAGTTATTTCTCCTGAAGAGCAAGGTTGATGATGTGATCGAGGAATTCAGTGAACGAAATTTCGGCGGATGAAAGAGCTTTTGGAAACACGGAATCGCTCACGAGGTCGGGCAAACTATCGACTTCCAAAAGATATATGCCGCGGCGATTGATTTTAAAATCAGCTTTTGAATAATGTCGGAGATCGAGCGCTTTGTGCGCATCGACAGCTGCTTGCTGAATGCGGCGGTTTTGTTCGGGAGTAAAATTGGCAGGACTGACAAATTCGCGAAGCTGCGGATTGTATCTTGATTCATATGACCAAATGCCATCTTCCTGTGCAGATTTTTTTTCAGAAAGATCGTTAATTTCAATTGGATGGAGTGCAAAGATGTCGTCGACGGAATTTCCTTCGACCACACCGCAGGTCGCTTCCCTGCCATTAATATATTCTTCGATAAGCACCGAGTCGGAATATGTAAACGCTTCGTCGATTGCGAGCTGAAATTCTTCGGGACTGTGGGCGACATTCACGCCAAGCGAAGAACCAGTCGAAGCGGGCTTCACAAGTTTAAGAAATGGATATTTGGTGGTGATTGTATGAATTGTGTCGGCTCTGGTACCGGGTGTATAGGTTTCTTTTTTAATAACAACATGTTCGGGAGTCAATAGACCTCGGGATTTGAAAAATTTTTTAGCGAGTGGTTTGTTCATTCCCATTGCCGAACCAAGCGGGCCAGAACCTGTGTATGGAATTCCGTGGGATTCGAGAATTTGCTGAACCCGGCCGTCTTCACCATATGCCCCATGCAGGCCGTTCACCACCACGTCGACATGTGGAAAAATGCGGTCCACGGGTCGGGCGAGGCCGTCGATATGCCAGACGCCGCTCCGGTCTATAAAAATATCCTGAACAATGTAGAAGTTTCTCTGTCGAAGTGAGTCAATAATATTTTTACCCGTCTTGAGCGAAAGTTCGTATTCGTCGGAGGGGCCGCCACGCAAGACGCCGACTCGAAGTTTTCGAGATGGATTTTTGCTTGTTGGTTTACCTACCGCAGCTGCACTATTCATAGTTCATATTGTACATGAATTATTCGCGAATTGTATGTAAATTGTGCAGCAAAGAAGTTTCGTCTGAAAAAAGGTTACTTAGAGAAATGCTCGGTTTCGAAGTTTTGTATGATACTTGATGGCAAAGCGATGGGCTTCACTGTTGGCCAGCAAAATTTCTGAGCGAAACTTTTTTGCCGCCACAATGTCACCAAACACGTCCTTCGGTTTATGGTGTTCGTCTTTGACCACCGACACGACAGGCATGGTCATATTGAGTTCTGCTAATTTTTTTTGAGCAAAATTGAGATGTGTTTCGCCGCCGTCGATGACCACGAGGGTCGGCAAGGTCCATTCAGGATGTGTAAAGCGTCGAGCAAGAACCTCGCCGAGTGACTTTAAATCGTCTCCGCCTTTCTCCTGACGAATTTTGAACATGCGATATTCCGCCGGATTTGCTTCCCCATTTTCCACCACAGTCATTACGCCGACGGTCGAGGTGCCGGAAATGTGTGCAATGTCATAGGCCTCGATGCGATTCCCGAAACCTGTCATTGTATCAATCCCATTCTTTTCTCGGTGAATAAGTGCCACATCCTGAATATGTTTCAAAGAAAAAACAGTTCGTTTAACCTGGTTTGCCTTTTCAAATTCCAAATTTTTTGCATATTTTTTCATGTCACGCTCAAGCGATTTTAAAAGCACCTTTTTTTTACCATCAAAAAACAACCGAATATGCCGAATGGTTCGAGCGTACTCTTTTTGGGAAATTTCACCGGTGCAAGTGCCAGGACAGAGGCCAATTTGCCGATTAAAACATGGCTTCGGCTGTGTGTTTGACGTGTTTGACGAAATTGGATTCGGGAGTAAACATCTATTGTCTCGATATGGAAAAATTCGTCGCACAATTTTTAAAGCTTCTCGAAGCGAACTGCCGTTTGGGAACGGGCCGTATATTTCTTTGGTAATCCGAGGATCGCTATATAGCTTTTCAATTTCACGACCACGCACAACTAAAATTCTGGGAAAATTTTCATTCGTAATTACGACATGATTGAAACTTTTATCGTCCTTTTCCTTTGTATTGTGGTGCGGCTGATATTTTTTTATCAGATTCGCTTCAAGAATGAGTGCCTCAAGCACGGTGTCAGTTTCGATAAAATCAATTTTTTTGGCGGCCGCAACAAGCTGGACTACGAGCGGCCCGCGAGTTTCCGAAAGATTGCGAGCAAAATAGCTTCGAACACGATTTCGAAGCGACGTCGCTTTGCCGACATACATGACCTTTCCGGTGCCGTTTTTAAATATGTATACCCCGGGCGCATCGGGTAGTTTTTTTAGTTTGGATACTGAAATCATAGTGAATTATAAAAATAGCCAAAAATCCTCGGTGTTTGACATATTCCCAGATGAGATGAATAATGGCAAGGTGCCTGGGTGGCTATGGACCAGCGCCCAGCACAACCGTCTTGTAGGCGGTTCCAAGAACCGGGCGGGGCATTGATATGCCCCGCCCGTTATTTTTTAAGTTACATCACACATATTTATTCCCTTCCCACAGACTCACTCAAAACCTTACTTCAATGCCCGCTTCAAATAGAAGCCGGTGTGGGATTTTTCAGAATTTGCAATGTCTTCCGGCGTACCTTTTGAAACAATTTTGCCGCCTTCGTTTCCCCCTTCCGGACCGATGTCGATGACATAATCTGCGCATTTAATGATGTCGATATTATGCTCGATGACGATGACGGTATTGCCGCGGTCTACGAGCTTATCCATAATTTCAATGAGTTTTTTGACGTCTTCATAATGCAAACCAATGGTCGGCTCATCCAAAAGATAGATTGTTTTCTGAACATGCGTTCGATACAGCTCGGAGGCAATTTTCACACGCTGCGCTTCGCCACCAGAAAGAGTCGTTGCCGACTGACCGAGTTCGAGATAGCCCAAACCGACCTCGTCGAGAGTCTTGAAACGATCATAAATCGCCGGAATGTCTTTAAAAAATTCGAGGGCATCTTCGACCGTCATTTTGAGAACATCGTATATGCTTTTCTTTTTATATGTGACTTCGAGAGTGTCTTTCATAAAACGCTTGCCGCCACAGACGTCGCAAGGCACAAAAACTGTCGGCAGAAAATGCATTTCCACTTCGATCGCACCATTGCCCTGACATGTTTCGCAGCGGCCGCCTTTGACGTTGAATGAAAAACGATTTGCCTTCCAACCTCGAACGCGCGCTTCAGAAGTTTCAGCAAAAAGCTCGCGGACAAATGTCCAAGCGCCAGTGTATGTGGCCGGGTTTGAACGCGGTGTGCGGCCAATTGCCGACTGGTCGATCAAAATGACTCGGCTGACGTATTCGGTACCGGCAAAACTGTCGCAATTATAGGTTTCGGCCGTGCGGTACCGCTTTTCCAATCGAGCCTGAAGATTTTTATGAATTATTTCGTAGAGAAAAGTGGATTTTCCGGAACCCGAAACACCAGTTATCGCCACAAGTTTGCCCAAAGGCACGTCAACGCTCATATTTTTAATATTAAAAACATTGGCGTTTCGGACTGAAAGCATGCCGGCGGTTTTGTCGCGGCGCTTTTGGGGCACAGGCACTTTTTTATCCCCGCGAAGATAGTCGAGCGTCAAGGATTCTGAATCATTGTGTTTTGCGGTCAGTAATTTTTCCAAATCGCCGGACACAACGACGTTTCCCCCGTGCACACCTGCCCCTGGGCCAATATCAACCAAATAATCCGAAGCGAAAATGGTATCTTCGTCGTGTTCAACCACAATGATTGTATTGCCGAGGTCTCGGAGACGATGCAAGGTTTTGATGAGTAGGTCATTGTCCCGAGAATGCAAACCGATTGTCGGTTCGTCGAGCACATACAACGCACCCACCAAACCCGAACCGAGCTGAGACGCCAAGCGAATGCGCTGCGCTTCGCCACCAGAAAGCGTATGAGCGCGACGATTCAAAGAAAGATACTCGATACCGACGTTTACCATAAATTCAAGACGTGCTTCGATTTCTTTGAGCACGACCTTAGAAATACTGCGTTCGCGCGCCGTAATTTTTACTTTTTTCAAAAACTCATAACCGTCGCGGATGGTCATGTCGACATACTGAACAATATTTTTACCGTCGACCAATACATGCAGAGCCTCTTCGCGAAGACGGGCGCCTTTGCATTTTGGGCAGGCTTCTTTGCCGAAAAAATGACGGGTGCCAAGACCATGACATTCGGGACATGCGCCGTACGGAGAATTAAAAGAAAACAAACGCGGCTCGATTTCTGGATACGAATAGCCGTCGCGCGGACAAGAAAATTTTGAAGACATTGTGAACTGCTCTTCGACTGCGGCAATTTCCCCTTTCTTTTTTGGCTGAATGTCATTAAAGGTCACTTTGACCAAGCCGTCGGATTCGGTGAGCGTTCGCTCGAGAGATTCGCTCAGTCGTTCCATGACACCGTTTTTTGAATTTTTGAAATCGTAAATGCTTATTTGGTCAACCAAAACATCGATCGTGTGAGTTTTGTTTTTAGACAAAATGATCTGCTCGCGGAGTTTTTTGCGCTCGCCGTCGACCATTACTTCGCCAAAACCTTTTCCGAGAAGATCATATAGAAGCTGGTAGTACTCGCCTTTTCGGCCGCGAACAACCGGCGCAAACAATTCAACATACATTGGAAAATTGAGCGGCCGATCGCTTTCTTTCGGCGCAGTTTTGAGGCGCGTCTGGATTTTTTCCAAAATAAAATTTTTGATTTCGTCGTTCGAAAGTTTTTGGATTTCATTGCCGCAGATCAAACAATGCGGACGACCAATGCGAGCATAGAGAATACGAAGATAGTCGTAAATTTCGGTAATGGTCGCCACCGTCGAGCGCGGATTGTTCGAACGAGATTTTTGGTCGATCGAAATGGCCGGCGACAACCCAATGATTTCGTCGACATCAGGTTTTTGCATTTGACGCAAAAACTGCCGCGCGTACGAAGAGAGCGATTCGACGTAGCGACGCTGACCTTCGGCGAAAATCGTGTCGAATGCAAGTGAAGATTTGCCTGAGCCAGACAAGCCTGTGAAAGCGATCATTTTGCCGCGAGGCATTTCGACATCGATGTCCTTCAAATTGTGAGTTCGTGCCCCACGAACAATAATCTTGTCGTTCTGGCGACCAACCGCCGGCAAAACATCCTCCTTTTCAAGCCTTTTTGGTGATTTTGAGTTTTTTTCCATCGTATATAGTGTATATAGTCAAAATCCACGTCACAGAGTGCGTATGGATTAATATCGGCATTGTACAAGAAAAAACCTCCTCGCACAATCATTTTTCTACTTCTTTACCTTCTATTTTCTATTTTTTCTATTTTTTCGTAGCGGTGAGAAGTTCAGCTTCGTGCACCAGATCATCAAGGACAATACTTGCCTTCACCATAAACTTATTTGCGCCGAGTTTCATCGCGCGGTCGATTTCATTATTTTGGGAAAAGTTCGACAACACAATGACCGGCAATGTTTTGGTTTTTTCTGTCGAGCGGATTTTTGCCAAAACATCAAAACCACTGATTCCCGGCAGCAAAATGTCGAGAATAATAATATCTGGAATCTCCTTTTCAAGTGTTTTGAGCGCATCTTCGCCTGTGCGCGCATACATAAGTTTGCAACCTTGATTGCCAAGTTTTCTGGAAATAAGGTCGCTTAAAAATTGATCGTCTTCAACCCACATAACCTTTTTTCCGCTCAGCGTATTGCCAGAATTTTTGCCGGTTTTTGGTTTGTTAAGCTGATTTTTAATTTTAACCACGAATTCATCGAGGTTAAGTTGGGCCTTGACCAGATAATCTTTTACACCGAGGTTCAGTGCGCCCTTAATTTCCGCCAAGTCGCCCGAACGAGAAATAATAATGAGTGGAATGTCTTTGATAGACGAATCGTTTTGCTTTTCTTTGAGCAAAGACAGAGGATCCGCACTAGTGAGTTCCATGTCGAGGACAATCACGTCAGGCTTTGCAAGATGGACCTGCTCGAGAGCAACAGCGCCATTGTTTACGACGATAGTCTCCATGCTAGCCTCAGTTAATTTTTGCTGAATGACGTTTCCAAAAAAAACATCTTGCTCAATGATTAAAATTTTTGACATATAAATTGAGTTATTGTGTATGTATTTAGTGTATCACGTATTAATGACGCAATGGCAAGGTGATGTGGAAGGTCGTACCCTTTCCCTCCTCACTTTCAAAGGTCATGTCGCCACTATGACGTTCCACGATCGTCTTCACAATAAAAAGTCCGAGACCAGAACCTTCGGGGTCAACCGCCTTGGCATTGTTTGCACGGAAAAAGCGATTGAAAATATTTGTTTGCTGATCTTTCGGAATGCCTATGCCGTTGTCTGAAATTGTGATCTGCATTTTATCCTTGTCAGTCGCCCCGGCTCGTAGATCGACCGTAATAGTGCCGCCGACGTTCGTGTATTTGAGCGAATTTTCAATGAGGTTTTGGAAAACGGCACGCATTTTTTGCGGATCAACGATAATTTTCGGCAAATTTTCCTCTGCATTAACCGTAATTGTAATTTTTCTGCGTTGCGCCTGAGAATCGACCTCGTCAACAATATTATTAATAAGATCGACGATATTAATTTCGATAAATGAAAAACCAAGTGCGCCAGATTCGATACGATCAATGCCTAGCATGTCACGAATGAGATTAATGATGCGTTCGTTTGATTCGTAGGCTTTCATGAGCAACGCACGCTGTTCGACCGTAAGTGGTCCCGCATCTTCTCCTTTCAACAAAAGATCAAGTGTCCATTTGATGGCCGAAAGCGGCGTACGGAGCTGATGCGACACCGTAGAAACAAATTCGGATTTGTCTTTGTCGAGCTGGTTGAAGCGCTCGTTTTGTTTGGTGAGGTCGAGATCTTTGCGGACAAGCTGGCGCGCATAGCTGTTGTAGGCTTCATTGAGCAAACGCAAACGCTCGGCTTGCAACTGGGCACGGCGCCGACTTTCAGAAAGTTGGGATTCCCTATTTTTTATGACCGAAGAAAGGTAACCCGCAAGCGCGCCGACGATAAAGTACACTGCGGTGATGGTAATGGTCGAGGTAAGTGCGACCAAAAATTCATCATATGAAAACACGCCAGTACCAGGATACCCAGGCACATTTTGCAGCACTTTAAAATACTCGAGCACGATCATTGTGTTCACAAGCACGCCGCAAATGAAGGCGATGATAAGCGAACCGACGACGTCAAAGAGAATAATCGACGAGACAATCGGAATGAAAAAGAAAATCGGCGCCACACTGCGAGCACCGCCAGACAAATGCAGAATAATGACGAAAAAAAGGAGCTCGGTGCAGAGCTGGCTTGTGGCTAAAATGTTGAGATACTGGCTTTTATTGTGAACTTCGATGTATTTAACGAGCTTGAAGAACAAAATGTTCATCAGGATGAACGAGAAAAACAAAAACAACATGGTTGGCACTGGGAAAAAGTTTTTGCCGAGCGGATCGAGTTTTGACACAAGTCCCATAGCAAAAAGAGCCGGCGCATAAAACCACCGTGCCCGGATCATCCAACGATTTGATTCAAATTTGTTTTGATGAACTAATCTCACGAAAGTATTGTGAGCAATTATAACATGGGTACCGTGAACTGGTTCGGGATAACCACAGACACAAGTCACCCACATCGCACTTCACGCACAAACATACCAACATTTAGAGCGGCGAAACTCTATTTTTCTTGCATGTTAATGAGCGCTGCTATCTCATCGCGCAAAATAGCAGCGGTTTCAAAATCGAGATTTTTTACAGCCGTCGCCATCTCTTTTTCTTTTTGTTTCAGAACTGTTTTTGGTTTTTTCTTGAAAAGTGCGCCGTCGACAGCTAAAAGATTGGCCACAGCTTTGGTGTGCTCGCTTCGCATCGTTTCGGTAATGTCGCGAATCGCCTTTTTAATAGTTTTTGGTGTGATGCCGTGTTTTTTATTGTAGTCGAGCTGAATGTTTCGACGGCGATTTGTTTCGTCGATCGCCCGTTTCATGGAATCCGTCAGACGGTCGGCATACAACACAACTTTTCCTTCGACGTTTCGGGCTGCGCGGCCGATGATCTGAATAAGTGAGGTTTCTGAGCGCAAAAAGCCTTCTTTGTCGGCATCGAGAATACCGATGAAGGCGAGCTCAGGCAAATCCAAGCCTTCGCGGAGCAAATTCACACCGATCAAACAGTCGAACTCGCCTTTTCGGAATCGAGTGAGAATTTCAATACGCTCGATCGTCAAAATATCGCTATGCAAATATTCGGCTTTGATTTTTCGCTCTTTTAAATATTCGGTAAGGTCTTCGGCCATTTTTTTGGTCAGAGTTGTAGCAATGGCGCGATGGCCTGCTTTGATGGTCGCTTCAGCCTTCTCGATGAAATCCTGAATCTGACCCTTGTACGGACCGTTCGCAATGATCGGCAAAATAGAAACTTCTGGGTCGATGAGGCCAGTCGGACGAATCACCTGCTCGACGACTTTTTGGCTTTTCTCTTTTTCGTATTTGCCCGGAGTCGCAGTCGTATAAATAACCTGGCCAACTCGTTTTTCGAATTCTTCAAATTTCAGCGGACGATTGTCTTTTGCGGATGGCAAACGGAAACCGTGGTCAATGAGAGTTTTCTTTCGTGCGGCGTCGCCGTTGAACATGCCGCCGATTTGCGGCACCGTGACGTGTGATTCATCAATGACCGTGAGGAAATCGGGGCTGCCGTCGGCGTTATGTGGGAAATATGCGAGCAAAGAATCGGGCGCTTCGCCAGGAAATTTGCCAGAAAAATGCCGAGAATAATTTTCAATACCGCCGCAGTAGCCGATTTCGCGAATCAAAGCCAAGTCATAGCGTGTTCGACGCTTCAAACGTTCGTATTCCAAAACCTTGCCTTCTTTTTCCAGCACCTTGAGCTGCACATTCAACTCTTTTTCAATACTTTTGAGAGCTTTTTCGGCTTGATCATCATTTGTAATAAAATGTTTGGCTGGAAATAAAAAGAAAACATCTGGCTCGGCCACAATATTACTCGACACACCTTCAATTTTTTTAATCGACTGAACTTTGTCGTTTTCGATTTCCAAACGATAGACCATTTTTTCGTTGACGGGCATAACTTCGATAGAATTTCCAACAGCACGAAATAAACCCGGCATGAGATCGGCATTCGTGCGTTCAAAATGAAGATCGATGAGCGAACGCATAAAATCGCGGCGCGAAATATCCATGCCGCGCTCAATTTTCATATTTACTTTTTCATATTCAGCCGGACTACCCAAACTGTAAATACACGACACCGACGCGACTATGATGACGTCCTTTCGGGTGAGCAGAGCCTGGGTCGAGGCATGACGAAGGCGATCGATCTCTTCATTGATCTGCGCTTCCTTCTCTATATATGTGTCCGTCACTGGCATATAGGCCTCCGGCTGATAGTAGTCGTAGTAGGAAACAAAATAATGCACGGCGTTGTCAGGGAAAAATTCTTTGTATTCCTGAGCGAGCTGAGCAGCCAGGGTTTTGTTGTGGGCAATAACGAGCGTTGGTTTGCCAATGTTTGCAATGACGTTCGCGGCCGTGTACGTTTTTCCAGAACCGGTCACACCCAAAAGAGTCTGATGGACCAGGCCATCTTTGATTCCTTGCGTGAGCTCGGCGATCGCTTTCGGCTGATCCCCCGCCGGCGCAAATTCTGATTTGAGTTTAAAAGTGGGCATAAGAACCATACTTTAGCATAAAAAAATTGACCCCCAATCCGCCGAAGCAGACCGAGGGTCAAGGGAACACTTGTGCAGAGCCAAAGTGTCCAAGGGACAAAGGATCAGGCTTGCTGCCTAAGCCAAAGTTTCCGAGGATTCGAGAACAGAATTGCGAGAGAACACCTGATGGCCGCCGTGCCACCTGTACGGGTCCTCGACGGAGCGCGCAGAGACGTGCCAGCCGTCGTCGAGCCAGTACACGCTGACCGCGCGCAGCACACCAGCGTTGTCCTTGATGTAGAAGATATTGGCGTAGCCGTTGTTCAAGAGAACACCGTCTTCGCCATGCTTCTGCTTCTCCATAAGGGAGAGCGGCGCCGACAAGGTGGTTTCAGCTTTCGCTTCGCCGCCGAGTTCAGTGATGATCGGACCGTCCACCGAGGACTGCCGCAACTTGTGGTAACGGAGCGTCTGTTCGCTGATCGGATCTTCGGTCTTGCTGTCGCCGTTCAAGAACCAGACTTTGAAGTTATCGCCAAGGTAGCTAATCTTCACCGGAGCATTACGCTTGGTGTTAATCACAAACCTGTCTTTGGCGACGAACTTGCCTGTGGTTGCGGGGATCGTGACCGTGCCGACAGGTTCGAGCAGGAGCTCGAGCTTCGGCGGTTCAACGGAAACAGTCACGGGTGGTGGTAGGAGGCAACCGGACAGTTTCTTTTTCAAACCCTTTTGGTTGCTGGTCCATCCCTCAGCCGTAACTTGATCAATCTCACCCGGACGAGGAGCTTGGCGCAAAAGCGCGGCTTGGAATTCGACATACCATCCCGGGATTTCTGATAATGCTGTACTCATATGAGCTGTTCCTTTCTTACATTGTTTTTTGCTGGAGGACTTGACCACATTGGTTTCGTCACAGCAGAAAATGGCCTAACGGTATAAGTCGCTTTCTGCTGTGACGAACTCGCACATCTGTATCAAAGAACTACCCAAGTAGTATACACCTAAAATACCCATTTGTCAACGTATTTCAGGTTCTGTTATTTCTATCTTTCCGAGCCTCGCATGGACGAATATGTAGATCAATACAGAATTATATAACCCTCAAGTACTTCCCCAAAAACGCGTCGCGGTATTCGAAAAATGTGTCGTCGCGGATGGCTTGGCGCATGTTGTCGACGAGATGAATGATGAAATAGAGATTGTGGATGGCGAGCAACGTGGCTGCAAGAATTTCATCGGCGCGAAAAAGATGGGCGAGGTACGCGCGGGTCAGATTTTTGCAGGTGTAGCAGCCGCAGCCCTCTTCGATCGGCCGGAAATCGCGGATGAATTCGGAGTTAAGCAAACGGATTTTGCCGTTTGAGGTGTAGGAATTGCCGTTACGAGCAATTCGAGTTGGCGCAACACAATCAAAAAGATCGACGCCTTTTTCGACGCCCATAAAAAGATCCTCCGGTTCGCCAATACCAAGCAAATGTCGTGGCTTGTCTTCGGGCAACACTTCATTGACCCAACCCACGACCGACACCATGTCTTCTTTTGAAAACGAGCCACCGATGCCAAAGCCATCGAAGCCTCCACTCCCCGGCTTACCGTTTTCTGAATTATTCGTAACACCCATAGCCGCAATGGCCGCCGCGCTTTCTTTGCGCAAAATTTCTGAGCGTCCGCCCTGAACAATTCCAAACAAAGCTATCTGATGCTGACCAGGAATCGGTCCGCCGTTTGCCTTTTCTTTTTCGGCTTTTTCTTTGTTGAGTTCATTGTGTCGCACCAAAGACCGTTCAGCCCAGCGATGGGTGCGGTCTAAAGCCTCGCGCTGATAATGATTCGATTCGATCGGCGAAGTGCATTCGTCGAACGCAAAAATAATGTCGGCAGCAAGGTTGTGCTGGATCTCCATGGATTTTTCCGGAGTAAAGTAGTGCGCGTCGCCGTTTAGATGCGAACGAAACATCACACCATTCGGGTCGATCGTGGCAATTTTTTCTTTTTTCGGTTTGCTGTCTTTTCCTGCACCACTCGTTTCTGTTTCAGCATGCAAAAGCATTTCTTCGTGGGTTTTGGTGACCTTGCCGATCCCCTTACCGTACGCAACACCAAGCGAAAAAACCTGAAAGCCGCCGGAGTCGGTCATCATCGGGCCATTCCAATGCATGAATTTATGCAAACCACCGGCATCGCGAACAACCTCATCGTTTGGCTGCAAATAGAGATGGTACGTATTGGCCAAAATAACCTGAGCGCCAAGGTCGCGGACTTGGTCGGTGGTGAGGGCCTTCACGGTCGCTTTTGTTCCAACAGGCACAAAAGCCGGTGTTTCGATGACACCGTGGGCTGTTTCGAGCCGTCCCACCCGCCCCAAATGACCATCGAGTTTCTTTTCTATAGTAAATTTCATTGACACTGGCCCTAGCCTACCGCACTTTGTGATGCTTTGCGATTAGTTAACGCCCAAAAGCTCAACTTCAAACACGAGGGTGGCATTTGGTGGAATGGCGCCAGGAACGCCACGGTCGCCGTAGGCTAAATCGCCAGGAATCACGAGGCGACGTTTGCCGCCGACTTTCATACCAGCAAAACCCTGATCCCAACCGCGGATGACCTGTCCGGCACCGAGCGCGAAAGTAAATGGACCGCGGCCGATAGATGTATCGAACACTTTTCCGTCAGTGAAAGCGCCAGTGTAGTTCACGGTCACGTTTTTACCCGCAACTGCTTCTTCGCCAGTGCCCTTTACGATATCTGTAACTTCAAAACCATTTACTGAAGTCGAAAAAGCACTGTCGGAATTTGCTCCAGACATTGCAGCATCATTTTTCATGTTTGAATCGTCCATAGAGCCTGTACCTGTTGCATTGTTCTCCATATTTTGTGTATTAAGTGAATTAATGGTGTTCGTATTTTCCTGGCTGCTGAAATACGAAAGAATTGTTTGGCCGGCGCCGTAAAATATTGCAATGATCGCGAGGGCGATCGCCACGGCAATCCACTGCCTTTGCTTCGCTTTACGCATTGGGTCGTTGTTCATGTGTTCGTTGTTCGTTTTGAAAGTAATCGAATAAATTTATGCGCACCTGTCAGCATATCTGTCTGCGATATATTTAGTATACCTTTTACATATCTACGGGCAACACGTACAATTGTCTGCATGGAACCAATCAAAAAACAGGGCACAAGCACCGTGATACCTGATGAAAAAATTATTATGTCCGGGCCGCTTACCCACGAGCAAATGCAGGCCGGCGCCGACAAACGCGTGCATCTTATTACCAAAGAATTTAGCGAGGGCTTTGCTTTTTTGGAAGGCTACCCACGATCCGTGTCGGTGTTTGGCTCGGCGCGGGTAGCGGAAAATGATCCGTACTACAAAAAAGCTGTTTCACTTACCCACCGCATTGCAAGCGAGCTGCAGTATTCGGTCATCACCGGTGGCGGGCCGGGTATTATGGAAGCCGCAAACCGCGGCGCCTTCGAAGCCAAGGGCAATTCGATCGGCATTACCATTCGTTTGCCACACGAACAAGTCACGAACCCCTACCTCACAGACAAAATTGCTCTCACCTACTTTTTCGCCCGCAAAGTCTGCCTGTCTTTTTCGGCCGAAGCCTATATCTTTTTTCCCGGCGGCTTTGGTACGCTCGACGAATTTTTTGAAATTCTCACCCTCGTGCAAACAGAAAAAATTTCTTCGGTGCCGATCATTTTGGTTGGCGCTGACTACTGGAAGCCATTGGAAAAATTTATTTTAGAAGGGCCATTGAAGCATCAGATGATTAGCGAAACCGATCCCGGACTTTTTGTCATTGAAGACAATGAAGACAAGATTCTTGAAATTATCCGCAATGCGCCGACTCGCGACTGGGTCGAATACCAACACGGCGCATAAATGCGCAGGTTCAAAAAGTGTTACGAATGAATAATTTTTCCCATGAATGAACTCGCAAAGAAAAAATGTCTGCCCTGCGAAGAAAAAAGCGGCGCGTTGGCGAATACCCAAAGCCGTGAGCTTCTTGAGGACCTCGACCACTGGAAAATTGTGGACGAAAAACTAATCGAAAAAACTTTGCAGTTCAAAGACTTCGGTGCGGCACTCGCTTTCATGAATGCCGTAGGCGCAATCGCCGAAACAGAAAACCATCATCCGGACATGTGCCTTTTTAGCTGGAACAAAGTGAAATTTACCCTTTCAACTCATTCCATTGGTGGATTAAGCGAAAACGACTTCATTCTTGCGGCCAAAATCGACGAAATTGCGCGATAAGTGGTACAATTGAGAACTCGCATATGTCGTCTAAAATTCTCAACATCGCTCATATTTCTGCTGAAGTAGAGCCATTTTCAAAGACCGGCGGCCTCGCCAACGTTCTTGGCTCCTTACCAAAAGCTCACAAAGATTTGGGTCACAAAGTCATCGTTATTACGCCATATTATGAGCGGGTTTTGGCTGATTCTGGGGCAGTTTCAGACCATACATTTGAGATTATTGCTGAAAATGTGCCGATCGAACTCACCCAAGACATATGGGACGAGGTCAATTTTCTGAAAACTGTACACGACGGCGTTCCTCTTTATTTCGTAGATCATAAAAAATATTTTGGCGACAAAACCAAAATTTATGGCGACAAAAATGAAAACGCTCGTTTTATGCTTTTTGATGTGGCCGCGCTTCATTTACTCAAGATTATCAATTTTCGCCCGGATATTATCCACTGTCACGATTGGCATACTGGTTTGATTCCCTATTTTCTTAAATGGCGCTACCAAAAAGACGATTTTTGGAAAGATACGGCGACCCTTTTCACTATTCACAACCTTTCATATCAGCTGGGTCACAATTGGTGGGAAATTCCGCCCGATGAACGCGACGACGGCCGCTCGACACTGACCCCTTTTGACGACCCGTGGACCGAGCGAATTAATTTTGCAAAACGGGCGATTTTACATGCAGATGCGATTAATGCCGTTTCCGAAACCTATCGAGAAGAAATTTTAACGCGCGATTTTGGCGAAGAGTTGCATCGAGTTTTAAAAAATCGTGAAGAAAACGTATTCGGTATTGTGAACGGCATTAATTACAACGACTACAATCCGCTTACCGATCCTGGTTTGCACATGCACTACAGCGACAAATCCGTCACACGAAAACGCCATAATAAAAAATGGCTGCAAAAACATTACCGCCTTACCGTCGATGCCGAAGCGCCGCTCATCTGTATGACCTCGCGCATTGTCGAACAAAAGGGCTTCAAACTTTTTAGCAGCATCGTCCAAACCTTGCTACACAACGGCACTCAAATCATCATCATGGGCGACGGCGACAAAGAAATCGTGGCCGGGCTTAAAAAAATCGAAAAAGAATTTCCTGACCAGTTTGTTATCGTGCCCTTTGACCGCACCTTTGAAACTTCTCTGTACGCCGGGGCGGATATTTTTCTGTTGCCATCGCGCTTCGAACCGTGTGGCATCAACCAAATGATCGCACTTCGATACGGTTGCATTCCGGTCGTGCATCACATCGGCGGCTTGGCCGACACGATTATCGATTTCGACCCTCAGACAAACGACGGCAACGGTTTCACATTCACAAAATATGATGCCGCTCATTTGCTTATGGCAACAACCAGGGCCCTCGAAACATTTCGACACAAAAAAATATGGAAAAGCCTTATGGTTCGTGGTTTCCGCCAAGCCAATTCTTGGACGATTCCTGCCCAAAAATATATCGACCTCTACCATGCCACCATCAAGCTTCACAAGAAAAACCACAACGGTGAGCAAAAGTAGCGCAATTCGCACGCCACACATATATGAAATGGATTAATTTTCTTCATTTATACCAGCCCCCAACACAGTCGAAAGAAATTCTCGATGGAGTTGTGGCCGAAAGTTATGCAAAAATAATTAGCCTGCTTGAGGAATTTCCAAACCTTCGTCTGACCATGAATATCTCTGGTTCCCTGCTTGAGCTTTTTGAATGCTATGGGCACGAAGGCTTGATCGCCGCTTTTTCAAAACTAGCTCATGCAGGTCGAATCGAGCTCGTTGGCAGCGCAATGTACCATCCGATATTGCCGCTCATACCTGAAACTGAAGCGCGAGCTCAAATCGAGCTGCACGACTCAATTTTAAAAAAACATTTTGGCAGTGCGTACAGACCACGCGGATTTTATCTTCCGGAAATGGCGTACAGCAGCGACGTCGGGCGAATTATCGCCGACATGGGTTTTGAATGGATCATCCTCGATGAAATTCATGCGGGCAAGGAAAAAATCGATCCAACTATGCGCTACCGCGTGAACGATCTCGGTGACAACCTCACGCTCGGCGTCATATTTCGAAATCATTTTGTCTCAAAAACCTTCCCTCCAGAATTTATTCTTGAACATAGCGAATTGCTTGCCGAACCGTACCTCATTACTGCCCATGACGGCGAACTCTACGGCCATTGGCACAAAGACGATAAAGGATTTTACAAGAAAGCCTTCACCAATCCTCACATTACTCTTATTACTGCCTCAGAGTACCGCGACGAACTTACCAAAGAAAAAGAAATTGCGGTGATGACAGCAAGCTGGGAATCGACGACCGACGAGCTTGCGGCAGGTATTCCATTTGCACTTTGGAGAGATCCTCAAAACACTATTCATGCAGACTTGTGGAAACTCGCTCAAAAATCTGCCGATATAATCCGCGCTCATTCATATGATTCAAAATCCAAGGCGGCGGCACATCGGCTGCATCGCGGTATGGCAAGCTGTGCCTGGTGGTGGGCAAGCGAACGGCGACTCGGACCCTTTTCACCTGTCACCTGGAACCCAACGGAAATAGAAAAGGGTGCCACGGAACTTTTGTCAGCCGTCCGCACATTGCAGCATCTTGACCCGGACGCGCGACTGGAAATAGAAAAAATGTTCGGCGATCTGAGATACAACATTTGGAATGCGCATTGGAAAAAACGTCATGACTCGTAAACTAAAAATTGCTCAGGTGGTGTCTTTGCTTCATCCTGTACCGCCTATTTCTCAAAACGGTCTTGAATTCGTCGTGTCTTGGATTACCGAAGAACTTGTCCGCCGCGGCCACGACGTCACCCTTTTTGCACCCGCCGATTCTGTTACAAAAGCCAAGCTCATTTCCCTACTTCCTCATGGCATTTCAAGTGATCCTAAGGTCAGTTGGGAAAATTACACGTTTAGTATTTGGAATACCATTCTTGCTGGTTCAATGGCCGAAAAGTTTGACGTGATACATTGTCACAACGGTAACGCGCAGCTAATTGCGCCCTTTATTTCAAAACCCCTCATTGAAACCGCCCATAACCCGATGACTGGAGAATTTTTTAATTTCTATGAAATTGATAAAAAATATTCAGACTACGTTAAACCAATCTCCGACCTCAGCAGTAAAGTTCATCAAGTTGCCATTAGCAAAAGTCAGCAACAATTGGATCCTTCTGCAAATGGAGTTACTAAAAAGAATTCGTCAATAATTTATAACGGTATTCCTGTTAATAATTTTGAATTCAATGCTTCGCCTGAGAATTACTTGCTCTTTATTGGGTACATAAACAAAAACAAAGGCGCCGACATCGCTGTTCAGGTGGCCAAAAAATTAGACATGAGGCTTATTCTTGCAGGTTCTACGAAAGATGAGGAAAAATTTTTTAACGAACATATAAAACCACACTTGAGCGAAAAAATAACATATGTTGGTCCTGTTAATTTTGAAGAAAAAAATAAGTTGTACAAAAATGCAATTGCAAAACTTGCTCCTCTTCAGTGGGATGAGCCGTTTGGTTTGACTCTTGTGGAAGCACAGGCGTGTGGCACGCCAGTTATTGCCTTCAATCGTGGTGCCGCCTCTGAAATTATTATGAACGGCGAGACTGGGTATGTCGTTGAAAACACTGAAGAAATGTGTGAGGCCATCAAGAAAATTAACTTAATTAGTCGTCACGCATGCCGAGCGTGGGTTGAAAAAAATTTTAGTGTTGAAAAAATGGTTGACCAATACGAGGCATTGTACGAAAAATTGCTCAATGAAAAGAGTACCGCTGCCAAGAACTCACTATGAAAATTTCCGTCATAACCACAACGTACAATCGAAAAAAGTATCTTTTTGAAACATTGGAAAGTGTTCAGAAGTCCATTCTCGCTCCTCATGCCGATGTTACTTTCGAACATATTATTTTTGACGATGCTTCGACTGACGGCACTGAAGAACTTTTCAAAACCCCACCATTTCCGAATGTGAAGTATATTCGGTCTGAAAAAAATATGGGTCCTTCACATGGTCGGAATAACGCTATTGCAGAATCTGACGGCGATTATATTTTTATGATTGATAGCGACGACATTGCTCTCCAGCGTACATTGCACAATTTTATTTGTCAGGCAAAAAAATATCCTGAAGTAGATTGGTTTGTATCCGATTTTCTATCTGTTGATTGCAACCTCACGTATTTACTCGGAAAAGACTACTATGCGTGGAAATTCACTGACTCAAAAGATCAGTTGCGCTCAATTTTTAAAGGCGAGCATTTTATTCAAAGCAATGTCTTTTTCAAACGCTCACTTTTTGATTCCGCAGGCGGTTTTGATACATCTATGAGGATGACTGAAGACCTAGATCTTTTTATTCGTTTTTTACTTATAGGAAAAATGCCGCAAAGTTGCAATTTCACCTCACACCTACACCGTCTTCATAATGAAAACGTATCCGTCGCAGTAACCCTTGAAAAACACATGCAGCACCTCGCTGTACTCCGAACAAAATACGAGATCGAATTAAAAAAACAAGGTATTATAGGATAATGATTTCCAAAAATATTCCATCGCCACTTCCCTGGTACCGCCGCGCGGTCATTTACCAAATATATCCGTGGAGTTTTAAAGACAGCAATGGCGACGGCATCGGCGATCTTCGTGGCATCATCGAAAAATTAGACTACCTTGCCCAAACCGAAGAAGAAACAAAAAAAACCGAAGCGACTGGCGAAAGTCGAGCCCTAGGCATTGGTGCCATCTGGCTTTCCCCTATCTACCCATCGCCAATGAAGGATTTTGGGTATGACATTTCGAATTATTGCGACATTGATCCGCGGTTTGGCGACCTCGCTACATTCGACGAGCTCGTAACAAAAGCGCGTGCTCGCGGCATCAAAATCATTATGGACCTCGTCACCAACCACACATCTTTGCTTCACCCGTGGTTCATCGAAGCTAGTTCGTCACTCGACAATCCAAAACGCGACTGGTATATCTGGCACGATCCAAAACCAGACGGCTCTGCTCCAAATAACTGGATCAGCGTTTCGGGTGGCTCTATGTGGACGCTCGACCCAAAAACCAATCAATACTATGTGCACAATTTTTTACCCGAACAGCCCGACCTCAACTGGCGCAACCCAGAGGTTCAGGATGAAATGCGCAAAATTATCAACTTTTGGATCAAGCGCGGGGTCAACGGTTTTCGCGTCGACGCAGCCAGTCATTTTGTGGAAGACAGTCAGTTTCGTGATGACCCCTTGAACAAGGAATTTGTCGAGGGGCGTGACGAACCGTACCGAAAATATCTGCACACCTTCAGCACCAATCAACCTGAAATAAAAGAAGTGATCGGGCTCATGTGCGAGATTTCCAATGAAAACGAAGAAGTTTTTATTGTGACCGAAACATACCTCGGTCTTGAAGACATTAAAAAGTTTTATCGTTTTTGTGATACACCGGTTCATGCACCCTTCAACTTCACCCTCATGAGCTTGCCTTGGAAAGCTGCCGACTTCCGAAAAGGTGTCGACAACTTCGACGCAGCGCTATTGCCCCAAGACGTGCCCACACATGTGCTTGGCAACCATGACCGAACTCGAGTTGCATCGCAGCGTGGGCCGATGCAGGCACGTGCGGCCGCTTTTCTCCAGCTCACCCTCCGTGGCACACCTTTTGTGTATTATGGCGAAGAGCTTGGCATGCAAGACGTCGGCATTGCTGAAAAAGATTTGCGTGACGGATTTGTAAAAGAGCTTGGTGTGAGCGGTGGTCGTGACCCAGAACGCACACCGATGCAGTGGGACGCAACCGAACACGCTGGTTTTTCTACCGCCACGCCTTGGCTGCCAATTTCCAAAGATCATGAAACTGTGAACGTGGCGACCCAAGAAAAAGATCCACAGTCGATGCTTACTCTCTACAAAACTCTCATTGCTTTCCGAAACAACAGCGATACTCTTTTACGTGGCACCTACGCATCCATCGATACCATTTCGCCAGACGTATTTGCATATGTTCGCGAAACAAATACCGAAAAACTACTCGTGATGATCAACTTCTCAAGCGCCACCATCAATGAGCCACTTGTTGGCACTGCAGGCAACAGCCATCGACTCCTCATTACCAGCCATCTAGACATTCCAACAGAAACAGAAATTATCGGCACACTCACTCTTCGTCCACATGAAGCCTGTCTTCTTCGTGTTGAGAAGCAATAAAAAAGGTAGTATTAGATACATCCAGTTAGGCGGAACAAACACACGAAAAAATAAATTAAAACGATGTCACTTTTTTCTCGCGTTGATAAAAAAATTATTCACACGACCAGGTCGCTCGAGCTCACATTTGCCCGAATTGCTTTTTTTGTCGTCTTTTTTTGGTTCGGCATTCTAAAACTTTTTGACGCCAGCCCGGCCAACCCGATGGTCGACTCTCTGCTCGCCCACACCATGCCCTTCATGACATTTCAGACGTTTATCATCCTCCTCGGTGTCTACGAAATGATCATCGGTATTGTGTTTCTTATTCCTCGGCTCGAGCGTGTCGCAATTTTTCTTTTGATCCCCCACCTTGTTGTCACCACCATGCCACTCATTCTTTTACCATCAATGACCTGGCAGTCGTGGTTCATTCCGACACTCGAAGGTCAGTACATAATCAAAAACATTCTTATTATTGCGGTCGCACTCGACCTTGCCGCCAGCCTCAAGCCGGTGCGAAAATAAAAAAGCCTGGTTACGCTTTTGTAATATCACGCGGGTAAAACATGTCGATAGTCCAGTCGACAGCGATTTTGATACGTTTTGGCCACGATGCGTATTTAAAAAGATACACTGTTCGCCACACAAACCAGGCCACTGGACCAGTCCATAAAATATTGAAAAAATAACCCGCAGCCTGCCATTGCCCAAGCGACACCAGGTCGCCAACGCTCTTGTATGTAAATACCAAGCCGTTTTTGCCGCGAATAGTACGATAGACATTTTGCGCCGCAATTTTTGCCGCCTGCACCGCCATTTGGGCATGCATTGGCAAATTTTCATCTTCAAATGTTGCAACATCTCCCAAGGCATACACGTTTTCTGTTCCCACAACCTTGAGTGTGTGGTCGACCAAAATTCGGCCGCGGGTTTTTTCACCGACAAGTATTCGGTCGGCAGCCGGCACGTTTGGCCGCACACCACCCACCCAAATAACATTTTGTGTTTCGATGCGGGCACCGTCAGAAAGCAAAACACCATTGTCGTCAATTGCTTTAACTTTTTGAGCGGTTCGTACATGCACACCTTCGCGAGTCAAAACTTCGCGTGCTCGCAATTGAATTCCATGATTAAAAACTGAAAGCAATTCTGGCTCGGCAGCAATAAGCTCAATTGAAATTTCCTCCCGCGTAATTCGACCGCAAAAATATTTCTGAAAGGTATCAAAAAAAAGTTCGGCCATTTCTGCTGCCAACTCGACCCCCGTGGCCCCACCACCAACGAGCACAAAGGTCAGCAGTTTTCGCCTTGCCGCCAGATCCTTAATTTCCACAGCTTTTTCAAAAGTATCTATGAATCGATTTCGCATCCGAATCGCATCTGCCAATGTCTTGAGGCTCATCGTTTTGTCGGCAGCACCAGGAATTCCGTAAAACTCTGCGCTCGCCCCAGTCGCTATCACGAGCACATCATAATGAAATAGTCCGATCGAGGTTTCGACTTCATTTCGGGCCGTATTTATTTTCAAAACGTCCGCAACGTGCACACTCGCCCCTTTTTGATATGTAATCGACCGCACGGATTCAACAACCTGATGATGCGCCAAACTACCCGTTGCCACTTCATGCAAAAGAGGCGTAAAAAGAAAATGATTTGTTTTGTTTATGATCGTAATCTCGGCCTTTTTGGGAGACACGAGCTTTCGGAGATTCAAAAAAGTGTACACTCCACCAAAACCGGCGCCCAAAATTACAATTTTTGTTTTGACCTGATGTTGATGCGGCATACCTGAAGTCATTCAATCGTATCATATTTCTTTCTTTTTTTCTGCACCTTTGTACGAAATTATTGCACGAAAAAACCCGAACACTGTGAAGTGCTCGGGTTTGTGTTTCTTCAAGATATTTCTCCTTTTTTTACGTTTGTTTTAGTCGCACCGATTGCCGCCGAAGGAATTCCTGCGCCCTCGGCCATCATGTCCGCGACTGGAATGATCCCTGGACCTTTCAGAGTAGTCACGGGCACTCCTCGCTGAACCAAACCGGCCCCCCGCGACCACTGTCACATCCAACACGTTGTGGGTGACACGCACTCGTTCGTACGGATTGTGATCGTGCGGGTCATACCGGCTGACGACTGCGGCGCAACCCCCGAACAGGGTAGTGATTGCCGCAATCGCAAGGCACCCAATCGTTCCAATAGCCTTCTCCATTTTTTCTCCCTTTCGAAATTGGTTGTCTTTGTTCTGTTTGATCGAAGGTACAATCCCCGACACTCGACGAAGGAACCCTTACTCAGTTCTGTTCTATGTATATTATATACCTATTAATTGGTTTTGTCAATGCTTACAAACGTGCTTACCGCGTCGCCGAAATAGTCTTATTGAGCTCACTTGCGTTTAAGGCTTCGGGTGCCGCAATAGTAATTCGCCCAGTGGCGCTATCTTGCACAATGGTATAGGCCGTACTGTAGTCGGTTAAGCTTGCAAAATGGGCTCCGGTAGCACTTGGGTCAAAAGGAAGTGCGGCAATATAGGTGGGCACAATGCACGGCGCAATATCAAATCCACCACCTGATTTAATAACTGTCGCAGTCGTAGGGATCGTTCCCGCAGCACAGGTGAATACACCCTGGTTATCTGTCATATTCTGGCTCACGGCATTGAGAAGTGTAAACACGTTACTCGTTCGCTGAGAATTTCTTGCCTGGGCAAACTGTCTCGCAGGATTAATCGCCACAATCACCACCGCGGCCAAAATTGCAATGATGCCCATCACGAGCAAAATTTCTATAAGTGTAAAACCCTTTTTGTGCGCCTTTTCTGTCGCATTTCGCATGTCTCTTGTATATTTCATAATCATAGTGTTTACTCCAAGCAAATTAGCCTGACTAATACGTACAGGAATATGCTATCTTAAGCACCTCAATTTTTTCTTAAGAATTTATGAAATAAAACCGCTCACCTGCAGATCCCAAAGTTTTTTATACAAACTGCCGTCTTGGGCAATAAGCGAAGCATGCGTTCCCTCTTCCCGAACCGAACCGTTTTCCATAACAATAACCCGATCCATTTTTCGAATCGTTGAAAGACGGTGTGCAATGACAATAGTGGTTTTATTTTTCATGAGCACTTCAAGCGCCTCCTGAATGAGATTTTCAGAATGCGAATCGAGGCTCGAGGTCGCCTCGTCTAAAATGAGGATCGGCGCATTTTTAAGAATCGCTCGTGCAATAGCCACTCGCTGGCGCTCACCACCCGACAACTTCACGCCGCGCTCCCCCACAAGCGTTTCGTACTTATGTGGCAGAATATCTATAAATTCGTCACAGTGTGCGAGTCTTGCAGCTTCAAAAACTTCAGCATCCGTAGCGGTCTGTCGGCCATATCGAATGTTCTCTTTCAAAGATCGGTGAAAAAGCACTGGTTCCTGAGGCACCAAACTTACTTGTTCCCGAAGACTTTTTTGAGTTACCGTTTGTATGTCCTGATCATCAATCAAGATCATGCCGCTTGTAGCATTATGCAGTCTCATGATGAGGCGAATCATTGTAGTTTTGCCTGCTCCAGAAGGACCTATTAGCGCGACTTTTTCGCCGGGGGCAATCGAAATTGAAACGTCATTCAAAACCGAGGCATTGGCAGTCCCGTATGCAAACGAAACATTTTTGAAATCTATTTGACCCTTTTCAACTTGGAGCGACTGGGCGTTTTGCGCATCAGAAATTTCATGTGGCGCCTGCATAATTTCCACCATTTCACGCGAGTCAGAAATACTTTCATAAAAAGTGCGCATGATTCGGTTTAGACCCCAGATTCTATTTCCGATATTAATGACATATGCCTGAATGAGCACAAATGAACCAATAGTAAGTGCGTCATTCTTCCAATACTGTATTGCATAGTAAAATACCACAAACTCAACAAACAAAAGAAGGAAATTCTGAAATATCGTAGAAACTTGCTGCATATTCCAGGTTTTAAGTCCGAGTTTTGCTTGGTCTTCAGTAACCTCTTTAAAATATTTTTTTTCAAAATCCTGGCCAACGAAGCTCGTGATCGTTGCATGGTTTCCGATAGAATCCGCCAGAGTTGCACCGGTTTTAGTATCGGCGGCAGCGGAAGCGAGATTATATTTCACCATGAACTTTGAATACAGGAGATTAAATGAAAAGAAAAAAATAACCCAAGCGCCGATGATTACCGAAAAAATTGGCGCTATGGTATAGGTCACAATAATTGCTCCAATAACCGCAATAGTAAGTGGCAGCATCTCATACACCACAGTATCGAGCATTCTTTCAAATGAACGCACAAACCTTCCAACTTTTTGAATAATGCTGCCGGTAAAATTATCCGCAAAAAAACCGTGAGAATGATGAATGACGTAATTAAATGCATCCTGACGAAGTTTTGCCATAGTTCTGCTTTCAACATAATTCATAGTAAGAGTGGCGGAACGGAAAACAATGAGCTGCAAAATATGGATGGCCGCGATAATGAGGATGATTTTAGTCAGTGTTTCTGAATCCGCAGATTTGTGTACAGAGTTTTGAAGCACATCAAAAAAATCTTTGTAATACAGTGGTACGAAAACACCAGCGACAGCCGAGATCAAATAGCCCACAAGAGCGGTTAAAAAAAGCCCTTTTTGAGGACGCAACCCTTGCCAAAACGTTTTATAAATATCGCTATTTTTAAAGTTGGGCTTACTATTTGGCTTAATGTTTGGTTTTTCGGACATGAAAGCCATTATACGCCACAGAGCTCAAATACGAAATTGATTTATTGCTTCACTGTTTCTGGCGTTCGCCTTGCTGTTTTTAGTGAAAGCGCAGCATGAGCCTTTGTCATATCGTCCAAAATTTTATTGTATTGAAGTATTACTTTTGTCATGCAAATACATTATCTGAAACTGGTGTTAGTCGCCCCTCCCTCGCAGTCCTCGTCTCAATGACCACCCCGGAACCACGCATGTCTTCATTACCGGACAATACTTGATGCACATAATTTATGTTTGTTTGTAAACGCCCAATCTGGAATAGAACGATTCAAACATAGATAATAAATTTTTAACTTTTGTTGTAGACATACAACAAAAAACTAAACATCGCGAGAACGGTTTGTCAAAATACGCTCATCCACTCAAACACATATAGTGTTGATACGTATATTGATATTCAGCTTGTGTTGTTGTACACTAACAACGAAATTATCAAAATGTAACGATGATAGAAAAACAGTTTCCACCCAACAACACAAACATCCATGCCTCTCAAAACCCTTATAGAATTTGGTCTTAGTGAAAAAGAAGCGAAACTCTATATTTCGCTTCTAGAACTTGAGGTTGCGGGTGTCAATGAAATTGCCAGAAAAGCCGGCATCAACCGAAGTTCTGCGTATGTGGTCATTGAATCCCTCAAAAAAAGGGGGCTGGTGAGCGTATCGGTAGACAAGCTTATCCAAGAATACGTCGCTGCCTCACCAGACTCGTTGCTTAGAATTGCTCATGATGTAAGTAAAAAACACTCTGAAACTAAGAATAAAATTGAACAAATTCTTCCCGAACTTAAAGCGTTATACAAGGGAACAAGACACAGACCGAAGGTTATGGTTTATGATGATCAAGAAAAAATAAATGAACTTTGTTTGTCGTTAAATAACGAACCGAATTTGCAAAAGATTCGAGTTTATGAGGATCCAGAGGGTATGTATGAAAACCTTTCTAAGGACTTTATTGAGACGGATTGTGAAATGAGATCAAAGAAGAATATAAAAATGGTCATGATCTCTCCAAATACCCAATTATCTAAGGAAATAATGCAAAAATACAAATCCTTCAAAAAATCAGACGAAATTTCACTAATACCGAAAAATAAATTTTCATATTCAAAAGAAACGGTTAGCGTAACGGTATATGAAAAAAAGGTTAAATTTTATTCAGTTAAAGATTCTTTTGCAATAATAATTGAAAATGACATGATTGCAGAAACATTAAAAAATATTTTTGATCTTGCTTGGGCAGAATCAAAAAAGTTAGATGAGGCAAGAAAGGATTAAACACTAGTATTTAACTCAATAATAAACTGTGATCCCTTCCCCTCGCCCTCTGATTCAACCCAAATTTTCCCTTTATTCGCTGTGATAATTTCTTTGGCAATGAATAAACCCAAGCCAGTACCTCGAATATTTGTTTTACTTGCGTTTGTTGCTCGACTAAACTTGCTAAATAATTTAGGTATTACCTCCTTCGATATTCCAATTCCAGTATCTTTCACAATCAATCTAAAGCAATCTTTATAATGAATTAAATCAACTTCTATCTTACCTTTCGGAGTATATTTAACTGAATTATCAATAACATTAGCAATAACTTGTTTCAGCTTCTCCTTGTCAGCCTTAATATTGTATTCCGAATTTGTATCAGCATTAAAATATAATTCCAAACCTGCATTGTTAATATTAGGCTTGTGTTCATCAATAACTGACTTTACAAGAAGCTTTAAATCAAACAACGTTAAATCATACTTCATTTGTCCTAATTCAATTCTAGAAACATTAAGGTAATCATCCACAACAACAGCCAAAGTCTTTGTGGATTCAAATATAATTTGTGCCGCCTTTCTTAAATCATCAGTAACTTGCCCGTAGTCTCCCTCAAGTATCAACGATGCATAGCCCTTAATCGCGGTGAGGGGGCTTCTAAGCTGGTGAGACGCAAATGAAACGAACTCAGTTTTTTGTTTATCTAAATCCTTAAGTCTCTGATTTACTATGACTAACTGATTATTAGTTTTTTTAAGATTTATCTCTTGTTTTTCGATTTGTTCCCTTTGTTCCACTTCCCTTTTGACACTTATAATCAGATTAATACCTATTAGACCAGTAACAACGAGCGTAAGAGAAATTAAAATTTTTGCTGAAAACTCTTCTACAAATAAAAATTGAGACCCGATCAAAATGACAAGCGAGACGATCAACGCTTGGGCGCCAATAAGCTTAATATTGAATATCTTATACTTAACAACTAGAAACACCAAAAAACCAAGCAGAAGGGGCATTCCAAAAAGTCCATAAATCTCATAGTTATAGATATATAATGAAAAACTACTTTCAGACAAAATACTAACTAAAAATGTGGACGAGAAGAAGAAAACTAAGAACAAAATAACACCAAGTCCCACCAACACTATTTGTCTCCTATTTGCTTTTAGTTTTTTAAATTTAATAAATTGAATAAAGACCAATAATACAGAAGCGAGAATAAACAACATCTCGATAAAGTATGGATAGTTTGTTATGGCCGCGTCTTCTATGGCCTCACATAGATTTGCATCATATATAGGAAGATTTAGGCCTAAAAAAGTCCAGATAGTTGTTGGGAGTATAATTATAAAAGAAAGGATTTTTTGCCATAAGGGCAAGTCTTCCCCTGTAATCATTGTGTAGAGAAAATAATAAGCAAAAAAGAACATGAACAACGCAATTAAATCTAACAAAGACCAGGCAAACATGGTGATCGAAGATCCAAGAAACGCAAACCATGAAACTAGATCAAAAAAACACCACGTAGCAAAACACAAACAAACAATAAATAATGTAATGCTGGAAAGATTCCTGACCTTATATAATATATAGCCACCAAAAAAAATAGCTGCGAGGGCCGTTGGAATATGAGAATAAAGAAGTAAACCAACAGGAATTTGATCAATTAAATAATTATAACAATAATTAATATTTACAAAAAAATTTAACATATTGAATTTAGCATCTTAGCTATTCATTAGTATTATCGAAATATAATTGATTGTCTCTTCCGGCATAGCAAAACTCTTCTTCAACAATGTCCCTTTCGGAGCACTGAACTTCTTCACAATTATTCAAACCGACGCAAGAAAAAAACTCACAGCTATGTTCTTGTAAACAGGTCGGCGCCTGGTTGGCTTTAATTAAAATTTTTTTGTATGGATGATCATCAAAACTACTATCTGAGCTACCATCAAAACAGCTTTCAATATCAACATCACAAGGAACATTAACGGCTATAAAGAAATTTCTATCAAATATATAATTTCTATACCTATTTATACCAACTATAGATAAGGCTAGCAGTACAACAATAAATACAAGGTGGGTTTTATCGAATCCCTTGATCAAGTTTTTCTTCATTAGTATTTAGTATATATAAACACTAATAACATTACCATCATATAACCCTAATTTCTTATAAAGCCCTTGTCTTCATGTGGATGAGAGAGCCAATATGCATCACTTTCGGTTTCAGTGGGTTCCAGTGCAACAATAAGAGGCTTAACCCCTGATTCTGAAACTATTTCCAAAATACTTGGAATGATTACTTCTTTAGTAAAATTCTTCTCATTCTTTTCCAATAAAAAATTTTCAAACAGTACTGCATCCTTTAAAAAAAAGGCGAGAAACCTCTTGTAGTAATTTCTCGCGCCTCCTTCTACAGTCAAAAGCCAGTCTGATAAATCATAAACATTTTTTATTTGACTAGGATATGTATTTTTAAAAAGTCTATGATGAAAATCAACTAGCCCTTCATTCCAGACAGTCATTATCTCGGAAATCTTTTTATTATCACTATCGTTAAAATTTATGATTGTATGCGATTCGGTAATATGTTCACCATTTTTGTTGGGTCCCAAGTTAAAGCATAATTTTCCCAGTGAATGTTTCCACTCATTTCTACTTAAAAATTTATCCTTTGTGTACTCAAGTATTATTGGTAAGTATCCATCAAACTGACTAGCTAGTTCATAAAATCTTGCTATTTCATAGTTTGTAGTTGCAACATGTCTAAACATTACCACCACCCTTTTTCCCATCATTATTTCTGGAACCCCTTCTGGAACTAATTTATTCAAATATTTGGTTATCTCTTTGTTTTGCTGTCTTTTATTTACTTCATTGAGAGCCTCTTCCACAGACACATATGCGAATGTGTCAAACTTTGATCTATTCGAAACAAGATCATCGGTATTCTTTTTTATCTCTTCCTCCATAGAGGTGTAATGGTAAATATATGTGTAGCTATAATACTAACATATAATAGTATTTTTGTAAATTAGAAAACACCCTGATTCTAGATAGTGGTTTTAGATATTAATAGTGTTCCTGCGAGGATAATACTGATCGCTAGCCCCTTATGAACAAGATGTAGGGGTTTAATTTTCTCCGTACTAAGGTTTGGTAGAAAAATTGTTAGTATTATTCCGAGAATAAAAACAAATACTGGTTGATACCCATTTAGAGTCATAACTAGTGCGATGGGGGCTAAAAGCGTTGAATAATCACGGATAACATATGCAACTGCAGAAATTGTTTCAGATAAAATATTTACCCCCAGCATCGCTCTTCCATTTTTTTTAACAGAAAAAATAAACTCATCCTTAAGTCCTTTTCTGAAAAATAGTAGTAAAAATCCACAAATAAGTATTCCGACATGCAGCCAAAAAATTGACGCCGCGAAGGAATTATTTATCGTAACAAGTTTAAAAAGAGTCTCTTGCAAAGCTTGTGCAAAAGTACACAAAACCATAAAGAAAACCACACCTTTTCTCATACGGATTTTATTTTCTTCATTAAATTCAAGAGACAAAATAGCAGAGCCAATTATTATTAACAGACAGGAAAGTATTTGTTTTAAACTAAGTATTTCACCAAGTGCAAAAAAGGATAGGAAATACCCAAAAACTGGTACTAATAGGGCAAACGGTATGACAACAGACGCCTCATCTCTAAATAATGCCTTTAGATAAAAATATATTGATATCGTGAGTAATATTCCACCAAGTATCTGTATGAGGACTTGAAACCAATTATAGAATAATGTATCGAATGAAAATATCAGAATAAATGGCAGTAGTACAAAAGAAAACAACGTAGAATAAACCATTAGAACTTCTACAGAGGATTTATGCGAAACTTTCGAAAGTAGGTACTTATCAGTATGGTTTACAATTGCCCACAATAAGGGAGGAATGATTGCAACAATGAACCATGACATGAATATTTTGTTTGTTTATCTTATATGCCTTTTAGGAACGATTAGGGCGGCGAGGAGGTAGACTATGACGCCGGGGAAAATACCGGAAAAAACGACAATGAGGATCCAGATGAGCCGAATGATGGTCGAATCGACGTTGAAATACTCCGCCAAACCGCCAATAACACCCGTAAAAACCTTGTCGGTATTGCTTTTATACAGATGTTTGATTTCAGTCATTCCCGCATTATACCTTAAAATCAGCAAATGAGAAGTCTTTTGTTGACTTGCCTTCCCGGTTGATGAACACCAGGCTGAACACTTGCCTACTTGTTTTGTTGTTCATTTTGTTCATTCCAAATTTTTTATTCCAAACTTTTTCGGCCGTCGCCTGTGATCGGAATGTGCGGGCCGAGCAATTTTGGCTCTGCATGCAGATGGACCTCGAAAAACGTTTTGACTGTCGCGGCGATTTCGCGAAACGTATTGCTGTTGAAAGTACCGGCGGCTTTTGTGTCCCTTGCTGTTTCAGCTGCCTTACCTGGGCCTGTTGTATCCATTGCACCTGCATTTGCTGCGTCGGTATTGGCAGAATGTGTATCCACTGTACCTACCGCACCCGCCGGAACCCCGAAAGCATTCAAGCCGAGCTGACGCGCGGTGTAAATGGCCCGCGACAAATGAAAGCGCTGTGTGACCACGAAGACATTTTTAACACCGAAAATTTCGTGGGCGCGATACATGCTGTCGTAGGTGTTGAAACCGGCAAAATCGGTGAAAACATCCTCTTCGGGCACACCTTGAGCAAGCAAATATTTTCGAATCGGGATCACTTCATTGTACGAGGCCTTCATATTGTCTCCACTCACCAAAATTTTTTGAACGAGGCCGGCGCGATAGAGTTCGAGACCAGTTTTTGCACGTTCTTCGAGCATCGGCGACAAGCGGCCGTCGCGGTACACGCTTGCACCAAGTACGAGCGCGACAGGAATATCTTCGGGTGCACGGTCAGCGAAATCATACTGAGCAGCAGTAGCGGCGGCGGGGATTGAATTAAGAATATATTTTTTACTCTGCGAATACACAAACGCATTGATGCACACTACCCCAAGCACACCGACCAATACGACAGAAAGTATGGACCGACGAATCGATTTCATACGGACATAGTACCATACGCTCATACCGCAGTGAGCATTGCCCGCTGAGTACAGCTCGTTTCTATTCTTTTGTAAATTTCGGTACAATTAGTTTCATTATGATATGGATGTTGTACGCCGTCATTTTTCTGGTTTCCATTTGGCTCATGCGAGTGTCGAGCGAATGGGTGATCGGCGGCTTGATGCGTATTTCCAAAACCTTGCAAGTGAGCGAATTTGTGGTCGGTTTTTGTGTCATGGCGGCAGCCGGTTCCCTGCCCAATCTATTTTTAGGCTTGACCTCGGCCCTCAATGGCATTCCGGAGCTTTCGCTCGGCGATATTTTCGGCAACAATTTTGTAGCCATGACGCTCGCAGTTGGCGTCGCTATTATGTTTTCACCAAAAAAAGAAATCGAAGCAGGCGGGAAAACCATTCAGTCAACAGCGGTTTTCATGATGATCACCGCACTTTTGCCGATCGTTCTTTTGTTTGACGGCTCGCTTTCGCGCCTCGACGGACTCGTGCTGATTCTTCTTTTTTTCGGCTACCTCGGCTGGCTTTTTATGAAGCGCGACAAAAGCGGTCGGATCTATCGGCACGAAAAAGAGCCACCGGTTCTTATTGCGGCCTTGCGTCAAGAATTCCGAGACATCGCCCTCATCGTCGGAGGTGTGGCCACCTTGGTCATCGCATCTCTTGGCATCGTAGGAAGTGCTCATTTTTTTGCTGGCCTGCTCGGGGTACCAGTGCTGCTCGTCGGCTTGCTCGTTACAGGTTTGGGTAACTCCCTGCCCGAAATGTATTTTGCGGTGGCTTCTGCAAAGCGCGGCGAAACACATATGATCATCGGCAACCTCATGGGTTCGGTCATTGTGCCCGCCACACTCGTGCTCGGCATTGTGGCTCTCATTCATCCGATCAACACTGCCAGCTATGTTTTCGCAGTCAATAGCCGCATCTATCTTTTGGCGTCGACTATTTTATTTTTTATATTTACCAAAACCAAGGAAAAAATCAGTTACAGCGAAGGCATCATTTTGCTCATCCTATACGGAGTGTTTGTAGCTGATGTGATTTTTTAATGTTTTGTTTTATTTTTCCTTATTTTCTTCATCAAAACCGAGGCAGACTGAATTGAGGCAAAAGCGTTTGCCGGTTTCTGTTGGACCGTCGTCAAACACATGGCCCAAATGCGAACCACATTTCGAACACACAACTTCTGTGCGCCGCATGCCATGTTCTTCGTCATGACGGTACAAAACCGCGCCCGGCAAAGCTTCGTCAAAAGACGGCCAGCCCGTGCCTGAGTCGAATTTTTTGGCGGAATCAAAAAGCTCTTGGTTGCAAGCCGCGCATTTGTACATGCCGTTGCGGTCCTCCTTCAAAAGTTTGCCGGAAAATGGCGCTTCTGTTCCCTTTTCTCGCAACACTTGGTATGCCTCGGGTGAAAGTTTTTGCTTCCACTCTTCTTCAGACTCGGGCATTGCGCCTACATTTTTATTTTCTTCGTTCATAAGATTTTATTATTTGATAAGGTCAGCAAACTTTTCCTGAACCTTTTGCAACTTTGGATTGATAATCACCTGGCAATACGGCTGGTCTTTGTTTTGGGCATAATAGTCAACATGATAATTTTCAGCTGGGAAAAATTCATCGAGCGGCTCTATTTCGGTCACAATCGGTTGCCCTTCGGCCGACGAAGCATTGAGCTCGGCAATAAATTTTTCCGCGGCAACTTTTTGTTCAGGTTCGGTATACAGAATAATTGAGCGATACTGAGTGCCGACATCCGCACCTTGGCGGTTCAGAGTTGTGGGGTCATGCGATGCAAAGAAAACGGTCAGCAAATTTTCAAAAGTAACAAGCGTGGGATCATATTCGATCTTGATGACCTCGGCGTGGCCGGTGGTGCCGCTCGAAACGGCGCTGTACGTAGGCGCACACACCTTGCCAGCCCGAAGTCCTGCATTTTCAGCACCGTTCGCATTTTTCTCCTTCCACGTACTGCCGCCCGCATAGCCAGGCAAAACGCTTTCCACACCCTTGAGCATTTTAAAGACTGATTCTGTGCACCAAAAACAACCGCCACCGAAAATTGCAGTCTTTACATTTTCAACGTTTTTATTTTTTTGAGTATCCATATTGTAAATATTCATAATTTGAGAAATTTAATGGTTAGGCGTAGGATTCATATGTTACGAACAGCACCGACGATTATTACATATCATTTTACCTATTTATGGAAACAAATAACACTCATAAAGGAACGGTAGCCGCAGTTACCATCATCCTCATTATCATTCTTGGCGCCTGGTTTTATTTTGCTAAACCAGGGACCGCGCCGTCTGACATTTCTTCGGATTCCGACTCAGATGACGCAATGGAAATGGATACGGCCGACGACACAATGAGCACTGGCACGAACCGTCTCCCTTCAGACCCAAGCACACCGAAGAGCCCTGGCGCAGACACTGACAGCAGCGTCAACACAACAGTCGGCGTCACCCTCGGCACTGGCGTCGTGAAATCATTCAACGTCACCGGCCAGAACTTTAGTTTTACTCCAAACGAAATTCGAGTGAAGAAGGGCGATACAGTAAAAGTCACCTTCACTTCAAACGGCACACATGATTTTGTCATCGACGAATTCAATGCGCGCACGGCAGTCCTCCGCACAGGCGACGCGCCACAGACCATTGAATTTGTAGCCGATAAAACCGGTTCATTCGAATACTACTGTTCTGTTGGCAGCCATCGCCAAATGGGTATGGTCGGCCGACTGATTGTCGAATAAGGCGTAAATGTAAAGAGACGATGTAAAGAGATGTAGGGGCCTAAGGGACGGATTAATAAAACATGAACAATATCGCTCCAATGAGGGCGATGTTTTTGTAGAAATTAATTTCGTTGCTCATGCGGGTTTGAGGATCGGTATGTTTCCAATATGGATGAATCATGAAGGTGGCCGGCACGAGAAAAAGAAGGACAAGGAAAAGAGCGAGGTGAAAATAAACAGTGAAGACAATGCCGAGACCGCCCAAAATAAGCAGCACTCCGCTCACGAGAACCGCAGTTTTTGGCTGCGGCACTTTCATCGCAGACGCATAAGCGGTCAGTGATTTTTCTTGTCGGAAATGGTTGATACCGGCGCGGATAAAGTAAGCACCGAACACGATCTGACCAATCAAATGAAGCACATCGTAGAGTGGGTACATGGCATCGAGAGATTATCTAATAATCACTCGAGTATATCACACTGACTGAAGGCCACCGAAAATGCTTTATTTCGTGCGGGCGTCGCGAAACATGCAGCGAACGCATTTATTTTGCTGCGCACGAGTTTTGATATATTTTCCCTTACACAAAGAACACACCAAGACCGTCGAGCGTCGGGGCTTTTCAATCCATTTGCCGCTGCCGGGAAATGAAATTGATTTTTTCTGAAAATTTTTGGTGTCTTCCATGTTTTTAAATTAATTTGATTTGTTGTTTGGATCACTTCGATCTATTTGATCCTTCCATCTATTTGCGATTATCGACTTCGGCTGTCGTCGCGATAGTTTTCGACGAACGTGAGGGCTTTTCCCTTCTTGCCACCACGGCCAGTTCGGCCAATGCGGTGCACGTAATCGTCGTACGTCGCAGGAATGTCGTAGTTAATGACATGCGTGACGTCAGAAATATCGAGGCCTCGAGCGGCAACGTCGGTTGCGACGAGTACCTGTGAACGGTTGTTTTTAAACGAGCCGAGCGCATGCTGTCGTTTTGAATGATTTTTATTTCCGTGAATCGAATCAGCTTTGAAACCA
The DNA here is from genome assembly GCA_038259265.1 of Minisyncoccia bacterium. Lineage (GTDB taxonomy): Bacteria > Patescibacteriota > Minisyncoccia > Phycocordibacterales > DATGWK01 > JAHFLV01. Next base: position 41,012 of record JBBSOY010000004.1, read on the forward strand.
CGGTCAGCGAGAATTTTTGAAAGTTTTTCAACGCCGTGTTTGGTGCGACCGAAGATCAACACTTTGCTGAATTCTTTCTGAGTCAAAAGCTCCTGCAAGAGGTCGATTTTGTTTGCACCAGGTGCCACTTTGATGATGTCCTGGTCGACGTTTTTTGAAGTGTCGCCAGTTTTCACCGAAATTCGAACTGGTTCTTTGAGAAATTCTTTAATAAGTTTTTCAACTTCCTGTGAAAGAGTCGCGGAGAAGAAAAGCGTGTGACGTTCCTTTGGCATAAGCGAAACAACATAGCGCATGTCGTTCACGAAACCCATATCGAGCATTCGGTCGGCTTCATCCAAAACGATCGTTTTGAATTCGGCGAGTTTGATCATCTTTCGTTCGACGAGGTCTTTGATTCGACCCGGCGTTCCGATAATGAAATTGTATTGATATTTAAGCTGAGAAATCTGACGGCTGATCGGTGCACCACCAACACAGCAGACAGAATAGATTTTGAGACCACTCGTGAGGCTTTTGAGTTCGTCGTCGATCTGAATCGCAAGTTCGCGAGTCGGTACGACAACCAACACCTGTTCCTTTCGGTTTAAAAGAACTTTATTAAGAGTTGGAATGAGAAAGGCCGCAGTTTTTCCGGTACCAGTATTGGCAATTCCGACAACGTCTAACCCCTTGAGAACGTGCGGAATAGCTCGGTCTTGGATTGGAGTCGGCGTAATGTAGCCTTTTTTAACGATAGCTACTTTGAGATCAGGCTGAACCTGAAAATCGGTGAAAGCATGTTCGGGTACGAAATGAACGACTTCTTCGGTAATGACCGCTTTATTAATGAAACGATTGAAGTCGATTCGTTCGCCTTTTGGACCACCGCCGCCACGACCACCTCGGCCGCCGCTTCGATTTCCAAATGAAGGTCCGCCACTTCGACTTCCGCCACGACTTCCACCAAAAGATCCGCCAGATCGGCTTGAGCTTCCTCGGTATCCACCAGTGCTGCCTGCGCCGCCTCTGTAGCCTCCAGATGAGTAAGAACGGCCTGTAGAGCCGGTTGAACCGCCGCCACGGTATCCAGTTGAAGCTGGTCGTGGACCTGCGCTTGTACCAGGTACGGATGTTGAGCCGCCACGGTATGGACGGTTTGAACTTGGGCGACTTGAATGACCCCCAGTTGAACCCGAGTGGCTTCCTGCGCCGCTATTTTTATTGAAATTTGGTTGCATTGTATTTTTTGTTGATTTTGCAGTTTTGCTGCGTATTTTAGGGGGTCAAAAAAACGACCCGTCGTAAACGGGTCCCTAAAATTAAATAGTTAGTGAGATCCAATTACCGCAATATCATATACGATAACTTTTATTTTGTCAACTGGTCGATCTAATGAGTTTACATCACGTTCGAGTTGTTCTTTTCCTTTATCTACAGTATTCTCAGGTCAGAATTCAGTTCCAACACCATTCAATACCACCCTGGGAGAATAAAATGAAAACGATGCTCGATCGATTCGCTGATCTGGAAGGCTTATGGGGAGAGAGGAATAAAACATTCCTGACCGTACCCGACAGCACCGCACTGTTAAATGACGGGGTCAGACGTTTCAGCAAAATCGTCAGAGAAGGTAAGGAGAACGCCAAGGATCAAACGGAGGTCAATAGTGCCCTCTGTAGTTTATTTGCTCGAGCATGGTGTGTCGCCAATGTATCGTCAACAGATATACATGGGCTCATGCTGGCCTTGAGACAAAAACAACCGCGAGACAGATGCACATACTGCAGTTCTAGGGGTTGCATCTGTGGTGAAAACAGGACGAGCGACATAGTCCTTGCACCTCCGGACCCTACCCAGCTTAACCTCACTGTCGATCAGTGGTGTGTATTGATACACGAGAAGTACGGTCGAAGGAATCGCGACAGAGGGCTCTCTGGGACCATCGGTCATCTTTGGGAAGAAGTTGGAGAAATGAGCACAACGCTCTACATCCTTCCGAAAGTTCCGAGCATAACATCGCCAGTGGTTCAGGCTCAAAAGAACCTGGAGCTTGCCGATGTCTTTTCGTGGATATTTGCAATTACAGCCATGCTGGGCAAGGAACTTGATCCGCTTCTTGAAGTAAGGCACACGGGACCTCATCACCGGTGCGGCCAACGTCCTTGTATCTGTGGTCCCTACTACAACTATCTGCAGGTGGACCCACATGGACAGATCAATGCGAACACCCGCAGTATCACGTACTAAATGAACCCCCACCACCACGCCCCGCGGCGTGGTTGTTTTTTTTATGTGCAAAATTTGCAGTGTAGAGAAATTTATATATACTAAATGCACAGTTGGCTTCGGCCTCACCTCCGAAAGAAGGAGAAAGTAAAGAAAAACCGTCAGAGTAAATCTTTGGCGGTTTTTCTTATATTCAGAAATATTTTTTATAAAGAAAAGCTGAAAATTTCTTTAATTTTTTTATATAAAATATAAGGCCGGTCACTTCCCAAGTGACCGGCCAGAGTTGTATCGGTCAGATGACCCTTACCTTCGCCATTTCATGTTCTTCCTCCTGTCGTCGGACCCGGTTGACGATAAGGGCATAAGCCCACGATAGCAGAAATATAAGTTATCATGAGATACCAATTTTGTCAAATAGCGCAGAGACACTATCTGTGAATTACAAACAGAGATTATTTACTCTTTTTTGAAATCTCGATCCCCAATTCCTTGAGCTGTTTTGGGTCGACTTCGGCGGGAGATTCCATCATGAGGTCTTTGCCTTCGCCGGTTTTGGCAAATGCGATGACTTCGCGAATGTTTGGTTCGTTTTGGAGAAGCATAATGAGTCGGTCAAAACCAAAGGCAATGCCGCCATGTGGAGGTGTTCCTGAACCGAGTGCGCGAAGCATGTGGCCGAAGTTTTTCTCAATTCGATCTTCTTCGTAGCCCATAATTTCAAAAACTTTTTTCAAAGCTTCTGGCTGATGATTTCGAATACTGCCTCCGCCGATTTCGTAGCCGTTCAACACCATGTCGTATTGTGTCGTCATGATGTCGCCGATGTTTTTCTTTTCCATAAGGTCACTCATGAACTCAGGTTTTGGTGCAGAAAAAGGATTATGAGTGAAGGTCCAACCGCTTGTGCCCTTGCCACCAACATCGCCGCGGTCCCCTACGTCATTTTTTTCAAAAAATGGAAAATCGACGACCCAGAAAAAGGCGAGTTCGTTGGCATCGGTTTTGTCTTTTCGGAGATCCGGTTTGTCGCTGCCATATTTTTCCATAACTTCTTTGTAGGTAAATCGTGGAAATGGAATTTGCTGAATTTTCTTTTCAGGATACAGCTTTTCGACAAGACCGATAATCATGCGTTCCTGCACTTCCATTACATCTTCCTGTTCGACAAAACTCATTTCCAAATCGATCTGAGTAAATTCTGGCTGACGGTCGCCACGAGTATCTTCATCGCGGAAACAGCGAGCAATTTGGAAATAGCGTTCGAAGCCAGCAGACATAAGGAGTTGCTTGTATTGCTGAGGCGATTGTGGAAGGGCGTAGAATTTTCCGTGTTCGAGGCGTGACGGCACGATGTAGTCGCGAGACCCTTCAGGCGTCGACTTGGTCATCATCGGCGTTTCTATTTCAACAAAATTTTCATTTGTATAAAAATCGCGGACATAGTGCATGGCTTTGTGACGATTGCGAATATTTTTCTGCATACGCGGTCGGCGCAAATCGATGTAGCGATATGTGAGCCGCACATCTTCACCAACATCGCGGCCGTCGGCCGTAACTTCAAACGGCGGAGTTGTTGCTTGATTCAAAACTTTGATCGCTAAGATTTCAATTTCAACTGCCCCGTTCGCTTCGTCTTTGTTGATCATGCGTTCCGGACGAGCATTTATTTTTCCTGAAACTTCCAAAACCCATTCGGTGCGAACCGTGCCGGCGAGCTCATGCGCTTCTTTGTGGTTTGGCAAACCAACCATCTGAACTTTTCCAGAGGCATCTCGAAGGTCGATGAAAATAAGTTTGCCGTGATCGCGACGAATATCAACCCAGCCACTAATAGCAACTTCTTTTCCAACAAGATCTTTAAGTTCTTTTATATGTGTTCGTTTCATATGGTGGCGTTAGCATTTTATAAATTCGCAGGGGCGATTTCATCGCGGTGCCACCCTGTTTTTTGCTTCATTTGTGCGGTTCGCCGCATCGGAAGAGTCTACTTGCCGGCTAAAAAATTGCCGATTTTCTTTCTTCGCCTCGCCGGTGTCAGCCGGGTCGTTGGTATAGATACAGTAGCAGATGATGTGACGGAATTGCAATTCAATATTATTACTTGACGGACTATATATTTTAAGATACCGTTCTTAACAGAATATTGAGTAGGTGTTAACTCAAGCTCGTTCAACTTTTCTGGAGAAGCCATGAAGAATACTTGCATCGTTATCCTGACCACGATTTGTGTTTTACTCGCAATCGGACTCGGCAGGTCGGTCCAGCGTGTGGACATCGTCGAAAAAGGCTTCCTATCCATATGGAGTAAATTGGCGGTGAGTGAGGACACCATCAACGATCTGAACGCAAAGATCAGCGAGCAGCAGGCACTCATCGCCAAAGTGACCAAACCCATCACGGTCAATAATGGCAGATTTGAAGCCAGATTCCCACCAGACAATCAAGACTTCCCGAATTATGCGAAAATAGAATTTCGCTCTCGCCTGAGCCGGAACTGGAACCGATACTACAGCGACGATCCAGATACAACCGAAGATGTCATCGGAAAGCAACTGCAGGAGAAAATTTCAAACATCGATGGGATTACACTTGTCTCAGTGGATCAATACACACTTGAAATCCACAAAGCCAGGATGTTTACATGGCCTGAACTGAAAGATCAGATTCTAGCCATTCTCGAGGCGGAGTTCCCTGCTTCCCCCGAGCCAACTTCTACGCCCGCGATGCCACTTCCCTGACTCATGAACAAAACCACCCAACCCCCCGGCAGTTGCCGGGGGTTTTTATTACTTAGATAATACACACAAAGAATAAGCATGCGAGTGGTTCACCTGTGTTTGACTTACGAGGTCAGTGTTATATATTTTGATCAGGATGTTCTGAACTGTATTTTTTAAATCTTGTCGTCGTCTCGTCTTGTAGGCGTGTCAGAATCTTACGTGCCATTTTTCAAACCATCTTTTAGAAAGGAGCGGCGCATGAAAAGCCTTCGTGAACAACTTGCATCGTGCCGCATCTCGCGCGACATGGTCGAGTATTGGGCAAAAAAGAAAGGGCGAACATGCGATGACGTCTTGCGTGCCGAACAGTCTCAGCAGCAACTCATCGTCTTCTACAAAATCTGTGTCATTTTGTTTGTGATTCACCTGGCGGCCATTGCGACCACCATTTGTTTTGGGCCAGTATTTTCTTCGATTCTGCCAGTGAGTCCGTACGCTGTATTGTCTGGACTCATGATGCCATTGTGCCTGACGGCACTCGTGGCACTCGGCACCTTCATCGTCTCGTGCAAAATACAGTCGACACTGCACAGCGACTGTCTTGCAGACATCGAATCCTTGAGAAAGATGTTGCGGCCGCAACTGACTGCAGATGCATTATGGGCTACCGGAGCCCCGCTCGACCAAGATGGCATTCAAACGTATGCCGTACGCGAGCTCTGTCGCTTGGAAAAACTGCGTGAGATGGCGAGAAATGACGAATGGCCGTTAGTCGGCACACAGTTTTCTGCCACAAACAAACATGCTGTCCTCCATGATTTAAACGAACTGCGAAGTAAGTTGTACGACGTTGCCATCAGATTCTGCCCCCTGCCGCAGCTATATACCATCAAGGAAGATCCAGATACTGATGCTGATGCTGATGCTCGAAGCAAAGTTTCTGCCTAGGCACCCCACCGCGCTCCCTCGAGCGCGGTTTTTTTATATTTTTTTTGTTAAATTGTTCAAAACAAAAACCGCCCCGAGGCGGTTTTCTTTTTTCTAAAATTCATTTTCTAAAATTCATCTCTACTTCCCGCTTCCCTTTTTGGATTTCGCACGCTCGTTGTCGGTCAAAAGTTGCTTTCGGAGGCGGACGCTTTTTGGAGTGACTTCGAGATATTCGTCTTCTTCAATAATTTCAAGACCGCGGCCGATGGTAATTTCGAGCGGATGCACGAGGTCCATTGCTTCATCAGAACCAGATGCGCGCATGTTGGTGAGCTGCTTGCCTTTGGTTGGGTTCACGTACATTTCTTCGCCCTTTGAAGTATTGCCGATGACCATACCTTCGTAGACTTCGGTACTCGGACCGATGTAGAGCTGGCCGCGTTCCTGCAAATTCCAAAGTGAAAAACCGAGAGCCTTTCCAGGAGCCATAGAAACCATGGCGCCAGCATGTCGTTTTTGAATTGAGCCTGCGTATGGTTTGAAGCCAATAAAATGAGATGAAAAAATTCCTTCGCCTTTCGTGTCGATAACGAATTGATTTCGGTAGCCGAGCAAGCCACGAGTCGGACCTTCAAAAAGAAGACGGACGGATTCGCCGTGAGTAAGTAAATTTGTCATAACGAAACCTCGCATGCCGAGACGATCGATAATCGCACCCTGGTAGATCGCAGGAATATCGATGACAACTTCTTCGAACGGCTCAGTTTTGACGCCATTTTCTTCATGAATAATAACCTCTGGCTGGGAGACCTGAAGTTCGTAGCCAGCGCGGCGCATATTTTCAAGCAAAATTTCAACGTGGAGTTCGCCGCGAGCATAGACACGGTAACTATCTGCGGAACCAAAGTCGATTCGCATACCAACGTTAACTTCGAGTTCGCGTTCGAGATAGTCACGGATCTGTCGTGAGGTCACGAACTTTCCTTCGCGGCCGGCAAAGGGAGAATTGTTAACCAAAAAGTTGAGGGCGATTGTTGGTTCGTCGATTGCAATGGCTGGGAGCGGCGTCGCATTTTCGTTGGTCGTAATGGTTTCGCCGATAAAAATGTCAGGCAAACCGGCAATCATAACAATATCACCCGCCGTCGCTTCTTGTACTTCTTTTTTATCAATACCATGGAAGACGAAAACCTTCGTAATTTTTCCGCTGCGAGTTTCGCCGGTTGGTTTTTTTACAAAAACAGTCTGACCCTGTTTGATCGTACCTTCGTACATGCGGCCAATCGCGAGACGACCAATGAAATTATCGTAACCCAAGTTAAACGGCTGGAGCATGAGCGGCTTGGCTTCGGCTTCCGCAGAACTTGCAGCTTTTACGTGCGACAAAATAGTGTCGAGAAGCGGGTCGAGGTTTGTAGAAACGTCCGCAAGTTTCTTTTTTGCCCAACCTTCGCGGCCGACTGCGTACACCACCGGAAAATCCGCCTGTTCGTCGTTTGCGCCGAGTTCGAGAAAAAGACCAAGGATGGCTTCTTCGGTTGCGGGAATGTCCGCGGCTTTTTTGTCTATTTTATTGATAACGACAATTGGCTTGAGGCCGAGTTCAAGAGACTTTTTCAACACGAAACGAGTCTGAGGCATCGGACCTTCCTGGGCATCGACAACAAGAAGCACCGAGTCGATCGAACGGAGCACACGCTCTACCTCGGAACCGAAATCGGCATGGCCTGGTGTGTCGACAATGTTGATTTTTGTATCTTTATAAAAAATTGAAGTATTTTTGGCGTAAATTGTGATACCGCGCTCGCGCTCGAGGTCGTTTGAGTCCATCGACGCACCTTCGGCAATATTTAAATTTTTAGAGTTCTGGCGCATCAAAGCGTCGGTCAAAGTTGTTTTGCCGTGATCCACGTGAGCGATGATTGCGATATTTCGGATTTCCATAAATAAGTTCAGATAAATTTCAGGCTGCTTTCAGGCCTTGTGTAAATTTTGAGTAAAAAAATGCCCTCAAACGAAGGTCGGATAAGAGTAACATGCTTTTTAAGCCGCATCAATACATGTGTCAGACGCACTGCCACATCGCAGTATTACCAATCGCACAAAACACCAACAGCATTCGACAACAAAAAACCGCCCTGGTTTCCCAAGACGGTTTTTTGTTCAGAGAATATTATTCTCGTGATACGCCGGTAGCTGCTGGGCCTTTATCACCCTGAACAACAGTAAAGCTGACCTTGTCGCCAACCTTAAGTTCTTCGAATGTAACGCCGTTCAACTCTTTAGAATGAAAGAAAAGGTCCTTTGCTTCGCCTTCGCGAGAAATGAATCCAAATCCTCGATCTGTAAGTGTTTTTATTACTCCAGTTGTCATATTGATTGTTACTTATTTATTATTTTTCCTTGAAACTCGACGCTGTTTCCTGAGCCTCTGCTCTGGCAAGTAGTATACAACACGTCTGTTTTTTTAGATAGTTTGGTCTACAAAGCTAAAAGAGGCAAAAGCCCGAATATAAAAAAGCCCCAGACCAGGTGGTGGGGGCATAAACCAGATTAATTCAGAAAATTCACACTTTCGTAAGGCGAGTCCAATCTACTTGGTTGCTCAGCGTCCAAGCCTTTGAACCAGCCTTACACGCAGGACACGCTGTTTCGGAGAAACATTTCATGGGAAGCTTGACAAGTGTCACGACTTCAAGACCACGAATGAATGTCTCCTCAGTTTGATTTGCCAGAGCAAACACATACGGCAGAAGCACGCCACCCACTGCCTCGACAGTGTCACACATCCGGACAATGTCTTTGACAGTACTCGGCGTAAGAACCGTCTCGCACAGCAACACCTGACTACCTCGCGGGATCGTAGTCTCCATAAAGAGCAATTCATGCTCACCCAGCGATCTGTCAACCTCCCTTCTTTCAACATACGCCCTCAGACATGGGTTCAGATTGCGCGCCGGCGAAATACACTGGGCAAGCGCATGGGCCGTGGTAATAGAACGATTGGCCCTGCCAACTACCACATCAACACTCTCTAGACTGATCAACGTTGTGGACTCTGCATGACTCACAAGAGCTTCTGCCATAGCATCAAGAAATGTCGGATTCTTCAAAATCTGCTCGATGCTGATGACAGTGAGGCAATGATCCCCTCTCTTGTCCACCACATGCCCTTTCGTAGGATCACTTTCCGTCCATTGATAAATCGCACCCGCATCCCAAAGACCATCCCTCCATACTAAGCACTCTGTTTCTTTCTGTTGCGCGTCTGTCCCTCTTGTCACAATGAACTCCATTTCTGATTCTGATGAATCTAAAAGAACCGTGCGTGCGTGCGCATGCATACCTTGCCGAAACCACGTGAATCGACTCTGTGAATTAAGATAACAAAAACACTTTGCCGAGGCAAAGTGTTTTTGTATTTTTAATAAAATTTTAAAGCTATTTACCTTCCGCAGAAATGACAATTTCATCCCCTGCCTCCAACCCGCTTAGGACTTCAACATTGCCATCGGCACCGCGAAGTCCGGTGATGATTGGCTTTTCGACAACTGTTTCCCCATTCAAAACCTGAACAAACTTCTGACCCCCGCGGGTAATGACCGCCCGCTGTGGAATGGCGACAACCTGTTCGCGACTTTCACCGACAATTACAACATCAGCGGTCATGCCGGATTTAATGCGTGGATCTTGCTCGATGAATTCAAGCGTCACTTCATAGGTCGACACGCCGTCGATTATTTTTTCAGCAGGACTAATGAGCATGACTTTTGCTTTAAAAATCTCATCGTCCCCATATGCGTCGAGTGTAATATGCGCATCGCGGCCGACAACGACTTTCGAAATGTCTGCCTCGGGTAAATCGGCTTTGATCTGATACTGATTTGCTGAAATGACCGACACGACAGGTTCGGAGGAATTGATTGTTTCGCCTACTTCAGCTGACACATCCGTCACCACCCCACTGATCGGCGATCGGATTATTCTTTTACTGATCTGCACGAGCGTGTCCTGGATATCGAGTTTGACCTGGTCGACGGTGAAATTCAGACTCGTCACATCCTGCTCTTCGTCGGTAACGCCAAGTTTTGCATCACTGATGGTATCCTGAATGTCGAGCAATTCGGAAAGATGGAGGTTCGTGGCCGTCGTGTAGCTGTCGATGATTGCTTGGTCTTCGGCAATTTCTGTCTGGTCGATGCCTTCATCGGTTTTTCCATCAACATAGTCAACAAACGCATTGAGAGACTTCACAGCATCTGCGACCGACCGTGTTGCCTGGTATGTGACATCAATGAGGTCTTCGATCTGAGCTTTGTCGGAGGAACGGGTAGTGCTGCGGTATGCTACAAGCGCATCGCTTTCGAGTTTTTTGGCTGCATAATATTTTTGTAATGCATCTGCGCGCAGATTTTTCGCAACATTTCCATAGCGAGTGTTGAGGGTGTTTTGAGAAAGATAGGATGCGTGCAAGATATCGTCGATACCAAGAACGGTCGGCGGCAAATCAAGAAATGCATTTGTAACCGCATTAAAACCAGCGCCATAGGCTTTGGTGAGATCATCGCTCGATGTGGTTTTTGGAGCCTGTTTTGCAACATCGATCTCTGCTTTGGCCAAATCCGCCCTCTGGCGGCTGAGCTGAATGTCGAGGTCAGAAGTATTGACTCGAAGCAAAATGTCGCCCGCCGACACCTCTTGCCCAACCTTCACGGCCACTGCACTGACCTTGCCCCCTGTCTGGATAGCCAAATCCACTTTTTCCGCAGGCTCAACCCGGCCAGTTACTCCGACCGATTGCTCGATATTCATCCGGCTCGCTTTGATATATTCCCGTTCCGGCGCCTTTCCACCTTTTACAAAAAAGAAAACGATACCCAAAACGACGAGCACCACAACGGTCGTCAGGATTTTTCGTCTTTTAATGACTGCGGTTATTTTTTTGAAATTTTTATTCATGAATAGTGCGTATGGTTTTGTATGAATTGTATATGTATTGTACGGATTTATTGCTTATTGGCTACGATTGTGA
>JBBSOY010000005.1:0-49328 GCA_038259265.1 Minisyncoccia bacterium
AGGACGTTTGCAATCACTTCATCTAAGGGAACACTTATGCCGACAAGGGACCCTATATACTTTGCCGCTTTTTCATCGTCTCCCGTAAGCATGACTACTTTAATTCCAAGAGCATGAAGATTTTTAATCGCTTCGATTGACTCTGTTTTTATTTCATCAGCTACCATCACAAAACCAAGAACCTTTTCTTTGGTTGCGAGAATGACAGGAGTCTTACCCTGCGAAGTAAACTCCTCAATTTTTACAGCATCAAAAGAAATCTTGAGATCACTTATAAGTTTTGCATTGCCGACAAAGTATTCAGTACCATTAACCAACCCCTTGAGTCCTTTACCTTGTATACTTTCGAAGTTTGAGACATCGAATACAGAAATATTTTTCTCTTGTGCGTAGTTTACGATTGCGTGAGCGATCGGGTGCTCAGACTTCTTCTCAAGTGAAGCGAGTATCGATACTAATTCTTCGTCTTTCTGGTTTGAAAGATTGATGATGTCTACGAGCGTTGGTTTTCCTTTTGTGATCGTACCGGTTTTATCAACTACAACTGTATTTACTTTGTGAAGCTTTTCTAGGGTCGCAGCATCTTTGATGAGTATGCCTTCTTTTGCCCCCTTACCGACTCCTACAATGATTGCAGTTGGTGTGGCAAGTCCAAGCGCGCAAGGACATGCTATTACCAATATTCCCACAAAAGAAACCAGTGCATACGAAAGTGCTTGAGAAAAACCGAGTGGTCCAGTTCCAAAGATGAGCCAGGATCCCAGTGCAAGAAATGCAATGACGAGGACAATTGGTACAAACACTGACGATATTTTATCAGCGAGCGCTTGAATGGGCGCTTTACTGCCTTGGGCTTCTTCAACCATTTTTATAATCTGTGCCAGCAAAGTTTCAGATCCGACCTTCGTTGCTTTGAAAGTAAAAGATCCGCTTGTATTCATTGTGCCGGAAACAACAGAGTCTCCAACTTTCTTTTGAACAGGCATCGGTTCTCCTGTAACCATCGACTCATCGACAAAGGACGAACCCTCGGTGATAACCCCATCGACAGGAATCTTTGCTCCTGGTTTTACGATAATCAAATCGCCATGCTTCACTTCATTTATCGAAATCTCAACTTCTTTGCCGTCACGGATTACAAGCGCAGTTTTTGCCTGAAGGTTAAGGAGTTTCTCAATAGCATCTCCTGTCTTTATTTTTGATCGAGCTTCTAAATACTTACCGAGCGCAATAAAGGTAATAACTACAATCGTTACATCGTAATAGGTATGCTCAACATTTATAAAGGGTTTGAGTACGTCCTCAAAAGCTGTGACGGCAAAGCTGTAAAGAAAGGCGGCTACTGTACCGATGCCGATAAGCGTATCCATATTGGCTTTGCCGTAACGCAGGAAACGGTAGAAGCCAAGGAGGTAGGGACGACCTACTACAAACAATGTATACGTCGCAAAGATAGGAAGAAGGTGATGAAAAAATTCCTTAATCGTATAACTCATTGCAGGGACCGCATTATACTGAGCAAGAATATCCCAGCCCATGACAAATATACTGAAGATTGCCAATGGGATAGCAGATATTACGAGTGATCGCTGGCTAGCAATCTCTGCCAACTTTTCTTTCTTTGATTGATTGAGGCCGAGATGCGCTGCATGTTCATCGGCAGACATACCCATTTCGCTTGCACCCATTGTATTCATGGTACCCATGGCGTTTTCTGGAACCACAAGAGAATACCCTAGTTTTTCAATTTTTTGTGAAAGGTGCTGAGGATTTGTTTTAGATTCATCAAAAGAAACTTTAGCTGTTTCAGTTCCGTAGTTCACTTCTACTGAATGAACACCCTCCGTTTTCTTGAAAGTCTTCTCTATAATTCCTGCGCATGAAGCACAATGCATTCCTTTTATTTTGTATGTTTTGGCAGTTTTTATGTTTTGATTCATAGATTTTATTTGCGTTTAAGCTGATAAACCTTAAGGATCTCTTTAATAGCAGTGTCTTCTTTTCCTTTTTTAATCTGTGTCACCACACATGTGCTCAAGTGATTTTCCATGAGTGCGTCCTCGATACCAGAGAGCGCCTGTTTTACCGCTGATGTTTGAGTAATAACGTCAATGCAGTATGCATCTTTCCCAATCATGTCCTGCAATCCTCGGACCTGACCTTCAATAATCTTGAGACGACGAACAAGTTTTTGTTTTGATGGATTCATATCACTAGTATATACCCCTAGGGGGGTATAGGTCAATACAAACATAGTCTAATATCTCGCCAACTCCGCACTCGTCGGCCTTACCACCGGATACAATCCATCCTTCAAATTCGGCAGGTATGAGGCGAGTGGATCAAGCTTCCAAAAGGTTCCTATCAGAGCCACCGTGTCGAGCCAGATTTTTGATGATACAATGTATATATGAAAAAAATACTTATATACATCCTTATCGTTGCTCTAATCATTATTGGATTAATCGTAGCCTGGAAATTGACAAGGAGCACTTCGCCAATTGTTACTAATTTCGAGCAATGCGTAGCCGCAGGCTACCCCGTGGAAGAAAGTTATCCCGAACGTTGCACTACCCCAGAGGGCAAAACATTCACGCGAGATATTGGAAACGAACTTGAAAAGTCTGATCTGATTGTGATTGAAACGCCTCGACCGGGACAAACAATTTCAAACCCAGTAGTTATCAAAGGCAAAGCACGTGGCAACTGGTATTTTGAGGCATCTTTTCCTGCTCGCCTGATAGATGCTAACGGGCAAGCTCTCGGCACTATGCCGATTCAAGCAAATGGAGAATGGATGACCACGGAGTTTGTGCCTTTCACAGCAAGTATGGATTTCACTATCCCTTCCACAAAAACGGGTACGCTCATTCTTAAAAAAGACAATCCGTCTGGGCTTCCCGAAAACGATGATGAATTACGTATCCCAGTTACCTTTGCCACCTTTAATCCTAACGCAGGAGAGAAAACCTCTATCAAGATATTCTTTGGCAATAGTGGTAAAGGCGCTGAGTGTGAAGAAACAAAGTCCGTCGTTCGTGAAGTGCCGAAGGTGGCAACCATTGGTGAGACCACCCTTGAAGAGCTGTTAAAAGGTCCGACTTCTGCTGAAAAGTCACAAGGTTTTAGCACCGCTCTTAATGCTGGCGTAAAAGTAAACAGCCTTATTATTTCAAATGGAATCGCCCGAGTAGATTTTGATTCGAATCTTAACAAAAATGTGGCGGGTTCCTGCCGAGTTCTAGCAATCCGTGCACAAATCGAGGAAACACTTAAGCAGTTTCCAACTGTACAAAATGTGATTATTTCTGTAAACGGAAATACGGAGAATATTCTTGAACCGTAATCATATTAGAATACAAATATAACGAAACAGATGATAAAGTAAATTCTTTAATAGAGGCACTAGATAAGTTAGAAGTAGCGACAAGCAAATTAGCTTCCCTAAAACGCCGATTTCTAATAGGTCTTGTTATGGGGCTGGGGACTGTAATCGGGGCTACTATTCTCGTAGCTTTAATTGCTTACATCTTGACACTTTTTGCTAAATTCGGAATATTTCCAGGGTTTAGTGAATGGATAGTGGAGACAATAAGGTAAACCTATTTTTTTGGGTCTCCTTTAATTACTTTCCGTGCTTGTCTAGACTTTTTTAAGATTTTCCTTGCTTCTTCTTTTATAAGTGGCACTTTACTAGAACCTTCCTTTTTGTTTAACGTAGAAAACTTTTTAAGTACATCGAGTGGCCCATGTTTGAAAAAGTTACCGTCAATTTGATGCTGTATTTTATTCTTTAGTTTAACAGGTAAGGATTCTACTATAATGTTTTCCATATGCGAGGGCACGGTAATATACACTGACTCATAGTCGCCTGCACTAATATTTTTCTTAATGTGATCTTTTAGCTTTTTTAAAAAATCATTTATAACCATACTGTCATCAAGCTCTCGAGGTGACCCGGAACGTATTACCCTACCAGATGCTCTTACCTTAAAATGCCCCTCATTGTCGGAATAGTGTGGTTTTTCAACTTTACAGATAGAAAGGTGGTTGATTTTTCCATCAAAAATCTTATAGAAACTCGCTTCTTGTTTACCAGCGATCAAAAGCAGTATGTGTTCCGTATTTTCAATTTTAAATGCATTTGGAATTTTCATAATAAGTTTGATTAAATGGATAGTAATACTCGCTTAATTGATTATACATAATATATTGACATATCAGTAGACCCGTTCCACTCATTTACTAAAGTTTAGCTTTATGGTGTATAATAGATATATGAACATTGCAATCCAAACAAAAAATATCAAAATGACAGACGCAATAAGGAACTATGTAGAAAAAAAGCTGAAGGGCATGGACAGATTCGCAGACACCACAGAAAGTCAGCTTCAGATCCAAGTTGAGGTCGGCCGTGCTTCAGGTACTCGGGAGTCTGGAGACATCTTCAGGGCTGAGATAAACTTAGGCATAAATGGTAACCAATTTTACGCTGTTTCAAAAAAAGATGAACTCTACGCAGCCATAGATGACGTAAAGAATGAAATCGAACGCCAAATGAAGAAATCAAAAGGAAAAGATACCGTGGCTGTCAGAAAAGGACAAAGAAAAGCCAAGAAAATGATTAAGAAGACTTTCAAAAAATCAACCTAATTTCGTAAATTAACAAGGAGTTCTTCCATGGTCGGCCGCACCACCGGATACAATCCATCCTTCAGATTCGGCAGGTATGCGACGAGCGGATCAGCTTTCCAGAAGGTTCTAATCTCGGCAATTATGTCGAGCAAAGTTTGACTTTTTTGTTTTTAATGTTATTCTATTTCACAGACAGTTTCAGTGGCGCATGTTGCGTCTACTGTTTTGACTCAAACCCAGAGGAGCTGACCATGACCCCCACGACTACCACCCGTTCCATGCCCCCCTTTCCGAAGGAAGCCGTAAGTGGCCCACTGTCAGACGATGTTCTCCATCAATTCTTCACGTACTACGCAGCGATCTTCGATCTTTTGCAAACTGAAGGCGACGCTCTTCTTCAGCAGAAGGAACCGCTTAATTTCCAGGAATGGTCCAGACTACTGGAGATGGCTTTCTGTGCCTGGAACACCCTGCAGAGCTCGAGCATCCAGGCGTTCTTCGAGCGGGTCATCGAGAGAGGATCGAAGGTGCAGGCCACATGGTGACCACCACCACGATGTCGCCCGATGAACTTAAAAAGGACGTCTACGGCCGCGGCCCCACCATGCTTGGCAAGTGGATGGCCGACATCCTGTACAACCTCAATGTGGCCAGAGTCCCAGACGTCAACAGACGTCGCGCACTGATCATCAAGTTCTCCGAGGTCTGTGTGGCCGTCGCGAAGAAGATCGGTGCTGAGGCGTTCTTCTACTCACTCGCAGTCGAACGCTTCCCTGGCGACGAAGCTGCGCAGAAGATGTGGGTTCATGCGCTTCGCATCTTGGCTGACCTGTCCTGAGACAAACAAAACCCTAAAAGCCCTGCACCAAGGATGGTGCGGGGCTTTTTTTATATAAAGCTCTCTAGGTCTTTCGAAACCAAACTTGGAAACTGAACCTCCCCAAATCAATAGTTCTAAAATCGCAGCTAGAGTGAGCAAATTTGACATATTCTGTTTATATGTCATCATTCTTTGAGATAGTCCTCTATCTCATTGTGAGGTGGTAATCACGAACAAGAAAGGAAGTGCCTCATGCCAATTTGTCTGGTTCATCACAGGAAAGGTAGGCTCGCTGGCGACATGCTGTTGAAACTCGGGCCAGCCATCGCAGAAAGCGTGGCAAAAGCGCTCGACGTTCCTTATAACTAGGAACTCCACCTTACTTCAAATGAAGTCGAGGTTCGATTCACTGAGTCAGGCCCCTACGACACAGGTCACAAGGACATCGGCATCATGATCTTCGGCAACGGCGGCCTCGATCGAGAAGGCAACTTGAAAGATCGTGTGGCGCAAATCCGCGACGACATGATGGCTTTCCTCAGGGACTTCGACCGCAATCTCACGGTCTACATCTACATCATGCTGCAAAAAGCAGAGTACATGGAGATCTAATACCCCCACCACCTCAACCCAGGAACCCACTGGCGCAGGTCGGTGGGGTTTTCTTTTCGTTCCAAATTAAATTTAATATAAAAGAGTTCTCCTTCAAACCCAACTTGCTGGAGCGGAAACTAAACGAGAGGTTTTCACTCATACGGTTGCACTGAAGGAGAAAACTGACCCAACAAAAATTTCAGTTGAGGTTCGTCAAAAAATCTCAGGCTTCATCAACCACGCAATCGAGATCTTGAGTGAAGTACCTCGAGTTGCGTCAATCGTCTCAGTGTCCCACTCAATCTTCCAAACCTGACAAAATGATGATCCGTTTCGGCAAGTAAGCCGAGGAATCCCAAGGCACCGCCACCAACAAAGAGACTGCCTCTGCGTTGGAGGCGGCTTTTTTATTTCAAAAATGACGAGCGATTTTCTGCAGCTCACTTTCGATGTGGGCAACCAGCCCAGCAGCACGGCCGTCGCTTCCCTTTCGACAACCCCTCCACCATTCTACGAATATGATCCTTGCGCGTTTCAGGTTTTTTCACCGCAATACACCAGCAAATCCATTCATTACGAGCCAGTGGTGTGATGTCTTGCCATGTGGCAAGGGCGTTTGATGCGGCAGAAGTGAGAGCCGCACGCATGTCTGGGGGCAGCGTATGCACCGTGCCGCCCGGTATTTCTTTTGTAACCATACTTTTCATCATACCGCATGTCATCATACTGCATGAATTAAAATATACTCAGCGGAGTAAATACTTTAAATGCACATTGACAAAATATATATTTTAATTCATTATATTTGAGGAAAATTTTTTGTTCTGTGCCATGCACAGAGTCTTTATCTCGTACCAACACAAAATGAATTACAGGAGAACATGTGGAACAGACAAAAGCACTCGAGTATCTCAATCATGGATACTCTTTGAGTCCTCCAAAAAACCAGGAGGTCAGATTGGAGCTTGAGGAAAAACTTGCTGAGTACAAGAGGAGACTTGAGCAATGGGACCACGTGAATCCACACCAAGCATATGGCATTCCCGAATTTCGCCGGGCCTATTACAAGGCGCTGGTGGCCGACATCATGCTGAACACACGTGGGAGTATTAGTCTCAAGCTCCTTGCGGAAAGTCAGTCTCGAACTTACGGTAAGGATTTTGACGCTGCCGCCCTCCTTGTGGCCTGCGGTGTCGTTTAAAATTACCTTGAAACGCCCCTGCCTCATGGACACATGTGGACCGAGTCATAAAATCCGAGGGTATCGTCACCACCGCTTGTCCTCACCCCACCCCACCAAGCCGCTCACACGAGCGGTTTTTTTATTTATCAAGAAACATGTAAAAAAATCAAAGATCAAAAAATAAGCTTATTAATTTATACAAATCATTACATATTTTGCTAAAATAAACCTAGGAAATTAAAAGTGAAACAAATATTTTAAAAATGTAATTCGCCTTATTTAATACATATGAAAATCTTAAACATTATTTTGCGCATTGTTTTGTGTCTGCTGCTGGCAACACCGATCCTCGGGGCGCTGGGCGTTTTTCCTGCCCCCACTGCCGATCTCTACAACACACCCCAAGCTTTTGCATTCATCAACACACTCGGCGAAACGGGCTATCTCGTCCAGTTCATTGCGAGCGTTTTTGCAATCGCCATTGTGCTCGTAGTCACCAACCGCATGGCGCTCGCCGCCCTGCTTATTTTGCCCGTAAGTCTCAACATTCTCGCCTTTCATTTCTTTTTGGACGGCGGTCTCATGACCAGTGGTGCCTTGCTTGCAGACGCCCTCGTGCTCATTAATTTCTATTTTTTGTGGCGAAATCGAGCGCAGTATCGCGGGCTTTTGGAGAAAAGTTGGTAAATTGGCACATATTGTAAAAAACACCCAGTCATCTGACCGGGTGTTTTTTATTTTATTTGTCCTCTGGTGTTTCGGCCCAGGTTTTCATAAATTTCTCATACCAAGCCACCATTTTTGGATCATCCTTTGGAGTTGCCTCGATATTTTTAGCCATGTCAGGGTGAGCCATTTTGACATGTTCCATACATACGTCGATCATCTGCTGAGAAGTTTCAGCGCTTATTGGTTCGTCGCACATGCCATCCATTTGTCTACAGGTGAGTGTTTTCATATGTATATTAAGGATTATGCCTCTAATATTCTAATATATAGAGTGTACCACAACATACCCCTTTATTGACATTTCGCTAACTTGACGATCCTTTGAGAGTCTATACACTGGTGGCACCAGTCTTTCAGACCTGAAGGCACGGTTACTTTTATTCGCCGCCACATTGTTCGCAATTATTTCACAATCACATTTAACCCATTTAGAACTATATGTCACGAACCATTTCACGTTTCCTTTCAGCCGCCCTTATTTTTTCACTCATAGTTTTGCCGTTTAGCTCGGTCATTACACCAGCCCGCACTGCCTATGCCGCCGATGAACCGTACGTTACTTTTGACACATTCAGCGGTCCTCCGGGCGTAACCCTCGCCGTGAGCGGTGGAAGTTGGGGTGCCGAAGAAATAATTCATATCTATAGAAACGCGCCTTCAGGTACTCCTCTCGCCACTGTCACTACCGACAGCCTCGGCATGTTTGAAACAGAAATCGGCGTGCCAGCCAATGCACCCCAAGGACCATTCACCGTCGTTGCAGTAAACCCAAACAACGACCAAGCTTCGAATTCATACTACGTCGTACCCTTTTCTCCCTTTTTAACCATCGAAGCCGAGTCACACTCGCCTTTCGCCCATGTGTCTGTGAGCGGAATTAATTTTGCTCCAAATGAACACGTGCTTGTGAGCCTCGGCGGCAATTCCGTCATGGCGACCGCAAACAATGCCGGTTCCTTCAACGACGCCGACCTGATCGTGCCACAAGTACAGCCTGGTCTATACACAATCACCGCTACCGGCCAGGCCTCGGGCGCTTCAACCCAAACATTCTTCTATATTGACGCCTTTTACACATCGATCAGCCCAAGCTCGTACTTCCTTATTCCAGGCGAAACCTTGAGCTTTTCGGGAACTGGCTTTGCACCCGGCGAAACAGTAAACGTCCGCCAAGGCGCTTCTTTTGTCTCTTCGATTCTTGTTGGTTCTGACGGTTCGTTTACAAACGCTGGCGGTTTTGTAATCCCTGTTTCGTATCAGGGCACTTCAAAAACCTTTGTGCTTCGCGGCAGCCAGAGCAATGCATCTGAATCCGTCACAGTAACCATTGGCACACTTTCCGCAATGGTAGAACCCTCCATTTACTTTGGCGCACCAGGCGCAACAGTCACCTTTACTGGCAGAGGTTTTCTTGGCGGCGAATTGGTAAAAGTATATGCAAACACCAACCCAACCCCAGTCGCGCAGTTTACCGTCAGCGCTTCTGGAACATTCACAAACGCCGGAACCACAACCCTCCCATTTAGCGCCCAAGGCACTTCCATCACCTACCGCGTAGTCGGCAACGACAGCGGCGTCGAAGCGTCTACCGAAGTCACGGTCGGCACCTTCAGTCCCACTCTCGAACCATCAAATTATTTTGCAAATCCTGGCACAGATATTACGGTAGTCGGTTCAGGTTTTGCCCCACACGAACAAATTTCATTTACCGGCGGAACCATCCCAAACGGAGCCATTACAACAAATGCAACCGGTACCTTTAGCACGCTCGTTCACCTGCCATACCTCGGCGGCCAGATGCTTGTGCTCACAGCCACCGGCGGCTCAAGTCACGTCACCGCAAGCGTTGCGCTCCAGCTTGGTAATTTCTACCCAACGGTCGAACCATCGAGCTACTACGTTTTCCCAGGCGACAACATCACGTTGAACGGTGCGGATTTTGCTCAAAATGAACAGGTTGTCGTAATGCTCAATGACGCTGCCTTCGATGTCTTCAGCACCGACAGCGACGGCACTTTTAGTGAAGAGGTTTTGATTCCATTCACCGCTTCTGGCGCTCTCGACTTCACTTTCCGCGGCGTCGTGAGCCACGCCACCGTTGCCACTTCGATCACGGTCGGCGAACTCAACCCGTATCTTGAATCAAGCGCCTACTACGCAGAACCTGGTACCATTATTTCTGTCCAAGGCATTCGTTTTGCATCCAATGAAAACGTTAGCGTAACCGTTGGTGATGCAAGTTCAACCACAATCGTCGCAGCAAATGCGCTCGGCAATACCCCTGAAGTTTCTGTTGATATTCCGTACATGAACGGCGGCAGCGTCCCTATCACTTTCACTGGTATTTCGAGCAATGTTTCAGCTTCTGTAAGCATCGTCGTAGGCAACCTCTACCCTTCAGTCGTCGCAGACCTCTACTATGTGAGCCCAGGTGCGACTGTTACTTTTAGCGGCACAGGTTTTGCTCCCGGCGAAACAGTAGCAGTTGTTGAAAATGACAATGCCCTTTCATCGATCACCGCTGGCGTAGACGGCACATTTACCGCACCGCTTGTCATGCCATTTGGCGTACAGTCAGCAACCTACACCTTCACCGGAGCCATCACTCACACCACAATCCCTCTCACCATCACCCTCGCCGAATTCCATCCTGCAATCTGGTTTGACAATTACTACGCACAAGCAGGCTCCGCACTCACAATCCTTGGCGCAGGTTTTGCCGGTGGCGAAACCGTCACCTTCCGAACGGCAAACGGCCAGTTTGGCACCACCACCGCAGATGCTTCTGGTAGCTTCGAATACGCAACTGCAGTTCCATTTGCACCAGCTGGTTCGCTCGACATCATTGCCCGAGGTGCTCAAAGTCAGGTTGAAACAACCGCCAGCCTCACCGTTGCACCGATCTACACCAACATTCAGCTCGGCTCATACGCTGGCCCTGCGGGCAGCACCATCGAATTCATCGGCTCGGGCTACTTGCCACATAATCCGATCGAAATCTTGACCGACCGAACTGGTTCAGAAGTCGTTGCAAGCTTTACCGCTGACGCTTCCGGCAGTTTCGACAACACCGACTATTCGATTCCGGGTGATTTCAGCGAAGGTGAACTCGTTCTTACTATCCGTAGCCTCCACAGCTTCGACACAAAGACAATCACCTTCTACGTCACCTCACCGCTTCCACTTCGAGGTCCAGATGAACCAACCCCTCCACCTGCACCAGCTCCATCTGACACATCTTCCGGTTCAGACACGACAACCAAAACTTCATCTAACCCAGAAGCAAAGAATGAGACAAATAAAAAATCTCGAAGCAGCTCAAAATCCAACAAAACGACCGAGATCGAATCCAAGGTCACAGACATTACTCCAGACGCAGCAGTCGAAGCCGGCCCTTCGGTTGACCTCTAATTCGCATAATTAGCACCGACCATTCAGCAAAAATATGCAAAGCCCGCTTGTCGCATGACAGCGGGTTTTTGGTATACTCAAAATATGGATACACAAAATCATATCGCAGAAGCTGAAGTCGCTATCAATGCCCCCGTTTCAAAAATCTGGGAAGCATTGGTGACGCCCGAGATTATCAAGCAATACATGTTTGGCACAACGGTTGTTTCTGACTGGCAGGTTGGCAGCCCGATTGTATGGAAGGGCGAATACGAAGGCAAAACATACGAAGACCATGGGGTGATCGTTTCTATAGAACCCGAGCGAGAAATTTCCTACAAACACAGCAGCCAGAGCCAGACCGCTCCTGAAGCTCCAGAAAAATACCACCTCATTCGCATCACTCTTGCTCCAGACAATCTTGCACCAGATAGCGACCACACAACGGTTCGACTCACACAAGACGCCAATGCCACCGAAAAAGAGCGGGATCAAAGCGCCAAAAACTGGCAAATGATGCTCGACAGCATGAAAAAAATTCTCGAGAATTAATTTTTTCTTAAGCAAAACTTGAACCGCGTCTTGGTATAAAAACCAAGGACCGTTCTTTCACCACTCATTAGAAAAGGAGATTCGAATGTTTTTGAAAAGCCTGTTCGTTGTCGTCCTCGCCTCAGCTGCGGTTTCAGCCGAGGTGAATTACCGTCTCATCGACCTTGGCAACATCGGCGGCCCGGGTGAAACCCGTGCCGCCGACAGCCGAGCAATCGGCTTAAACAACACCGGCACCGTTGCCGGATGGGCTTTTGTGTCTTCAGAAGAAACCAGCCATGCCTATGTGTACTCATTTGAAAATGGCGGCCTGGTGGATCTGCACACTCAAGGACTCATGAGCCAGGCACGAGCCATAAACGAACAAGGCTGGCTTGCCGGCTTCGTGTTTGGCGACGATCACCGCGCAAGAACAAGCGTCTGGCACGATGGGCGGATGGAGACGCTTACCACACCAGACAACGTTCAAAGCATTGCCAATGCAATCAGCGACCGCAATGAGCTTGCTGGTGATTTAATCTTTGACGGCTATCGACACGCTTTTAGAAGCTCTCATGATCGCATCGAGGATCTCGGCACACTTGGCGGAAGGTCGAGCTCCGGCAATGCAATCAACCGCCATGGAACAATCGTTGGTTCGTCTCTGACCTCGAGCCCCGAATGGCAGACGCATGCTTTCGTTTCGGCAATTCATGGCACTATGCAGGACCTTGGTACTTTGGGCGGCGAACACAGCGAAGCCACGGCCATCAGCGACAGCGGCCACATCGTCGGTTCAGCCTGGAACGAAAGCGGCCGGTCTGAGGCGTTTGTGTATTCCGATGGAGTAATGCAAGGCCTTGGTTCGCTCAGTGGAGTTTCGAGCGCGGCACTCGGTCTGAACGAACGTGGCGACATTGTCGGATGGTGGTCGCAAGACGGCTTCGATCGTCGGGCTTTCCTCTATTCTCAGGGTCACATGATTGACCTCAATAACCTGATCGATCCGACGCTTGGCTGGACACTTGTCGAAGCAACGGCAATCAATGACTCCGGCCAAATTATTGGATATGGATTGGATCCGCAGGGAATCGACCGAAGCTTCATGCTCAACCCCATTCCATCGCCCGCTGTTTTGCCGACCTTGTTTTTTGGATTCCTTGCTTTTCTGCGTCGTCGCTAACCCCATCCCACATTCATGTGTTCACGTAGCCTCAAAACGTTCGTGACCAAAAAACCGCTCATGGGAGCGGTTTTTATTTTTCAATAATTTTTTAGCAACGAGAATTAATAGTCTTCGAGCACATACCAAATTCCTTCATCTTCTTCGCCGTCAATTTTAAACAGGGCGACGCCGCCAAGACCAAACTGTTTTGCCAATTCGACTTTTTGTCGCACAGCTTCGGCGTCGCTCCACCACATAAGACTGAATTTAATCGGTTGACCAGTCGCATTTGCAAGTGCCAAGGCCTTGGCCGCAACAACATTGCCACTTGGAGTATTGGCCGGAATTGGAATGTTCGTCGATTTTACAACCGCCGCCAAACCCGAAACGTATTCGGGAATATACGAAAAACTGAGTTCCCCAGCCGAATTTCGGCTTGGTGTGACGTTGAAATCCTTTGCAAAGCCAAGAGCCGCTTCGGGGTTCAACGCCTGCAAATTTTTATATTGTTTAAACCAATCGGGAGCCACAGTCACCTCCCATTCCCGCCCATACGTTGGAATACCAAGCATAATTTTTTCTTTGGGAATGGTTTGAATTGCCAACGCAACAACCTTGCGAACCCAATCAGTGTCTGCCACAGGAATATATGGCGCGCCTTTTTTAGAACTATTGAGTTTGATGTCGGCGCGTTGTTGGTCGTAGGCCATGATTTTCACCGAGTCGCAGTAAGCGCCGATCGCCACATAGTCGTTGGCATATCGAAGGTCGGCAGGAATAATTGCGTATAAAGAATCAGGCGGTGTTCGAGCTTCGATCGTACAGGAAAGAATTTTTGAACCAAGCGCCAATTTAAGTTCTCGCAAAAATTCGGCGTAAAACATTTTGGTCTCGCTCTTTTTGCCTTCGTAGTCGATATCGACACCGTCGTACTTGCCTTTTTTAACCATCGAAACGATCTCTTCGATATGTCTTTGCCGCAAAGATGGATTGCTCAGAATATTCTGAATATTTTCTGTATCACTCCACATGACCGTCGGCACGACAGCCACATCTTTCGAATGCGCGGACTTGATGAGTCGTTTCCAAGCGCTTTTTTTAAGATCGGCCAAATCACGGAGCGAACCATCTTCTTTAACTACAAATGCAAATGGATTTATTTCCGTGAGCACATCGAGGTGTCGGCGAGCGTCAGCCGTGCCTTTCGTGGTCTGCCAATACGGAATCCAACCTGAAACCTGGAAAGTGGTGGCTTCGGACGATGCAGACGCAGCTGACGATGCAGCCAAAGCCTTGGCGTCCTCAAAAGGAAATGGTGCTACAAAAACTGACATCACAAAAACCACGATAAAAAAAATCGTTGCATCCAAAAACACCGATCTTAAAAAAGCGGAGTAATTTTGAATATGCATATGAAAGTGAGTGTGCAAATGTTTTCTCATTGTATGATCGTATCAAACAATGAGACGAATGGCTGCATGCCCCCTTACAGTGCGGAAACACTTTGAGTATACGGATGGAATTGAATTTCTGGTGCGCGTGATGGAGCACATTGTTCATTCACAAAAATTGCCCGGCCGGTGGAATATTGCAAAGGAATTTGGAGGTAGCCGTTTTTTGCATCTATGTCGAGTCGGACTGCAACTTGTGTTGGCACAAAGCGAGTATTTGAAATGTCATTGGCTTCGATATTTTCAGTTGGTCGACAAAGCGATCGAATTTCGGTTGGGATCACGGCGGTTTGGCTCGCGTCGAGAATGAGATGCGGAGCTGTATCTGTAAAAATCGCATTAACCAAAATTTCCTGTCCAGCACTTACCAACGAAACGCTTGGATATTTTTGCAACAAACACCGAACACCAGGACGAACTCTGAGAGCAATTGTTCCCTCGAGCAAACGATTGTTATTTTCGATATTACCATTTCCGCTTGGCGAATCTTCAAATGTCGCCACACCTTCAAGATCTGAGGCTTGGCAATTTGCGATGGTTTCTGAATATTTTTGTTTCGTTTTTGGGTTGGTAAAACCAAAAATAAATACTAAAAATACGGCTAAAAACAAAGATATTATCGCTATTTTGTATTTCATTGCCTTATCGTACCACATCTGCAACCACCATAAGTAGTTAAGTAAGTTATGATTCTATTTACAAAAAATGATATTCGGGTTACAGTTCACTTCCCTCTCGTAGCCAGTTTATATTCAACAATATAGTTTTTTCGACCACGTTTTCATGAAATCATCGAGACTTACAATTTCAATCTATAGTATCCTGCTCATCGCCGTTTTCGGCGCGGGTTTTGTGGTCGTCCAGAGACTTGACCAAGAAAAACAAGCTGTTTTTTCAAAACGAAACATGCTCGACTCGCTCTGGTATTACTATAAAAAGGAGAGTCTCGAAGCAGACACACTTCGCGCGCTCGACAAAGACCGTAACAACATCACAACATCTGAAGGCCAAAGCTACACAATGCTTCGAGCCGTCTGGGTTGATGATCGAGCAACTTTTGACGACGCCTGGCAGTGGACTAAAGACAATATGCAGCGCGATGAAGATCATTTGATCAGCTGGCTGTTTGGAGAACGCGAAGATGGCACGTACGGCATTTTGGAAAACTTAAACGGCCACAATACTGCAAGCGACGCCGACGTTGACATTGCTCTTGCCCTACTTTTTGCATCCCGCCGCTGGAATGACAAAAATTATTTTGGTGATGCGGTGGAAATCATTCGCGACATTTGGAAAAAAGAAGTCGTAGTCATTGGTGGCCGGCCGTATCTTGCGGCAAACAATGTCGAAAAGTTTGAAACGAGAAAAAACACGATCGTAGTGAATCCCTCGTATTTCACACCATATGCATACCGAATATTCGCGGTCGTCGACCCGACCAACAACTGGTCCGGTCTCATCGACTCAGGCTACGGTTTGATTGAGGAAAATTCCCTCTTATCACTCGACACCGGCACCTCCGCTGGCATTCCTTCTGACTGGATCGCTGTGAACAAAGCAACCGGAAAAATTTCTGCGATCACAAAACCGACCGACCAAACAACAAATTATAGTTATGATGCCCTTCGACTCCCATGGAGACTCAGCCTTGATCGGTTGTGGTTTAACGAACCCCGGGCAAAAAAAGCTCTCGCCTCCCTCGAATTTTTTAATCAAGAATGGAGCGACCGGGCTCTTTTATATACAAACTATTCGCATGCCGGCGATGCAGTGGAGTTAAAAGAATCGCCCGCCATGTACGGGGGCAGCATCGGCTACTTTATGAATAAAGATCCCGATATTGCCCGCGACGTGTACTACCGAAAGCTTGAGTCCCTTTACAACGTCGACACATTTAACTGGGAACAGAAGCTTGGGTATTACGATTCAAACTGGGCATGGTTTGGCATCGCTCTCTACAACGACTTACTGCCGCAGCTCTACCCGATTCAGTAATCATAGATCACTGCAACTCAATATTCTAAAAATAAAATTACTAAAAAAACAAAAATGAAAAATTCACAAAATCAAAAAACAACTTCTCCGTCTGATAAAAAATTATCATCACTTTCGATTTTCTTTCCTGCGTATAACGAAGAAGGAAACATTGAGGGCTCGATTACCCAAGCAATGGCTGCGGCGGAAGGAGTTACAGACACCTACGAAATCATTGTTGTGAATGATGCAAGTAAAGACGACACGGCCGGCGTGGTCAAACGACTTCAAGCCACACACGGTGAAAAGATTCGTTTGGTAACACATGAGAAAAACAAAGGCTACGGCGGTGCATTGATCACCGGCTTCAACTCTGCAACTCTCGACTATATTTTTTTCACCGATGCGGATCTGCAGTTTGATCTTTCTGAACTCGAACTTTTGGTTGCCCATATCGACCAACACGATGCAGTCATTGGATACCGAAAAGTTCGCCAGGATCCGCTCATTCGCCTCGTCTATGCGCGCGGCTGGAATATCATCAACCGAATTCTTTTCGGCCTCAAGGTTCGTGACATCGACGGTGCATTCAAACTTTTCAAACGTGAAGTTGTCGCCAATTTGCCGATCACAAGCCAAGGTAATATGATCAGCGCTGAAATTCTCATTCATCTGATGCAAAACAATGTATCGATGAAAGAAGTGCCTGTTACCCATTTCCCGCGCACAGAAGGATATGCCAAGGGTGCAAACTTTGGCGTTATCATGCGCGCACTTAAAGAAGTTTCAAGATTATTTTTCGGAAAATTGGGCGAACCGTCACGTCGTCAGATGATTGCCTTTGGTCTTTTCGGTATTTTTAATACCGTCCTCGATATTGGCTTATACTACATTCTTACTCATAACTCTTCGTTTTTTGCTGCAAACTACGTCGCAACCAAAGCCGGCACATTCTTACTTGGAACGATCTCGAGTTTTTTGCTCAATAAATACGCAACCTTCAAACAAAAAACATTTAATCCGTGGGAGCTCGTCCGTTTCTACACTGTGGTCGCAGGGAGCACCACTATCAACGCGCTTGCAACCTATCTACTCATCGACCGAGCACGTCTTCCTGATCTACTGAGCGTTGTCATCGCCACCGGCCTTGCTTTTGTATTTACGTTTGTGTTCATCAAGACCTGGGTTTTTGTTGCAAAAAGTTCACGGGTCAAAAAACCAGTGGTCGGTTTTACCTGTGGTTCGTTCGACCTTTTGCACAGCGGGCATGTGCAGATGTTCAAAGATTGCAAAGAATACTGCGATTATCTGATCGTTGGTTTACAGTCGGATCCGAGCGTCGATCGCAAAACAAAAAATAAGCCCGTCCAAACACTGGCCGAGCGGCTTGAAGTCACACGGGCGATTCGTTGGATTGACGAAGTTGTGCTGTACGACACCGAAGCCGATCTTTTGAAATTGCTCAGAACTTTGCCAATTGACGTTCGCATTATCGGCGCCGATTGGAAAAATAAAAATTTCACCGGTAGCGAATTACCTCTCAAGGTAGTGTTCAACGAAAGGAATCATCCGCTTTCAACTTCTGAACTTCGAAAACGAGTCTACCAAGCGGAACTTGAAAAATTACAAGCTGGCGGGTATGCAAATATATAGATTCATAAAAAAATACGAATCAGCAATCTGGATCGTTGCGGCGATGCTCTTCGTATTCGCCCTATCAATCACCTCGTTTTTCACCAAAAGCCTTCGACTCGATGAGGCCCAGAGCATATTCCAAACAAACGGCAGCATGTGGGGCACGATCAAACTGGTCGTCGTCGACGTTCATCTTCCGCTCTACTTTGTCTTGCTCCACATATGGGAAATGTTTTTTGGGATGTCGGTCACCTCGTTGCGCTCCATGTCGCTCCTCTTTTTGCTCGCATCTATTCCTGCTTTTTATTATCTTGGCAAAGAAGCGTATGGAAAAAAGGTCGGACTATTGCTCGTGGGGTTTGCGGCGCTTTCACCGTTTCTAAATTGGTTTGGCGCAGAAACTCGCATGTACACACTGCTTTTGCTCGTAACGATTCTCAACCAACTATTCTTTTTGCGGCTTTGGAAACGCAATCACACCCATAATCGCGCATATGCCTGGATTTTCTACGGCCTTACCGTGGTTTTTGGTGTCTACACGCATTACTTTTTTTCCTTCATTTTGTTCGTGCAAGCAATCTTTTATCTTATTCATAAAAAAACCTTTCCGGCGAAATCGTTCCGATATTTTGCAATCGTCGCGACACTTGCAGCGGGCCTGCTCGGAGCATGGTTTTATCTGCGCATGATTACCGGCACAAACGACTCCGATCCGCACCTTGTGGCTCCAAGCAGCGTCGATGTTTTCAACGTCTTTTCAAATTTCTTTATTGGTTTCCAGGGCAATACATTCAATACAATTTTTCTTTCACTCTGGCCGCTTGCCATTTTTGGCAGTTTTGCTCTCCTTTCCAAACATACCACTCTCGCCAAACAAACAATATATTTTTTGATGAACGTGTTCATACCTATTGCTTTGGCTTTTATAATTAGCGCCACTATCCGCCCGCTCTTTTTGTCGCGCTACTTAACAATCATTTTGCCGTCGATTTACATTTTAATTATTCATTACGTTACACTCTACCCGAAAAAAATGCAGACGTACGTAATCGCCGGTCTCTGTGTGGTTCTTTCAGCGTCTCTCTTTGCTCAAGCATTTTCAGAAACCGCACCCTCGAATGAAAATTTTCGGGAAGCGAGCGCCTATGTAAGCGCAGTTGCTGAGCCACAGGATTTGTTTGTTCTCTCCGCACCATTTATTACCTATCCGATCGAATACTATTACCAAGGTCAAGCCCGACTTTCAACTTTTCCAATCTGGAACCGCTACGAAGAATCGAAACAAATTCCTGAATACAGCGAAGAAAGTCTCATAAGCGCAACCGACGAGTGGTCGAAAACATATTCAAAAATGTATGTGCTCATGGGATACGATCAGGGATATGAAGAACAGATGCGTCTGTACCTCGATAAAAATTTCGAGCGCACTGAAGCGCGACAGTTTTCACCTGGCTTGAATTTGTACGTCTATAAACTCAGATATTTATGATACAGCAACCTTCACGAACCGCCTTTTTGTCGACGGCGTCATCAAAGCCTCTGATCATATCGACGACTATTGCGGCGCTCGTCTATTTTGTGGTTATCACTTTTATTTTTCCCATTGGCAACAAATATTTATTTGCTCTGGTTATAATCGGTGAAATTTTTCATACCTGGCAGGCGCTTACGTATTTGTACACTGTCTGGGATATGGATTACCGCGCAAAGAAAGATCTTTCCTACACACCTACGGTCGACGTATTCATTACAGTAGCCGGCGAACCGACCGACATAGTGCGCGAAACAGCAATCGCCGCTCGCGACATGGAGTATCCAAATCATAAAGTCTACATTTTAAATGACGGCTTTGTGGCCAAAAAGGAAAACTGGCAGGAAATCGAAAGCATGGCAAAGGAGCTCGGCATCGGCTGCTTTACCCGAAAAATAGCTGGCGGCGCAAAGGCGGGCAACATTAACAATGCCGTCGCGCATAGCACCGGCATGTATATTGCTGTTTTCGACGCCGACCATGTTCCGCATGCAAATTTTTTACGAAAGACAATTCCCTACTTTACCGACAAAAAACTCGGCTTTGTTCAGACGCCACAATATTATAAAAATGCCCATTTGAACCGCACAACAAAAGGTTCATGGGAACAACAGGAGCTTTTCTTTGGTCCAATCTGCCGAGGCAAAAACCGTTTGAACTCTGCAACCATGTGCGGTACGAACATGGTCATTTCTCGAGAGGCTTTGGCAGAAGTCGGCGACATGTGCACAGAAAGCATTGCCGAAGATTTTGCGACAGGCATGTTCATTCATGAAAAGGGTTGGCGTTCGATATATGTGCCCGAAGTCCTCGCCGAAGGCTTGGCGCCCGAAGATTTTCTTTCGTACAACAAACAGCAATTTCGCTGGGCTCGCGGGGCGCTTGATATTATTTTCCGCTATAATCTTCTTCTCCGTTCGGGCCTAACGTTGCCACAAAAAATCCAATATCTCTCATCCGCTTCTTTCTTTTTGTCTGGAAATATTGTGCTCATCAATATCCTGCTTCCGCTCATTTTTCTCTACACCGGCCTCATTCCTTTGCAAATTTCTACGATGTTTCTCGCCGTGGTTTTTATTCCATACATTTCTCTAACTCTGTTCAATCTTTCGCTGACCTCGAATTTCCAATTCACATTTTCTGCCCTTTCATTTGCAATCGGCGGTTTTTGGATTCACATAAAAGCTCTCGGTGCGGCCATTACTGGTCAAAAAAGCAGCTTCGCTATTACCGCAAAAAAGGCCCTGGAAGGCAACTTCTCAACACTTGTCATTCCGCACGCTTTGTATATTGCCCTTATTATCGGTGGCTTGCCTTTTGCAATACATCGCGAGGGCATTTCCCCATCTGTTATAAACAATTTCGCATGGGCAATTTTTAGTATTGGCATCTTTGTTCCATTTATGCTCGCGGCCGTTCCAAACCTCAATTTCAGAAGTCTGATGACAAAAATTTCAAAATTTCTAAAAAGCGAAATTGCGATTGCTCTCAACGTCAAAAAAACGATCCTTTAATTTCTCACATTCTGTTCCGGGCTTCTGACGAGCGAAAGCGCATATTCGACCCAAAAAGTGCCAGCGGTGGGACCACCGTTGCAGGTGCCATCGGATTCGCCGGGATTTTTAATCCACACAAATGCATCGACAAGAGAATTGCCAGTCTGCAATGTACTTTTAAGCCCCAAACTGCGCCCCGACGGGTTGCACCACTCTAGGTTTTCGGACGGACCAGAACCGTTTCGACTCGTGTCGATAACAAAATGAGCGCCGCCCGTTCGTTTAGAAATCTCTTTGCCGTACAAGACATTGGCATCAGTGCTTACAAAATTCGAAACGTTTAAAGAAAAACCTTGTGCCATTTCAATACCCGCTTTTTTCAGTCGCTCCACGATCGCATCAACGGTGAGCCAATACGGATGACCAGCATCAATATATACAAGCGCCTTAGAATATGTATTAAAAGTATCCACCGCCTTTTTAATATGAGCAAATCTATTTTCTTGCTCCTCGGAAGAAAGACAGCCGGAGCCGGCCAATGAATCCGGTTCGAGCACAACTATTGCTTTGGTATCGCCGATCGCCTTTGCAAAATCGCCAATCCACGCATCATATGAAACAAAGTCATCGGCACCGCCAGCCGAAAACGAATTGCAGTCTCGGTACGGAATATTGTACGCAACCAAAACAGGCATTTGATCCTTAGCTTTCGCTTCTAAAATGATCGGCGCAAGGTACTGGGTTACATTGCCACTCCATTCCCCAACCCAAATCGCTTGCGGGGTCAGAGCTATTTCGTCTTTAAGCATTCGAACAGCAGATGGTGGCAAGGTACCATTGTCCAACACAGATGCAGCCTGACTGCGCCCGAGATAAAACTCTCCTGCGAGACTCGCTGAGGTTGTTTCTTTGGGTTCCTCAGCTGCCACTTTTGAAACATTTGGATTGTTCGTTTCATTTGCTCCGTTTGTTTCATTTGCTCCGTTTGTTTCATTCGTACCGTTCGCATCATTTGTGTCATTCATATCGTTCAAAGACATGACGCTTCTCTCGCCCACTTTTTTTCTAAAAATATTCAGCGACGTGCGATCGAATTCTTTTCCTTCAAGATCTTGGGCGACAAACGTGAGTCGATACGGACCATCGCCACCTTCTCCCATCCAACGCCATGCACTGAAATTTATAATCGCCATTTTTTGGTCGGTTTCGGCTTGAGTATTTGTCATTTGTATATACTGGCCATCTTCAACCTGCCAAAAAAGGTAGTAAGAATCGGTGTCTCTGCCGCTGACCGATCCTACAAACACCTGATCCGACCAGTCGTCAGTGTCTTTTGTGGCGAGACGAACCTGAATATTTGAATGGTCGGAAGCCGTGTTGGCGCTTCCTAAATTATTTTCAGACATCACGACAGCGGCGATGTTTTTCTGCGAAGTGTTCTGACCAGAAGCGTTTGTGGAAATCTTTGATTTATTTTGGGCTTTGCTGATATTTAAAAGACTGGTGCTGAGCGCGGTTCGCAAAACAACAGATCGTTCGGCAAATTTCTGGCCATTCTTTTCGGCAACAAATGTCACCACATAGCTTCCGTCTTTTTTCCAATTCCAAAAGGACGTGTCTACCACGCTTTGTTTATGTGGAAAATTCTGTTCGGAATTTTCCATCAGATTTTTTTGTCCCTGTTCGAGACTCCAATACATGTCGTAGCTTTTGAGATCACGACCGTCGATTGCCACCATAAACGTCTGGACCCCACCGACACTCGCTTCCGACTGTGGCCACCAGATGTTTACATGATCAACTTCAGAAAATGGATTTTGGGCAGAATATTGTGTCGAAAAAGGCGCATTTTTAAAATGAGCCGACGCTAACAATAGACCCAAAAGACCGACCAAGATTGTCAAAAGGAGCGCTACACCAAGGCGTATATTGAGTTTTTTATATACGGATTGCATCACTCTGCACAGAATATCATGTTTTGCTCCAACCCGCTGAAAAACCTGCTTAACCAACAATATTGTTTTTTGAAGTCTGTGAACCTGAAGACCGAGCAATCATGATAGCGAGGAGGCTCAATGCAAGAGAAATGTATACGAAGAGGTCATTATTGTGTTCAGAAGATTTGTTTTCTGATATGTCGTCCACCACATGCGTGACCGAATACGGCGTTAGTTCACTTTCATCTTTCATTTCATTTTCATTTGCAGTCATGTCGTCGGACATGTGTTCTGCAACGGGATTTTCATCCCAAGAAACCACCGAGCCGTCTTGGTATGTTTGATACGCTTTCCACTGAAGGTCAGCTGGGGTCGCCGGCATTTTTGCGTTGAACACAAACACGCCTCTTTGTCCATCAGGAATACTGCCACCTGACCACACGATTTCACTTACAAAAACATCGTCGCCTGTGCCGATTTTTTTGACGGCAATCTTCCAACCTGGTGTAACGTTCGGTGTCACAGACTGAAGACCTTCAGGAACCACCAGCCGGACGCTGATCGTTGGAATATTTTTTTCAGTTGGAACAGCAAGAGTAAATTCTTGAAACGCTCCGATGCCGACGCTCGTTGGCAAAACGACAACATGCGCAGAAACACGACATGCAAAACCGAAAAAACCGACGAAACTAATGAGAGCAAACAACACGATCGCAGACGGCATTATTTTTTTCATATTATTTTTTTGATCTGATGATAAAAAAGTACCACGCACACAATCCGACAATGACAATAATGAGATGGAAAAAATGTTCATACTGAAACAAGTGGAAACTCTTTATTTTTTGCCACGCAGACACTGGCACAGTTTCTCCTCTTTCTACTCGAACATCATAGCGCAGATCAAACATTTTAAAACTTTCGGTGTTTTGCGGCGCGCCATGAAGCAATACGGTAAACACACCCTTTGAAGGAAACATGATCGGCACGGCAATATTTCTCTCTTCCGTTTTCACGCCAGCAATCTCTGAGAGAGCCGACGAAAAAATCATCTCGGTATTTCCTGATCTATTGCTCACTATTTCAAGTACGCAGTCGCAGCCATCGAGGAGATTAAGACGATCGGCACTGTCTTCAAAATTAAAATAAAGATGGGTGATTTCATTTACTGCAGGGTCGTCATATGGCTCGACATGCAGCAAAACCCGGTACGTACCACTCGTTTTATATTCATGAGCACTCGCCACACTCAAGCCCATTCCGAAACCGCCCAAAAAAACAACCGAAAGGATCGTAAGAATAACAAGGGTGTTAGCAAAAAAATTATTTTGTCGAAGGATGCGCATGTTTTTTATAACGGATCAATTCATTACTTACAATACCTAAAATAAGCCACAAAGCACCGACAACATAACCGCCAATCACATCGCTGAAAAAATGCACGCCGAGGTACATCCGACTCAAACCAATTGCCAGGATGAACAGAAGTGCACAAGAAAAAATAACTTTCCGTCTTTTTCGAGATGAAACATATTGCAGAAAAAAGTATGCAATGTATCCATAAAGAGCAAGAGCCACAGCCGCATGGGCGCTCGGAAATGAAAGCGACTTCTCTATATAGTATGCAAAATCGAGACCAGGCCGCGCTCGATGAACCATGAGCTTGGTTACGTACACCATGAGACCAGTGCCAGAAAGCGTCAACAAAAAAAGAAAAGCGTGTGCGTAATATTTTTTGAGCAGCAAAAAAGCGAGCAACAATATGCTGACGATATACACAACAATCACCTCTCCTCCAAAGGTAACCCAGACAAAAAGCTGATTTAAAAATGGCTGCCGATGTTCAAAAAAATATGCGGCGATAAACAAATCGACTTTGGCAATCACACTAGCCTGCAGCAAGTAGCTCGACAGAGCAATAAGATATGCGAGCAACAATACGAAAACGACACCGAGAAGCGTAAGTGGCAAACCAACAAACACATCACTGCGCATTCGTTTCGCAACAAACCCCGCCGTGCGCACATTTGTATTTGTATTTTTATTTTTCCGAAACAAAACCCAAAACACGACCGCCACAAACGCTACCCAGAACACAAGGCTTCCAATGTTAACGAAAAAAGGCAGAAATTGATCAATAAAAACCATACGTGCTGTTATCCTACCATTTTTAAACACGTGTTCGGTGGTGCTTGGATTAGCAGCAAAATAAGCTTATACTGAGGCCTTGAAAAAGCTCATACTTTTAAAGACGGAATTTCAAAACGCGATCCGAGTCGGCTGGTTTTTGGCATTTCGACAAATAAAACGATCGGGTAAGGGCACGACGACGCTCATCATTTTCATTATGGTCCTGACGTTTTTGAATCTCGTCGTTGTGTCGGGCTTGCTCGTGGGTCTCATTTCTGGATCCTTCAAACAATTTCGTGAAAGTTATTCTGGGGATGTAATAGTCACCACCTTGCCAGGACGCGACTACATCGACCATTCGCCCGAGCTCATTTCTTTTCTCAACAACCATCCAAAAGTTACTGCGATTTCACCGCGATACGGGATCAGTGCCACCGTGTTGGCGAGCCTCACTACCCTGCCCAAGAAAAACGAACGTGCAAATGCGATCGGTGCTCGTATTGTCGGAATCGACCCTGAACTCGAGGAAAACGTAACCGACTTTTCCAAATTTATCATTGCCGGTGAGCCGCTCAACACCGAAGAAAGCGGCGGCATTTTGATCGGAGCAAATTTAATTAAAAAATATTCTTCATTTGCCGATGCCAATATCCCCGGACTCGATCTTTTAAATGACGTCGACGTTGGCCAAAAAGTTCGGCTAACCTACGCCACCAAATCTGGCAATAAAGTCATCAAAGAATTTTTTGTAAAAGGTATTGTCCAAAGTAAAGTCGACCAAATTTCAACCCGCATGTTTATTTTAGACAACGAACTAAAAGACTTGCTGCCAGTTAATCAGTCTCAATATCAAGAAATTGCCATTAAAACCGACCCTCTATTCGCCTCGAGACTCGTGAAGGAAATTGAAAATTATATCGGTCTCGATTCTGCCCGCGTCCAAACATCCGAAGAAGCCATTCCTTCTTTCCTCCGCGACGTCGAAGCAACATTCTCTATTCTCGGCAACGCCCTCTCTTCAATCGCTCTTGTGGTTGCAGCGATCACCGTGTTCATTGTTGTATTCATTAATGCTGTTACGAAGCGAAAAT
This sequence comes from Minisyncoccia bacterium, assembly GCA_038259265.1. Classification (GTDB taxonomy): domain Bacteria; phylum Patescibacteriota; class Minisyncoccia; order Phycocordibacterales; family DATGWK01; genus JAHFLV01. The sequence continues at coordinate 26,293 of JBBSOY010000005.1, forward strand.
TTATCGGCATCATGAAAGGCATAGGCATCAGCCCGATGGCTATTCAGTTTTCGTACATCCTTCAAGCGATCTTTTATGGCATTGTCGGTTCGGCGATCGGTTTGTTCCTGACCTTTGGTGTAATGCGGCCATTTTTTGACGCCCATCCGATCAACTTTCCATTTTCTGACGGAATTTTAGTCGCCACAGCGGCTGGCGCCGGTATCCGTGTTGTCATTCTTTTGACTGTCACCTTTTTTGCCGGATATTTACCAGCAAAATTTATCGTCCAAAAAAACACCCTTGATTCTATCCTGGGACGATAGACACGCTACACTGTCTCCTTATTTAAAACCATGATTCGATCTGAAAAATTAATTAAAAAATACGGTCAAGGCGAGCTCGAGCTCACCGTTCTTAAATCGATTGATTTTGAAATTAAAGACGGCGACTTCATTGCCATCATTGGTCCGTCAGGTGCCGGCAAATCTACCCTGCTGTATCAGCTTTCACTGCTCGACCTTCCGACCTCTGGTGAAATCTATTTTAACGGCGTTGCGACATCGACCCTAAACGAAGCCGAAAAAACGGCAATCCGCCTTAATGAACTTGGGTACGTATTTCAAGACTATGCCCTTTTGCCAGAACTTCGGGCGGCTGAAAACGTAGCCCTTCCCATGCTTATGCAGGGAATGTCACGAGACGAAGCAATTCGCAGGGCTGAAGTTTCGCTCGATAAAATCGGTATTCTCGACAAAAAAAACAACGTGCCAAGCCAACTTTCAGGCGGCCAGCAGCAGCGCGTATCTATTGCTCGAGCTATCGCCCACAACCCGCACATTCTTTTTGCCGACGAACCAACCGCAAACCTTGATTCCGGCAATGCCCGACTAGTTATTGATACATTTAAAAAGCTCAATGAAGAAGGCCAAACAATTGTGATGGTCACTCACGAAATAGAATACGCAAACAAGGCAAAACGAGTCATCACGCTCAAAGACGGCATTATTGTGTCAGACCACAAACCAGTTTCATAAAAAAGCCAGAGTTTGACATTTTTTGAATTAATGCCATTATTAAGCCTGGCCCATGTTCTTAAACCCGACCACACACCCCCGAAAAGAAACGGAGAAATAATGAATCGAAATTCAGAACGCACCTGGCTCACCTGCTTTGGAGGGACCGCCGTGTTTCAAGATGGAAACTACGTCGCAATCCAACACGACTCATACTACCGCGTGGGCGACACGGTCGATCCTGCCTGCATTACGATTCAACTGAGCTAGTTAGCTGAGCTAACTCGCCGCGTCGTTAATCCAAAGCAGACTCCACCACCACCACACCCGCGCTTATGCGGGTGTTTTATATACCGATTTGAGATATCATATGAATATGAAAAGAACATACAGCATCGGCCTTTTGGTTCTCCTTGCCGTCCTTGCAATAACCCACAACGCCAATTCAAACGTTGCTGAACACGTTGATTCATTTGTCGTCGATGGATTTCAAACTGGCGTACACGGCTTGAAAAAAATTGAATCAAAATTACCGTACCCACTTTCCCCAATTCCATTTCTCAGTTCTTTGCAATCAATGAATTCAAACCTGACTGTTTCAGGTACAATTGCCGACACGAATATCCGCCGACAAGAACATGGGGCGGGCACACTCACCGAAAACGCATTGCTCGACGCAGCTGCCCTGAAAAAAGTTGACGACATGTTTGCGCTTCAATATTTCGAGCACGAATCCCCGACAGGTATTACTTCTAAAGACCTTGTTGTCTCGGTCGCTTACGACTATCTCGACATCGGTGAAAACTTAGCGCTTGGAAATTTTGCTGATGACGTAGCTCTTGTCCAAGCATGGATGGATTCGCCGGGGCATCGAGAAAATATGTTGAACCCAAAATTTACAGAAATAGGGGTCGCCGTCAAACGAGGCATGTACAAAGGACGCATGACATGGCTCGCCGTGCAAGAATTCGGCAGGCCAGCATCGCTTTGCGAAAGCCCGAACGACACCCTACGCGCACTCATCGACACAAACCATAAAAAAATCGACGCTCTTGAAAGAAAGATCGCTCTTAAACGCGCGGAAATGGATAGAACTGCCAACAAGCAAAGTCGCGAATACGCCGACCGAGTCAGCGAATACAATGCCCTCATTAACCCATACAATGCACTCGTAAACGAGTCAAAAACCTTGGTGGCAAACTATAATATTCAGGTCCAAACATATAACCAATGCCTCTAGTTTTTCTTTTTGAATCTGGTGTATGCTTATAGTAGGTTACTCATTTAAATTAAAATCTCATGACAACCGTAATCAATACACCACCAACAAATAACGGCGAAAGCACTGGTTTTGGTCTTATTATCGGCATCATTCTAACCGTTCTGGTCATCGGTCTCTTTTTTATCTACGGCTTGCCTGCCCTCCGAAACAGCGGCGAAAATCGACCTCAGACTGAAAATTCAAACACTGAGATCCGAGTCACACTTCCAGGAAACGACGACGCTGGCGGCGACAATAACGGCGCAAACAGTGGCAGTGGAAATACTGGCGTCGAAGACAGCGGAAACTAGTTTGACGCGCACATAGCTGCTCATATTTTTCACTTCCGTTACACAAAAGTAAACAATTAAAAAAACACCCGGATGTGGGTGTTTTTTTAATTCAAACAGAAATGATCAGCGAATCGGAAATTATTTTCGAATCAATTTAACAAGACCAATGAGGATGCAGGCACCAAGCAAAGCCACGAGAAAACCACGAATATCAAAACCGGCACCGGCACTTTTGCCAAAGAAATTCATGACCCAGCCGCCGATGATCGCACCAATAATGCCGACAACAACATTGAGAATAATTCCCTGCTGCGCATCGGTACCCATGATCAAAGAAGCGATCCAACCCACCAAACCTCCCATGATGATCCAAATAAGTATTGCCATATTTTTTTTGATTATCTAATAAACCTTACACTCCACACAAAATAATAGTACGCCATTATTTGTACGATGCAAATATATGGTACAATCCTCTGCAATGAATACGGACTATAAAAATTTGTCAGTAGGCGCGGTCATTGTGGCTGTTGTATTGGTTGGTTTTTTGGGATACGGTGGTTACCAATACGTTACTCTTAAAAACGTCAACACCATGAACGAACTTGCAAAAGTTCGCTTAACAGAGTCCATGGCGGCGCTACAGACAAATCTTTCCCAAGTTGAACTCGAACGCACAAGCCTAAGCGATGCCTTGGTCGCAGAAAAGGAAAAAAATGACGAATTTGAAAAACAGATCAAACGCCTTGCAGGTACCGTGGGCGACCTCACAAAACTGAGCCAGACAGACCCCGAGCTTCTCAAAAAATATTCGAAAGTTTCTTTTTTAAATGAAAACTACGTGCCGTCGCGCTTGGGCACGATAGACACCGATTTTGTCTTCGATAAAAAAAGAAAAGAGCAGTTTGAATCACACGCTTTGCCATTTCTTAAGCGATTGCTTTCAAAAGCAGAAAACGAGGATTTGGATTTGCTCATTGCTTCGTCATATCGCTCCTTCGGCACCCAAGCCAGTCTGAAAAGCGGCTACATTGTCACCTATGGCGCCGGCACTGCCAACCAGTTTTCAGCCGAACAAGGCTTTTCAGAACATCAGCTCGGTACTGCGGTCGACTTCACCACAACCACCGTGGGAGGAACATCGCTCAGCTTCGAAAACACTCCAGAATTTAAATGGCTTAACTCTAATGCGTACAAATACGGCTTTATTCTTTCTTATCCAAAAGGCAATACGTACTATCAATATGAGCCGTGGCACTGGCGTTTTGTCGGCATCGACCTCGCCGAACGTCTCCACCGTGACGATAAAAATTTCTACGACCTCGACCAACGCGAGATCGACAAATACCTCATAAACGTTTTTGACTAATTATCCCGTAAGTCTGATAGACTAGACGAAGAATTGTTTTTTGGGCAATATCCGCAAAAGCACACATTCAAAGAAAGGGTCACTTATGTTTAGAAGGGTTTGGAACTTGATTAAGATGCTTGATCCTATTGCCTTCCCTGTAATTGCGATCTACCACATCGCAGCTTGTGTTGGCCTCGTCGGCCTCTTCACTGGTCATTTTTTCTCATGGAGCGGTCTTGTGTGGTGCCTTGCACTTTGGGTTCTGTTTGGCTTGTTCGGCATCACCCTTTGTTACCACCGTCTTTTGACCCACCAGAGCTTCAAAACTCCACGGTGGTTCAAATATCTCTTGACCGTTCTTGCTTATATGTCTGGGCAGGGCATGGCAAAGGTCTGGGTTGGCAAACATTTGAAGCATCATGCAGAAACTGATCTTGAGGGCGATCCTCATAGCCCCCTGCATCCAAAACATGATCTTCACGGCTTTGGATGGTCACATGTTTTATGGGTTATCTTCAAAAATCCCGACGGCACTGATCCAAGCCTCATGTCCAAACACATCACAAGGGATCCTGGTATGGTCTTCCTGGACCGATGGTTCTGGGTTCCACAAGTCCTTATCATTCCCACAATGTTCTTTCTTGGTTACTGGTATGCCGGCGGAGGTGAAGATGGACGGGCTCTAGGTTGGTCATGGGTCATTTGGGGTGTCGGCGTTCGTACCACATGGACCTATTTTATAACATGGTCAATCAACTCATTTGGCCATACGCCCCGTTTTGGTTTTCAGACCTATGAAACTGATGACAACTCCACCAATGTTCGAGGACTTGGCATACTTGCCTTCGGTGAAGGCTGGCACAACAACCACCATGCAGATCCGCGTTCCGCATCACATGGCATGAAAAGTGGCCCAGACCTTACTTACTGGGTGATTCGACTACTTGGTCTCATCGGTCTTGCGAGCGATATCAAAGAGCCAAACTGGAAAATGCTTAAGAAAAAAGAGAAGAAGCCCGTCCCCAAAACGTAGTCTGACTACCACCCCCCAACCCCCTCGAACAGTCGAGGGGGTTTTCTTTGTCAAAGCTGCTTCGTTGCCAAAACTGTTTTACATGCAAAGATTTCCAGGCAAAATTTGACGTCAAAAATTTGACATAAAAAAATACCGGCATTCGGCCGGTATTTTTTCGTAGTACAGTACTACTCTAAAACTACATTTCAGGAGCAGCTTCAGTTTCTTCGCCTTCAGCAGGAGTTTTGGTTTCTTCCATTCCTTCTCCCATTTCTCCTTCTGGCATTTTGTTATCGTCCATAGTTTTATCGTTAAATTTTAATCTGGAATATTTTTTAAAAATATTCCCAAAACACTTACCCAGTATACATGGATTAATATATTGGGCAACAAAAAAACGAAGGATCATTTAACGCTCAGACGCCGACCGAACCTCCAAAGACTGCGCATCAATCTCTACTGCAAAAGACACTGAGAAATCTGAATTTTTTGAGCTCACGTTCGCCGTAATTGTATCGGCACTCATTCGCACAGATTCAATATCGCATACGCCGCTTTGAAGCACATATTCACCTTCGGCCACTGACTCATGCAGAAATATTTTTAACTTCAATATGCCGACACAAGACAGCGCATTAAAACGAAGTTGATCTACAGCGCGAAGCTCAGTGGCACTTGTAGCTCCAGACCAACCTCGAACAATCGAGTTTGTGCTTAAAATCAATGCCAGAAAACCTATACAGCTCACTAAAAACAAGGAAACGAAGCCTTTATTTTTCATATTAATTTTTTAAAAGCACACTGGTCGTGCCGAATGTCTGACCATTGACGCTAAAATCAAACGACAACATATTGGCGCCAATTTCATTATCAGAATTTGTGGCGTTTGAACGATAGAATATCAAATTGGATATTTTTGTAGTTGGCGAGGTCCAAAGCACCGTCTCTTGGCCATCGCTGCCTTCGTTTTCTAAATACAAAACCAAATTTTGGACCATCAAACGAAATTCGCTTTCGTCGGTGTTTTCAAGAATGAGTTCAGAAGAAAAATAACCTGGTTCCGGAGACAACACCGTCGACACCCGTAACAAACGACGAATTTTTTGATCAATAAAAACGGCTTCACTTTGTGAAAAAGCCACCATTTCTTGCTTCGCATGCGAAACATTTAAATGAATAAGGAGCGGCAATGCGGCTACCAACAAAAAAGAAAGCAGGGCGATGTACGTAAGCGTTTCGATCAAGGTCAGACCGGCACGAGGGTTTGATTTTATTTTTTTTAATTTATTCTTGTGCATACACATACATATCTGCGCCCGCTGTCACGACAACGGTTTCATTTTCAAAATCAACACCCGACGCGGTCGATGCCATATTTCTTACAGCAACAGGCATCAGGTGTCCAAATTGGTCGAAGCCAAAAATCTGCAGCTCTTTTTGGGGGTGAGTAGTGGCAGCAAAAATACTGCCGCCCGACAAAGTCAGATCGGTAATATCTGCCCCAGTCGGCTGTGAACTTACAATGCGAAACTCAAAGTTTTCACCTTCCTCCGTGGTATCTATTGTGAAAAAAAGATCATACAGTTCGTTGTGTCCAGGAGCCGTGCCTTTGTATCGACCGAGAAAAATATGGTTGCCAACAACAAGCAGCGACCGGCCGTCTTCATTTCCCGGTAAATCCAACTCAACTTTCTGAAAAATGTGCGTCGGATCGTGTACGTCGAGAACGATCAGGTCGCGCACATTGCCCGAGGTGGCGAGAAATGCAAAACCATCTCGCACCTCAATGTCATTAATATTGTGATTCACTTCTCGACTGCCAAGCCAACGAGGCGATGAGCGGTTTGTCACATCGAAAATATGGAATTCGTGGCCGGCAGTTCTTTTGGTGCCGACATAGACTTTGTTGTCATAATAAAAAATACTAACCGCTTCCGGGCGACTCCCGGCGACGTTTGGCAAGGACGACGTTGCAATGAGCAGCGGATTTTGCTGTTCTGAAATGTCGATGATCGCCAGTTGAGTCGTTGAAGACTGTTGGGCCGCAAAAGCGAACCCATCAATTGCGTCGATTTTATTTATACCGAAACCGGTATATCCGTATGACATAACACCGGGTTCGGAACGCGCAAACAGTGCGAGGCTCGGCGTACTTCCCTGGGCAACCGTAGGACGAAAAGAAATGAGGCCGTAATTATCTATAAAATCGACCGAGGTCGCAAGTGTGCCAAGCGAAAGAGTTTCAATATTTTGGAATTGATCATCGGCAAACTGCGCCGGATGCCCGCCGCAATCCAGACCAAGCGCTGCGGCACTCCGAAGATCTGCCTCAAGAAAGGTGGTGCTCGATGTAGAAATGTTTCCGACACCCTTCCACACTGCAGCTGACTCGATTATTTGTTCGCATACGGTAAATGGTTTTGGCAATAAAAAATTTGAAACTCCAAACGCCAAAGGCTCAACGTCTCCAAACCGCCCAGATAAGTGTGCTGAAATTGCAGCCGAGCCATCGCTAAAAATATGGAGCAGGTTTTGGTTCGCTGCATGCGAAGAAACTATGACCCGCGAATTATGCAAAAAAATATCGTTGATCATCCACTCTGTGCTAAAAATCATCGCCGCAATTGCCGAAAATAGACCCAGCGCCAGAACAACTTCGATCAAGCTGATACCGAGCGAATCCTGCCGCCAATTTTTTCGTCCCCTATTCATTTCAATTTATGACGCCCTCAGATATGACGCCCTCAACGCTCAGATGAAGGTGCTTTTCGCATCCCATTTCTAAACCACCAATTTGTATTGCGCCTTCTGACACCATTTTTGTTTCGCCATGTTCATCGATATATTCAAAAACCACATTTTCCGAAAAAACGACAGGCATCCGGTTTTGGCGTTCAAATGTATCCAAAAGAACCTCTTCATGTGGCGACACATTTTCACCCCATATTTCATAACGATCTTCAGCCAGCGAGAGCCGCAACGTACCCCTTCCAGAAAGCATTGCGAGATGGCGAGCACGTTCGAGTGACATATGTGCCGTTTCATATTCCTGCATGCACGAAAATTGAGTAATCGCAGGCAAACTCATGCGTGCCGAAGACACAGCAATAATTCCTAAAAGCGACATCGTGACAATGACCTCAATCAACGTAAACCCATCACTTTGAGAATTTTTTTTAGACATTTTGGAAGTGCGAGGTAATGCCGTAGATTGGCAAAATTATCGAAAGAGCAATGAAACCAATGATGAGACTCATGGATACCATAAGGACCGGCTCAAGCGAAGAAGTCATGATTTTTAATTTGTCATCAAGCTCTTCTTTTGCAATGTCTGAAACATCCTTAATGGTATCGGCCATTTTTCCAGTCCGTTCACCTACTGAAATAATTCCAAAAACATATGCCGGAAAAAGGTTGGTGTTGCGTCGAAAAAAATCCGCCAAAGAGCGACCGTGCACGACTTCATCGCCTGCCAGCCAATATGCATGCTGATATTCTGCACGTTTGAGCATATTGGACACGTGAAGGAGGGCATCTGAAAGCTGCTCACCGCCCACCAGCAGCGAATAAAGCGTGTCGAAGGTAGAACTGGTTATTTTGATCCGAATGATCGCGCCAATAAGAGGTATACGCAGGGTAATTTTTTGCAATAAAGTGCGAAAAATTTTTGACTTTTTTAATGCAGCAATGAACGCTACGATACAGATACTCAAGCCACAAAACAACTGCAGCCAATTTTTTGTCAGACCTGTACTTATGCCGATTAAAATTCGAGTTGAAAGGGGCAGACTGACTTTAAGCGTTGTAAACAATGGAATAATTTTCGGAAAAACGAACACCATCAAACCCAAGACTAAAACAGACGTGCATGCAATAATTGCTATCGGATAGGCAATGGCACCCGCCACCTTCTTTTTTATATCCAGTCCTCTTTTAATCTGCAAACTTGCAGCTCGCAAAGCTACCGAAAGCGAGCCACTTTTTTCGCCCAAATGTGCAGCCTGCTTCGTCGTTTCCGACACCGCCAAACCTTCAGCGATTTCGAATGTTTGAGCTAGACTTTTACCGCTTTCTATTAATTCTCGCCAGGCAGAAAACGTTTCTTGCATTCGCTTTTTTTCAGTCTGCACTTCAAGAAGTTTGAGGCTTTCCGAAAGACTCAATTGCGCCGATAAATACAATGACAATCGATTTAAAAAATCAGCTTCCGATTTTAGCGAAAATTTCCCTTGCCTAAACGACCGTCTGACGACCCGTCGCAGATTTTCTTGGAAATTTTCAAAATGAATGGAGTGTAACAATTTCATTGAGTGTTGTTTGGCCCTCTATCACCTTCGTAATTGCATCTATCATAAGAATGCGCATACCCTGCTCAATTGCTGCCTTTCGAAGGTCCACTGCGGAAGATTTTTCCATGATCAGCTGCCTGATTCTGTCACTCACCAACAAAACTTCTGCTATCACTATTCGGCCAGCATAGCCTGTGTTTCGACATGCAGCACAGGCGTGTGCACGAGAAAGATATTCGGGAACCTTCGTATCCGCCCCACAATGCGTTTGTATATATTCGTATTCACTCGTGGTAATTTTTTCGCGCTTTGAACATTTTTTACAAAGTTTTCGAACCAACCGCTGACTAATGACCGCCCTCAGAGTCGAAGCAATGAGAAAGGGTTCGACCTCCATGTCGATTAGACGTGGCAATGCGGTAACAGCGTCATTTGTATGCAGGGTTGAGAGCAGAAGATGACCCGTGAGCGAAATGTGGGTACAAAGTTCGGCAGTGTCAGTATCGCGGATTTCACCCACCATGATGACATCGGGGTCTTGTCGAACCACAGCACGCAGTGCAGAAGCAAAGGTAAGACTGTTGTTGGCTTGAATCGGTATCTGGGTAACGCCTGCTATGGAATACTCGATCGGGTCTTCGAGGCTGACAGCTGAAACAGTCGGTAGACTAACTTTTCGCAAAAGCGCATACAGTGTTGTGGTTTTGCCACTTCCAGTTGGCCCAACCACCAAAACCATGCCGTTTGGCGCTGCAATCGCCGTATGAATTTTTTCTGTGTCGCCAAGGCTGAAACCGAGACTTTCAAGGGTTGGTGTTTCAGTGTGGTGCGGCAGTAAACGCAGAACGCACTTTTCGCCATAAAAAGACGGCATAACAGAAAGTCTGATGCTGAGCGTTTGACCGGCAATAACGACCTTAAAACGCCCGTCCTGTGGCGACATTCGGATGTCTGTGCGCAGATTTGAAAGTACCTTTAGACGTGCAATCGCCTCTTCATGAATTTCCCTTTTGAATCGACCGATCAAAATGAGCCCGCCGTCTATTCGGATGCGCACTCTGCACTCGTGTTCAAGCGGTTCAATATGAACATCCGACGCTTTTTCCGAATATGCACGCAAAATAACCTCATCGACAAGTTTGACCGGCGAATGTGAAATGAAATCTTCAGCCGAATTTTTAGCGGGTATGTGTTTCGACGTTGTATTCATCCACTCACCCAGAGTAAACAAACCGTATTCAATTTTTTATTAAAAAAGATTAAAGCCAGGTAAAACTATTCAAAAAATATTATTCAGTGGTCTTTGTGCAATAGTCGTTCATAACAATCCCCGCTGCGACCGCCACATTGAGCGACCGCACGCTGCCGCGCTGCGTAATTGCCACGACCGCATCGCACTTTTCCAAAATTTCTTTCGGAATTCCCCCGCTTTCCTGACCGAAAATCATCAACGTTTTTTTAGTTGAATCCCAGGCAAAATTTTTGAGTGGCGACGCATCCGCCGTATTTTCCACCGCCACAACGGTATCGTATTCCGCAAAAAGACGATCGAGATCCGTTTCAAATTTTAAATGACGAAAATGAGCATAGAACTCAGCACCCACACTTGCTCGCCGATCAAACTTTTTATGCCCGTACAGAACGATTTCCTGCGCCCCAAATGCATTAGCAGAACGAACTATGTTTCCTGCATTGTTGTCGAATAAAATATTGAGAATCAGAATGCCGAAATTGAGGCGCTCCTCGTCGAGATGTTTTTTGGTTTGTTCATCAGTCAGCCATTGTAAATAATCCGCAACATTACGAGGTTTGTGGGGGTCATAGGCGAGGCTATTGAATTCGAAAGCGCCGTTTTTTTCTTTTTTTTCTGTCATTTTTTTAAAAAAACTAATTCACTATTCACTTCTCTACCTGAGTCCATCAGTTCCTTCTGAGGATTTGGCCACTTCAATGTGAGACGGTCGTATTTTTTTATTATGCATTTCAAAAATTATTGTTCGAGCGTGTTCTGGGTGAGACACATTGTTCATGGTGTAGTCCTTGCTGTTTTCCGCTGCAGTCTGGACACGCAAATTACCAAATTTAAAAAAAGTTGCAACTACCCCACTAACCTCGACAGTCACATCCTGGATGCGGTCAAAGCGCAAGTTAGAAATTTCCCGGTGAAAAACCCCTTTTTGGTCGATGTCGATGATGCGCTCGGTCGTAATATACCAAACGTCGAGATAGTAATTCGTCCACCGAATAAAAAGAACAACCCAGATCAAAAGCAGCCACAGCGAATATACAAAAAGGGTCAGAAAGAAATGACTGATGATCTGCTGAGCAACGGTTCGGGGAACAAAGACAAGCAACAACGTATACGCCACGAGCGGCAGCACCGCTGCAATAAAAGAAAAAATAGCGTGGCCTATAAACACGATCCAGTGCTTGCGAACCTCAAGGACGATTGTTTCCTGCGGTTGAAGTTCAAGTTGAGAGAAGACCATATAATTTAAAATATTTTGAATTTATATAAAAAACAATGAAAAGAGTGCGACGGCGATGATGATAATTGACACAAAAAAGTATATTATTTTTGCAGCGACGATCCTTTTCGTACCCATGCCATATTGTCGCCAATGAAACAGCAGCACGAGTGTGGTTATTACATACACAATAAATACCACCGTAAAAATCGCCCAAAGAATATTTTTTAGGCTCAGGTCGGCAGTATTTAGTACTCCGCTCCAAGAATGACCAAATGCGCTCCGAACAGCGGTTGTCGTTGCCAAAAGCATACTTGTCATTGTACGTGCATTATGCAAATTATAAAACCGCAGACGCACCGATATGTCTTGTCGTATCGCGCTTTTTCGGCTAAAATCTCTCCATATGCCTGAGAAAAAAGCCGAGAAGAAGAGTGAGATAAGGCTCGAAACTGCTGCATACAAAGGCGTCCGGGATTTTTACCCGAATGACATGTATCTTGAAAAATTTATTTTCGACCGAATGCGACGAACGGTTGAAAGTTTCGGCTACGTCGAGTATGGCGCCTCTATTCTCGAACCGACCGACCTCTACCGCGCCAAAACGGGCGAAGAAATGGTTACAGAACAATCGTACACTTTTACCGACCGAGGCGACCGCGAAGTCACGCTTCGTCCAGAAATGACTCCCACCGTCGCCCGTATGATCGCCCAAAAGCGACGCGAACTTTCTTTTCCACTCCGTTGGTATTCGATTCCCAATCTTTTTCGCTACGAACAGCCGCAGCGAGGTCGGCTTCGTGAACATTTCCAGTTGAACGCAGATTTGTTCGGCATCGACCATGTCCGTGCCGACATTGAAATTGTCTCAATCGCCTATCAGCTACTCAAAGACTTCGGCGCTAAAGACGAAGATTTTGAAATTCAAATTAACAGCCGTGACTTACTGAATCAGCTTTGGGATACAGTTGGTGTACCAGCCGCAAAGCGCCTCAAACTTTTAAAGGTTATAGATAAAAAAAATAAGGTCCCAAAAGAAACTTTTGACGCCAGCGTTGTGGCTTTGGTTGGCAAAAAAGCACCGCAGATCATCGAGGCCCTGGATTCCGGCCACAGTTTCATGGCGGCAATCGGCAGCGAAACACCGGCAAGCAAACGTCTTGTGTCTATTATCGACGGACTCATAAAGCTCGGGGTGAACAACGTCATTTTAACCCCCACACTTGTGCGAGGCGCCGACTACTACACAGGTTTTGTCTTTGAAATTTTTGACACAAGCAAAGAAAACAATCGGTCTATTTTTGGCGGTGGCCGCTACGACAATCTCCTTGAGATTTTTGGTGTCGACCCCGTGCCGGCCGTTGGGTTTGGAGCAGGCGACGTCACTCTGGCCGACTTCATGCGCACACACAATCTTTTGCCCGAATACACTTCACCTACCCTCATCTACATTGCCGCCATAGACGACCAGTTCGAATATGCAGATATCATCGCCGAAAAGCTTCGCGACCTCGGTGCATATGTAGCTGTCGACTATACCGAAAAAAGCATTGGCGACCGCATCAAAAAAGCTGTTGCGGAAAAAATCCCGTACTTTTTTGTCATCGGAAAAACCGAAGCGGAAAAGGGTATGGTAAAAATCAAGGATCTCGACAACCGCACCGAAGCATCATCTTCACTCGATGAAAACAGCCTCAACAAATTAGTGAAAGTAATGTACGAAACTAAAATTAAAAATCGCTCGCAGGGCGCCTAGTGCACCAATATTCCAGAACATTCTATGAAAAAAGTAGTTTTTGACATTGAAACAAGCAACGTGTTCGCAGACGTCGGCAAACAAGATCCGTCCCTTTTGAATATTTCTGTGGTCGGGGTGTACGAATATGAAAAAGATCTCTACAGCATTTACGAACAAAATGAATTCAACAAACTCTGGCCGATTCTTGAAAGCGCTGACTTGCTCATTGGCTACAATTCTGAACATTTCGACCTGCCGCTTCTCAACAAATATTATTCTGGCGATCTGAGTCGCATTCCTCATCTCGACATTTTGAAAGAAATTCGAGCTTCATATGGGCGTCGCATGAAGCTCGACCAGGTTGCCGAAGGGACTCTCAACACCAAAAAATCCGGCCATGGATTGCAGGCCATAGTGTGGTGGAAAAATGGTGAAAAGGACAAAGTAAAAAAATATTGCCTCGATGACGTAAAAATTACAAAAGAAGTTTTTGACTATGCAATCAAAAATAAAAAACTTAAATTCAAAGAGGACGGAAAAATAATCGACATTCCTCTCAAAACCGAGGCGTGGATTGCACCCGCAGAGGCAAGCGCCATGACGTTTTCAATGCCTTTCTAGGGTTCAATTTCGGGGTTCATTCACACACAAGGCTGGGCGCAGTGTTTTATATGTTGTGTGTTAAAATTGTCTTAGTCATGTATTAATTATTTAATGTAATCTAAATGTCATCCCCTATGGAAACTGAAAAAAACGGAAGTCGTGCAGCGATCGGAATCCCCCTTGCAATTGTCATTGCCGGTATAATCATCGCCGGAGCAGTCTATTTTTCAAATAAAAACTCAAGCACTATTTCCAAAAATGGCGCGGGTATGCAGCAGGACACCACAATTGCAGTAACCGATCTCACCATCAAACCCATTTCCGACAAAGATTATATTCGCGGCAATCCGAATGCCAAAGTAGTGATTGTAGAATTTTCAGATACCGAATGCCCGTTCTGCAAAAAATTCCACAGCACAATGAAAGAACTTCTCGATGCAAATGCAAAAGACGGCACCATGGCCTGGGTCTACCGAAACTTCCCGCTCGAACAGCTTCATTCAAAGGCACCAAAAGAAGCTGAAGCCCTTCTTTGTGCTGGCAAAATTGGCGGTAGCAATGGTTTTTGGAATTACACCGACCGCATATATGCCGTCACCAATTCAAACGACACTCTCGACCCAGCTCAGCTCCCAATCATTGCCAAAGACACTGGCCTCGACGTTACGGCTTTTAACGCCTGCCTTTCGAGCGGCGAAATGAAGTCCCTTGTCCAAGCTGACCTCGATGATGCAATCACAAGCGGCGGCACAGGCACTCCATACAACGTCTTTGTCGCAAACAAAGCATTTGACCAAAAAGAAGTTGAAGAATTTCTGGTCAAAAACATCCTTCAGTACGGCTTCCCTACCGATCTTTTCGCAATTTCAAACGACAGTCATCGGGTGAGTGTAAGTGGTTCAATGCCTGCCGCATTTATGCAAGACCTCATCAACCTCCTCGCAAAATAGCTGCTGCTATTTTTCAAAAAACCTCGTAGCACGAGGTTTTTTGTTGTCTGTTTTTCCTTTGACACCGGCGTTTGCAATATTGTTTACACTATTGCATTTCGAGCAGCTTGCGCATTTCACAAAAATTACAGTCGTCATCTTCACATTCTCGATTCCAAAACGACAGCGTTAAAATTTCTTCAGACGCTTTTTTAACCACCTCAATGAGCGCATCGACCTCTTCTTCTGTCACAACAAATTTTTCCCGCTTATACTTCCCTTGTTTATTTGGTTCAACGAAATCAATTTCACCCGTTTCCATGCGCAAGTTTGCCTTGTCGTGTCGGTCGATCAGCAGCTTATAAAAAACCAACTGTCGCTTGTAGTTGCCGTCTGAACTTTTTGTATCGCCCTCTATATCCCTTCGACTTTTAGGTGTGCCGGTTTTGTAATCCACAACGTTGACAGAACGTGCATCCAAAAATTCCACTTTGTCGAGCTGCCCACGAAGAAGAACACTAGTTTTTTCATTTTCGCTTTTGTCCGAAGAATCTTTATGGTCGAGCTCTATGTGAACGCCGGAAATATTGAATTCGTTTAAAATATCCTTTGGCCAGGTGCCTTTGTATTCATCAAAATACCCGCCGAGCGAGGTTCGGCCTTTTTCAAGAAACAGTTCGTAGTCAGTCTCCGACAACGCCTTGCGGTTGAGAAATTTTTCAAAAAATCCGAGCATGTCTTCTTTAGCCATCCCCAAAGTCTCGCCCGCTGCATTTTTTTCACCATTTTCTGCGCTTTGTTTATACGCATCAAAAAATACGCGCAATGTTTCGTGGATCGCCGTACCATACAGCTGAAAGCGCTCCTGAGCATTCGGCACGCGAAGCATGTTCAAAAAGAAAAACCGCCACGGGCAGGTAAGATAGTTATTGAGAGCACTCACTGAAAAACCGTGCTCCAAAAAAACGCCGGCCAAATATTCTTTATTGCGAATATCAAGCTCACCATGAACAAGCGGTTCTGTCTGGTTGATCACCCGCGCATTTAAAATTTCTTCTTTCGCGGCTTGAACGAGAGAGGGGTCAATTTCCTGCAAAAATTGACTTGGCAAAAGCTCGCGACCAGAACCACCATGTGTCGCATAGGTAATCATAATTTCCTTTCGGGCACGAGTAAGCACGACGTAAAACAAGCGCCGTTCGTCGGACACGTCACTTTCAATATTTTCAGTATTGCTTGCGCCGATCGGCAAAAAATAGGTGCTGTTGCGCCGACCTCCCCACCGGCCATCATTCAAATGTGCGCAATACACGTAATCAAACTCAAGTCCTTTGGATTTATGCGCCGTCATAAGATTCACCTTGCCAGGATACGATGACACGCCTTTCGCCCGCACTGATACGTTGTGTTCAGCCATTTTTCCAAGCAGGTTTAAATAATTACCAAGCCGAACATCTTTGTGCCGCTCAAGAAGCTCGATCGCGTGTGCAAGCAATGCGTCGTAGGCCGCCAAAAGTTCGAGCGCCCGAGGTTTTGAAATAAGAAAACCAATATAGCCCGTTCGCGAAACAACTTCCTGAAGGGCATCGACGAGGCTTTTGTTTTTAGCGATGACGCTCAGGTCATGGAGCAATTCAAACAAGCTCAGGAATTTTTCTGGCTCCTCGACTTCAGCTTTTTCAAGTTCAGTTCGCGATTTAATGATCTCAACCACACTTCGATGTGACTTTCGGCTTTGACCCAAAATTTTATATACATCGAGATGACTCAGACCAAAAAGATCTAGAAACAAAACGGGCGTCATATACATTTCATTACCAAAATCATCGACCGCCCGCAAAATATACAGAAGTTTTTGAATGTATTCGTGACCAATGACATCAATATCCGTGTGCAGCACAAATGGCACATCGAGCGCCTGGAAAGTCCGAGCCATTTCACCGGCGTCGCGGTTATCACGAAAAAGCACCGCCATTTCCTCGGCTCGGGCACCGTTTTTAATTTTTTCCTGAATATGCCTCGCAATAAAAACCAGTTCGCTCGGCGGCGAATCGCATTCGGTAATCTGAATATTTGCCTTCACCTCAGCATCTTTTGATTCAAGCCGAACACGCTCCACGGCAAGCGTAGCCACAGAAGCGTCTTTTTTATCAGACGAAACGTGAGCGCTTGTAGTACCCGTCGGACTGTGTGCCATGAGCGAATGTGAAGCATCCAAAATTCCCTGCGTCGAGCGATAATTTTTATTTAACGCAATAACCTCAGCTTCAGGAAAACGTTTTTTGAAATAGAGAAAATTTTCAAGTGACGCACCCTGAAAACGAAAGATCGCCTGCTTTTCGTCACCAACCACAAAGAGATTTGGTCGTTCGTGAAAACCCGAAAGCAGTTCGAGCAAGCGATTCTGGCCACGATTCGCATCCTGATGTTCGTCGGCCAAAATATACTGGTGGGTTTCCTGCAGTTCGAGCAATAAATTTTTATTTTCCCGGAGTTCGCGCAACACTTCGACGATCATGTCTTCGTAGTCGTAGAGTCGTTTTTCTTCGAGCGCTGCCTGATATTTTTCGTAGACGAGCGCAAACTCACGACTGTTTTCAATTTTTCGAAGCGCGGGTTTGTATTTCGCCTTGATCTCACCTTTGTAGGCACCTTTTTCATGACGCAAATCCTCAGCACCCATCAAACTATCTTCAAAACTCTGCGCATGTTTAAGATATTCTTCGGGACTGACGTCTTCGCGCTTCAGTTCTTTAATGAACGACAAAATTGATTTCAAATAAAAGAGCGGGCTACCTGTCGGCTTGAGCGACACAAGCTTGGTCGAATTAATTAATTCTTCAAGAATATTTATTTGGTCAAAATCAGTAACATGTTGTGCACCAATAATGCGCGGAAATTCCTGCGGAAAACTTTTAATGACGTCGTTGCAGAAATTATGAAAGGTGTGAATTGAAACACGGTACCCCGTCGCACCAATAATTTCAACTAACTTTTTTCGGATCGAATGCACGCCAGATTCAGTAAACGTAAGCGCCAAAATACTTTCAGGCGCGGTGTCGGTCAGTTTCAAAATGTTGGCAATGCGCAGAGTCAGAATGGAGGTTTTGCCCGTACCAGGTCCCGCAATAACAATGACCGGCCCGTCTATAGCGTCCACCGCCGCCCGCTGCTTCGGATTGAGCTTTTTATAAAGATTGTTGAAGATTTCTTCGTTCATAGCTTAATCAAATCTTAAGGCCTATTTTAACATGTTTATGAAGCGATTTATTGCCATTTAAACGCGTAAAACTGCGAAATAAGGCCTATTTCAAGGCATTTGATGCCAAAGCCCGTACCTGCTATCATTTCGCAGGAATGTGAAGAATCGTCAAGAGGCACATCACCACGGAGGGGTTATGAAGACTGTTCGATATATCGGGGCATGGGTCGGGGTGCTAACTTTTTGTCCGGAGGAGGTGGAGAATATCTGCCACAGTTTGGAATACTACTTATGGCCGAAAATCCGTCAGCTACTGCGGATCAGACCGAGGCACTAGGCAACATCATCACGTGTCTACAACAGCAAAGGCCCCGCAATTTGCGGGGCCTCTTCATATCCACCTATTTGAAATCTCATAAATTTTATAGCCATGACCTTGGAAGCGCTTCGCGAAGCGGGGCCCGCACTGGAAAGGTTATGTCTATAAAATTAATAATAGTTTCGAAGTCGATTGATGCTTGGATGCTGGCGAATTTTCTCGTGTGCTTTGGCTTCGATCTGACGAATACGTTCGCGCGTGACGCCGAATTCTTTTCCGACTTCTTCGAGCGTATGCGTAATACCATCGACAAGTCCGTGACGCATTTCCAAAATCTTTCGTTCTTTTTGTGGAAGATCGTCCAAAATTTCCCTAATCTGATCCGCAATAATTCGACGAGCGGACTCCTGGTCTGGAGAAAGAATTTTATCGTCGGCAATAAAATCACCGAGTGTCGACTTTCCATCATCTTCATCACCCACAGGACTTTCGAGCGACACGGTGTTCTGGTCGATCTTTTCGATCTGATAAATCTTTTCAACATCGAGATCCATTTCAGTAGCCACTTCTTCGGGCAATGGATCGCGGCCAAGGTCCTGAGACAATCGACGCACGATCTGTTTATATTTCGCAATCGTTTCAACCATGTGCACCGGCACGCGGATTGTTCGTGACTGATCGGCAAGAGCACGAGTAATAGCCTGACGAATCCACCAGGTAGCATAGGTTGAGAATTTGTAGCCTTTCGTCCAATCGAATTTATCGACGGCTTTGAAGAGGCCGAGATTTCCTTCTTGAATTAAGTCGAGCAAGGTGAGGTCGGGGCTGCGTCCAACATACTTTTTCGCAATCGAAACAACGAGGCGCAAGTTTGAACGAGCGAGCAAATTGACCGCTTCCTGATCCCCCGCTTCGATTCGTTTTGCAAGCTCTTTTTCTGTCGCACCGTTGATGAGCGGATATTGGCCGATTTCCTTCAAATACATTTGGATCGAATCATAGCCAGAACTGCTTTCGTGGCCCGTGTATTTTTTCAACGTGTCGTCGACAGCAATATCCAAAAGTCCGCCGCTTTCCAAAACATCAATGCCACCGACGCTCAGACGAGTGTAGAGTTCACCCAAAAAATCGATATCGTCTTCAACTGTCGGAAATTCTTTGAGAATTTCGTCGTACGTCACAAAACCTCGCTCTTTACCTTTGTGGATCAAGCGCTTCACACACGCTTCGAGACGCTTCGCATTTTTAAGGGCTTCTCCGGTCAATACAATTTTCCGCGGCTTTTCAAGCTTTACAACTTTTTCGACTTTATCTTTTTTTAAATTTTTCTCTGGCTTTCCTTTTGCTACCACAGATTTTTTATTGCTCTTTCCAAGCATTGCGGTTTTTTTGGCAGGCTTTACTTTGGAGGCTTTGGCCACCTTTTTCGCCTTTTTGTTTTTTTTGTTTATTGCTGCCATTTTTTTATTTTTCTTGTTTTCTCAATGCGGCCAATTTACTCGTAATACCCTGACACTCCGCCAAAAGCACTGCCGTTTTTTCAATATCTTTACTGTGCTCGGCCCCCTGCAACTGTGCCATTTTACCTATCAACTCTCCTTTTAACTTTTCCTCGGCCAAATTTATAAAAATTTCTTCTATGTCCGCTTCAAATGTTGTGCACTGCTCATAATATTGTTCGGCTTCAAAAATAAGTTTTTCCTTGTCGCTCTCTGCCGCCTGTTCGAGCCGAACGGCAGCGTCCTCCCCCATCGTCTCGACAAACCGTTTACGAATTCGACTTGCCATTTCACCCTGATCTTTTTTACTTTCTTGCCAAAGGATCACCCCGAGAATTCGCCGCACGATGCCTTGCTGGCGAGAAATCGGCAGAGCAGGATTATCGAGCATTACCTTCGCGGCGTTTGTTTGGTTTGTCTGTGCGTAGCCCTGGGAAGAGTTTTGGGAAGCGCCAGTGGTCTTCATGAGACTTTTCACATCTTCCCAAAGCGATTCTTCGCGCAAGCCGGTTTTCTCGGCAATACTTTTCACAAAATGCGCCTGTTCGGTTGCACTTTCGACATTCATCACAAATGGCAACACAGACGATTTAATCTCTCGCGACAGCGTGCGACGATCGCCACCCTGGGACAAGCGCGAAAGAAGTGTGTCGGTGTAAAAATCGATGATGTGCTTGCCATCCTTCAGTGCTTTTTTCCAAAGGTTGGGATTTTTAGCAACAAGCGATGCGGGGTCTTCGCCTGCCGGCATCACCGCCACCTTCACCTCCATGCCAATTTGCAGTGCGAGCTCAGCACTTCGCTTTGTAGCATTAAAGCCAGCGCTGTCTGAATCAAAGGCAAACATGATGCGCGGCGAAATGCGCATCAATCGGCGCAAATGAAATTCGGTGAGTGCCGTCCCCGACGAAGCAACGGTGTTTTCCAAGCCAGCCTGATGCGACAAAATTAAATCCATCTGTCCCTCCACAAGAATCGCATAGTTCATGCGGCGAATGGCGGTTTTGGCCCGATCAAAACCATACAATACTTCACTTTTGTTAAAGAGCGCCGTCGCCGGACTATTCAGATACTTTGGCGACTTTTCATCGTCAACGAAGATTCGACCTGAAAAAGCCACGGGCCGGCCAGTTGCGTCGAAAATCGGAAACATGATGCGACCCCGAAACACGTCGTAATATTTGTTCACCGCATCCGTGTCATTTTGTTTAATGAGCCCGGTTGCGAGCATGTCGCTTTCCGAAATTTTCTGACTTCGAAGATGATCGAGTGTGTTTCGCCATTCATTTTTCGCAAAGCCAATTCGCCACTTTGCAATCGATTCGGGCGTCAGGCCGCGGTTGACCAAGTATTCATGCACATCGTTTCGGCCGACAATTTCTTTTTCAAAATACTCCGTCGCCGCTTCTACGGCATGGAAGAGCTTTGCTTTGAGATCTTGTTCACCGCGTTTTTCAGGCACCAATTCTACCCCAGCTTTTGCGGCCAAATTAACAAGCGCCTGTTTGAATTCCAAACCCTCGAACTGCTCCACAAACGTAAACATGTCGCCTTTCGCCCCGCAGCCTAAGCATTAATACGTACCTCGATCCGGCGAAACAAAAAACGACGGACTTTTTTCATTGTGGAAAGGACACTTTGCCTTGTAGCTTGCACCCGCTTTTTCCAATTTCACATACGAAGCAATCACATCAGTGATCGAAAGCCGTTCTTTTATTTTTTCAACGGATGACGACATATGTTTGTATGCGCACAGCCACCAATTCTTCGGAATTGAATTGCAGCCAACTCAAAACTACTGATTCGCCTGATTTTTGACAGCTTCGGCAATCATCTTTTCTTTGTTACTACCTGGAAAACCGGAGCCGGCCGGAATCAAATTTCCAATAATGACGTTCTCTTTGAGACCGACCAGAAGATCCCGATGGCTCTTCAAGGCGCCGTTGATGAGCACTCGCGTCGTGTGTTGGAAAGATGCGGCGGAAAGGAAGCTGCGTCGAGACAAAGAAACTTCAGTGATACCCATGATGAGCGCATCAGCTTTAGCTTCTTTCATATCTTTCGCACGAGCCTTTTTATTGACCTCAAGCAATTCTGCGAGCTCGACAATGTCGCCGGCTGAAAACTGCGTGTCGCCTTGGTCGCGCACTTTTCGGCGGTTGAACATCTGACGAACGATGACTTCGATATGTTTTCTCGCAACGTTTTCGCCCTGCAGTTCGTAGAGTTTGCTAATTTCTTTAATGATATAGAGTTCAGTCTTTTCTTTTCCGGCGTAAATGAAGAGTTCGTCGAGGTCCGCTGAACCGTCGGTAAGAATGTCACCCTTTTTAACATTCGCACCAACTTTCACAAGAATCATACGCGCATGCGCAACGGGATATTCGATCGCACCTTTGACCGTTTTACCTTTTGTTTTGTCGCCGACTTCCGGCATGATAACAATCATCTTTTCGCCGGGAGTGTTTCGAACTTCGATAACTGTTCCATCAACAAAGCTGACAACCGCAGGACTCTTGGGCTTTCGTTTTTCAAAGACTTCTTCGACTCGTGGCAAACCCTGCGTAATGTCTCCACCAACAGACGCAGTTCCTCCGGCGTGGAACGTACGCATGGTGAGCTGTGTTCCTGGTTCACCGATAGCCTGCGCCGCAACGGTTCCGACCGCTTCACCAAGCGCAATCGGTTTGCTGTTTCCAAGGTCCGAACCGTAACATTTGATACAGATTCCTTGAATTGTTTTGCAAGCGAGCGGAGAACGGACCATGACTTCGCTTACGCCAGATTTGTCGATCGCCAGCGCAAGTTCTTTGGTCACAAAGTCGCCGCGTGATGCAATGGTTTTTCCATCGGCAACAACATCGTCAACAAGGTATCGTCCGCGAACATTCTTTGAAAGCAACATTTCGATACCAGATGCACCTTCTTTAATAATTTTAATACCGTCTTTTGTTCCGCAATCTTCTTCAGTCGTAATGACGTCTTGCGACACGTCGAACAAACGGCGAGTCAAGTAACCAGCCTTTGCGGTGTTAAGCGCGGTGTCGGTCAAACCTTTTCGTGAACCGTGCGTC
>JBBSOY010000006.1:0-48670 GCA_038259265.1 Minisyncoccia bacterium
ACCGGAAGCTTCATGCCATCCTGAATGAAGTCGATGTCTGCAACCGAAAACGTTTTCAGAAGCGCATGAATCATTTCCTTTGGCAGCTGCAAGACGTTGGCGAAAAGTTTTGGCAAACCGGCTTTTTCGCCTGGGCCGAGCAAAGCAGCGTCTGTCACTGCACCCGAAGAATAATTTCCTGCAAAGTCGCGGCTGAACGCGGTGTAGTAGTAATCAACTTCTGCTCGAACTTCTGTATCCAAGAATGATTCCGCCCGACCTTCGTAGATCACTTCGCCTTCGTTCACATCCCGCGGATAGAATTTTTCGGATTTCACAATTCGAACAAAATCGAAATCTGCTTTCGGATTGTTCCAGGTGAGGAGAATGTCTTTGACAGACGGAGTCGCTCTGAAGTTTGAAACGTTGGCCGGCGCCGCAGTGTCCGCGAGGTTCAGCGTCGTGAAGGATTGATTTTCAATAATGAGATGTCGACCGTATCCATCAAGCACATCTATTTTGAAAAAGTACGTCGTCGCTGGCATCAATCCATTTAATTCCACCGAATGATCTTTTTGATACAGCGCACTTGAAATGCCGCCCATTTCATAATCCGCAGTTCTTCCCCAATACACTTCTGAATGAACCGACATATTCAGACCAAAACGAATGAGAGCGCTTTGCAAATCTGGCGAAACCGAAAGATATACGAGCTCGATCCCACTTCTGCCGCCACCCGAGTTGCCGTTTGAGCCAGTGTTTGGAGTCGTTGTGGCCACAGGCACGGGGTCAAACGTCGTTGCGGTAGCGGTCGCCGAATGCGCCGAGATGTTTTGCGACGGGTCAAATGCTCGGACCGTATACATATAGAGAGTAGAAGGACTGAGTCCCGAATCTGAATATGTAGTCAGCGTACTGGTCGCAATCTGCTGCATGTCCCGAAAAACTTGGTAACCCGCCACAGATGAATTATCTGTTGAGGCATTCCACGAAAGGTCGATCTGGGTCTGGGACACGGCAGTCGCAGTGAGGTTTGCTGGAACCGACGGCGCAACGAGGTCAGGAGACAAAATTACTGTTTGGCCAACAATAAATTGATCTTCTGCAGCGTGCGCCACATGTGCCAGCTGCGCCACAGGAAACGCAAGGCTTGGGCAGATGAAGGCGAGGATTGTGATAAGGACAATTATTTTTCTCATATCTACTTCATTCTGTTGCTTCACACAGCGCACAGTTTCTACAAAGCGACTGCGGTCAAAGTTGTGGTGGCGTTGTAGGTATCTTCGATAACGAAACCACCGGGGTTGATCGTGAGGCGAAACTTGAGAGTCGTTACCGTTCCACTTGGTTGGTTGGCCGATGTTCTTTGGACAATTGTGTCGTTGGTTGTTGAAACAGCGTTCCAACATGCATCTGATGTATCAGTTGAACCCGTATTACACGCTGATCCGTTGTCCAAATACTTTGCAGCGATGTCGGTTCCTTCCGGACTAAAACCGAACTCTGCTGCAGTACCTGGAACAGAAAACGTGAAATCTGGATCTGATCCGGCCGGGGTGTAATTTGCAATTGAATCACCCTGCGTATTGCCGCGCATTGCCGGACTGTTGCTTGCGTTGAAATACATCACATAGCCCGCTGCACTGTCTGTTGTCACTGTTACGTTTGTTGAACCATTCGACGTTCCTCCCGTTAAACCCCCGAGCGATGGGCTCATGGTCACATCCGCTGCAGAAGTCATAGCAAGGTACACAGTGTTCATCTGCTGATATCCTGCCTTGAGGCGATAATTCGTACTTGCCGATTCCCCCGTAGCGACTTCACCCAGGGTGTCTTCGACGCGGTAATTATTCGAATTACTTTGATTGCCGCCGAAATTAACGCTATCGCTCTGCATGCGGTAACTCGTGCTGCTCATGACTCCACTGACTGGAGCAGGTCCCGCTTCGGTGTAGTACACCGTGATCGTGACATCATCGACTCCACCAGCTCCACCAAAACCTGAACCTGTTTTAACAGACAACGCGGCTCCGAACGTTGTTGCATTAATGTCAGCTGCCGTCCATGTTTCGCCCCAGAGATCGCTCGCCCCACCATACGTCACCACCTGATCACTAATACTGCTCCAGAATGCAAGGTCGGATTTATCTGTTGCTCCAATTGTTCCTCCCTTCACAATTCGCACCGCATTGTCGACTCGCGATCCGCCACCACTGACATGTATTTTTTCCCATGTCACTTCAATGCCGTCGATTGTCGCACCAGTGGGAATTGCAAAATCAAAATCCGTAGCCTTAAGATAGTGCGATGGTGAACCAGGGGATGTTAATGCGGTGGCGCGAGAATTATCACTTCCGATTGCATTACTTGGATTTGACCAGACATTTGTACCAATACTTGTATCGTCTACAACGGTGTCTGGACTCCACGGTCCACTTGAATCCGCCAATACAAAAAGCGGATATGCGAGGATTGCAACAAGCAACAAAAGTGAAATTGATCGAGTGAATTGATTCATACAGTTTTACCTCTTCTCCTTTTTTACGCTGTTTCAATATCTGCTACTGCCTATACTTTTCTTTTGAACTCAAATCGAGTAACGATGAATCGGATCACAAATACGATCACGAGCAAACCAGCGAATATTGCCGCTGCAATTTTCCAAGGAATAACCCATACCGACACAGTTTTTGTATCGACAATGTCGCCATATCCGCGATTGATCGAAGCAGTAGCGGTGTATCGACCAAACAAAAATGGTCGGTTCCAAGACACTTCACGCATTCGCACCGACTGCGGCATCGCAAACCATGGCTCTACTTCGATCATGCCAACTTCGTCTCCCAAAATATTTTTGATTCGGATTTCGCCATACGGATTTGTATGGATTGATCCGTTATTTTCGAAGAGTAGTCGATACGAAATTGGACCTTGGCCAAAATATTTCTGACCATTTACGGTTTCAAAACCGGAAAGAAATCCATCCGCTTCAACTGCTCCGGGAATTTTTACGAAGAACAGAACGCCGAGTCTCGAAACGACAGCCGATGTCTGACCGACAACTGCAGCCTTTGCCACCGTGCTGACAATGACGCTGCCATACTTGCCTCCCGGCTCTGCATCGGTTGGAAGTGAAATGGTTACAGGAATGGTTGCTCGTTCGCCATTTTTCAATTCCACATTCGGTGCTTCGAACTGAAGGTAGTCGCGGAGAGAATATGGACCACGTTCTTCGCCGAGCAAGACAACCGTTTCATTCGGGTTTCGTGAACCGGTGAAGTCTTCGACTTCGAGGGAAAAAATTCGTGTTTCTCCCGTGCGGTTTGAAACCGTGATGCCGACTGTTTTGCTTTCGCCAGGATTGAGCTCGACTTCAATTTTGCCCGGACCAACAACAAAATCTTTGTTGATGGCATTAGCGACGTCGATGTTTTCGATTCTGTACTCTGCATGTGCAAGCGCTGGTGCCACCGCGAAAAATACAATGGCAAAAAGCGCTGCAGCAGTTTTGAGGTATTTCGGAACTAATAATTTTTTCATAAGGATTTAGTTAGTGGTTGCAGTAAGGGTTGCAGTTGCGGTGTATGAATCTTCAGCGACGTCTCCACCTGCGTTGATTGTTAATTTGAAGATAACGCTTGAAGTTGAACCCGAGGCTGGAGTTTCTGTTGTTCTCAAGATTGTTGAGGTGGCGACTGTTGAAAGTCCGGCCCAACATGAAGCTGAACCACTGCTATCCAATGCACCAGCGTTACAGATGGTGCCGTTGTCCAAAAACTTCTGGGCCAAGTCGGCGGTTGTACTTGCAGACACGGTGTATCCGAATTCTTCACCAGTCGGAACTGAGTAAGCAAAGTCAGGGATTCCCGGAACTGCTGGTGTGTAGTCTGCAATCGAATCACCTTGAGTGTTTCCCTGCATTGCCGGACTTGAACTTGCTTTGATCGTCATGGTGTATCCAGACGAATCGTTGGTTGCGACAACAACGGTCGTTGTACCGTTTGAAGTACCGCCAGTGATACCTCCAAGTGATGGAGTCATCGTGACGTCAACGGCATTTGTAGTAAATGCGATTTCTGAGGTGATAATTTGCGTCACTGTAAACTGATCTTCTACCGCTCGACCGACTGTTGGCTCTGCAACAACAAACATTGCAAGAAGTGCCAAACTGAGAATCAAAGCGCCAGAAGTACATTCTTTTATGATTGATTTCATATTAATTACTTATAGTTACTTTTTAATAATTTCTAATTTTCTAATAATGTCGCACACCCTTCGCACAAAATTCCGCACGCCTTAGCACGACTTCAGCACAGACAGGCAAAGCGCCTGATCCGAAAATTCCTCGACTGAAATCCTCGCATCAAGCGCCTTGAAACTTCACACTAATCGCCAGGATCTTTAATGGGGACCACGACATACAAATATTCCTGGTCTGTTTGATTTTTAAAGACCGGCTTGATCACGCCAGCATTTCCTGAAGAATCTGGTACGACTTCCGTTTCGTCTGAAAACGAATCGGCAACGTATTGCTTGACCTGGTCGTTGATTACCTCGTCTTTGGCCGACGGCAACACAACGATGCCATGACGCGACTGAGTTTTCACTGGTGCGGATGTATCAAAAAAGGCAAGACGAATTTTTCTGGTTGCGGTGTAAAAAATCTGATCGAGGTTGGCGAAGGTGTGGTAGGTCTTTCGAAAAATTTCTCCAAATGACTGTGAGAAATAATTTCCAACTGCCGAAGAAATCTGAGCTGAGTACGCCAGAGTGTCGCGCACATCATGCGTTGCATCGTGTGTTGCAGATCGAATAGAAATTATTTTTTCAGCAAAACCTGTCTCAAGCACAGTCGCCACCTGAACCCCCGCGGTCAATGGATTTTGCAAGGTACCAGAAACAAAAAAGCGCGGTGCCAAGACGAACGTCAAAAGCAAAGCCAGGGTAACGCCGGCCATGTTGAGAAAAAAAGCTCGATTTTGTTTTTCACATTCGGCCTGGTCAACAAAACTCAATTCATCCTGACAAGGCGAGAGAAATGCAAATTCTGTTTTCGAAGGGATATTTGCAGCGATAGACACCGGAGCAAAATCAACGATCCCCGAGCCAGTTTGAGCCTGAGTTTGAGTTTGAGTTTGGGTTCGAGTCAGAGTTTGAGTTTGAGTTTCATCACTTTTCAGAACCGCACTTTTCTGCGCAACGTCCACGTCCACGGCAGAAATCTTCTTATAAAAAGGGATGCGACCTCGGGGTGTCGCACTCGCAATATTTTCATGCGATCGAAGCGATTCTTCGCACACAAACCAGACCCTTCCAACTCGTCTGCAGTCCAAACAATTTTTTCGGCAGAGTTGCCCGATATAATCGGAATTATAGCCAGTTATTTTAGAAGCTCGGCTAGCCGAGATATATTTTTTTCCTTCAAAAATGAACTCTGAATCCATCTAAAATATTATAGGTTTTTAACAACCATTCTGAGCCATATACAATGGGGATAAATCAATTACTTTTAAGAAGAAAACTGAGGCTCAAAAATGCCCAGGAAAATGAAGAACTGCCATGGAGGTAGTTTGAGTCATTTCAGCTCATATTCATCCAGGAGCGGCCAAATATGACTTCGATGATTGAGGCTGAAATGTACGGAAATCAGCTTCAAAGCAGTGAAAATTTTTTCAGAAATAAAAATCAAAATTTGAAACTGTGGATTATAAACATTGATAAAAATACGTATTAACGATACTCTTTTTATATATCATTAGTAATGTTTATATACGATGACCCTAGAGTTCTTAACAATAAAGCAAGCAGCAAAAATGTTGGGTGTTACCCCACTTACGCTTCGCAACTGGGACAATGCAGGCAAGTTCACTGCCTCACGTCATCCCATCAATAATTACCGAGTATACAAAAAAGCGGAGGTTGAGATGCTCATGGAGGATATGCGAACGAAAAGCCATACAACGAAAAAGCCAAAAAAGCAAGTGATGAAACTCCAGATCAAACACATGGATTAAAGGGTCGCAAAAGTAAAATGTGCATCATAAAAAAAGACGAGCCTTGAGCCCGTCTTTTTTGTTGTTTTTTTTCAATACGTTAACTAGTCGCTGGAGCCGTGCCGTCGATCGTTTGGGCGATCATTTTTTTAAGAATTTCGGGGTTACCAGCACCACGACTTTCCTTCATCGCTTGCCCGAGTAAATACTGCAATGCTGGCATTTTTCCAGATTTAAAATCTGCCACAACCGTAGGATTACTTTCTATAACTTTTTTAACAATTGGCATCAGTGTATCTTCCCCGCTTTGTTGGGCCAAACCTTTTTCTTCAGAAATTTTTTCAGGCTGACCGCCAACTTCAAACATGCATTTTAAAATTTCTTTGGCTCCACGAGACGAAACTTTGTGCGACATAACCATACGGATGAGCTCTGCAAATGAAGCCACGTCGATCTTCGCCTCAGACCAGCGTGCCGGATTGTTTTTAACGAGCGATGCGAGATCGGAGTTAATATAATTTGAAAGAGTCGTAAGACTTTTTTTGTCCTCCTTCCCACCATCAAGCATTGCAGCAACAGCTTCGAAATAGTCCCCCCATTCTTTGGTACGGACATAGACTTCGGCATCTTCTGGTCGAAGTCCGAATTCGCTGACCAGTTTGGCTCGGCGCTCCCACGGCAGCTCACCTTGTTCCTTTTTAATTTCTTCTGGTGCAAATTCAGGAATTTCTGAAATGTATATTTTTGGCAAATCAGGTTCGGGAAAATATCGATAGTCATGAGAATCTTCTTTCACGCGTTGCGAAAAAGTTTCTTCTGCATTTTCGTCCCAACCTCGAGTTTCCTGCACAATTTTCTCCCCTCTTTCGAGAAGCTCGGTGTGTCGAGCAATTTCATATGCAATCGCCTTTTCAACTGCCTTAAAAGAATTTATATTTTTAACTTCAACTTTTGTACCAAATGTTTTTGAACCCTCTGGTGCAATGGAAATATTGGCCTCTACGCGCATCTCACCCTTTTCCATATTGGCATCCCCTGCACCAATATACTGCAACAAGAGCTGGAGTTCGCGAGCAAAAGCCGAAGCGGTTTCTGCGGAATGTATGACTGGCTCCGTAACAAGTTCCATTAAAGGCAACCCAGCACGATTAAAGTCGACAAGACTTTCGGAGCCTGTGTCGTGGGTCGAGCGAGCTGTGTCTTCTTCGAGATGAATGCGAGTGAGTGCTACGCCAGCGAGCATTCCACCTGAAACGAGCGGATATTTATATTGGCTAATCTGATAGCCTTTTGGAATGTCTGGGTAGAAATAATTCTTGCGGTCGAATTCCGTAAAATTGGCAATAGTCCCGCCAACAGCATGGCCGACCTTTAGCACATGCTTCACCGCTTGTTTATTTATGACTGGCAAGGTACCCGGATGACCCATGCAGATCGGACACACGTTGACGTTCGGACGGGTTTCGTCTGGATCGTTTTTTGAATTGCAGAACATCTTGGTCTGCGTCTTGAGTTCAGCATGGATCTCGAGACCGATGGTCGGAATGTATTTCATATCTTTATATGAGTCTTATTGTAAACGATGTACGATTGTTTTGCTTAGTTTTTTGAGGGATTCTTCATCTAAAATTGAGGTGGCGACCATCTCGGTACCATCCGCAAGAAAAGCTGCAAGCGCTTTCATTTTTTTCTTCAAATCCGCCGGTGGCACCGCATCTGTTTTGGTAACAATGACAATTTCGGGCTTTTCGGTAAGCAACGGTTCGTACGCCAAAAGTTCGTCTCGGATGGTTTTGTACGCTAAAACCATATCTTCATTTTCAGCAGACACGCAGTGCAAAATGAGACTCGTGCGAGTAATATGTCGCAAAAATTTGTGACCAAGACCTTTACCTTGCGAAGCACCCTGAATGAGACCAGGAATGTCGGCAATGACGAAACCGAAAAGTGGGCCTAAGTGCGGCTCGACGGTAGTAAAGGCATACGCGCCGACTTTCGAAGCGGCGTTGGTGAGGGTATTCAAAAGGCTCGACTTGCCGGCATTAGGCAGCCCAACAAGACCGGCGTCGGCAACAAGCGCGAGCTCGATTAAAAATTCCGCTTCCTCGCCTGGTTTGCCAGGCGTACTTTGTTTTGGTCGAACGTTTGTGGAAGCTTTAAAATGTTCATTGCCGAGTCCGCCCCGCCCGCCGGCTAGAATTTTTACGAGCTTTCCATCTTCCAGAATTGAAAAAACTTTTCCAGTCGACAGATTTTTAACCATCGAGCCGAGCGGCAGGTCGATGGTGAGGTCTTCGCCTGCTTTGCCGTTCATACTGCTTTCAAGACCCGTGCCGCCATTTTTTGCGGTGAATTCCTTGATATGTTTGTACTTCGAAAGAATATTAAAATTGCGTACACCACGAGCAAGTACGTCGCCGCCCCAGCCACCATTGCCGCCTGCCGCCCCGGCCTTGTCTTTGCCCTTTTCATGGCGCCATCGAACAACGCCGTCGCCACCGTCGCCAGCTTTGATATGCACTCGTATTTCATCAACAAAGGCCATATAAGTCACCTGACTATACGCAATTCAGGGCTCTAGAGCAAGCCAAAATCGCGGACAAAGGGTTTTACAAAATGAGCCAAGAATGAGCCAGACTATGCAGCGAGTGCCAAGCGAGCAAGCATAATGGCACCTTCTTTCGTAACTGCCCCGGCTTTGAAAAGTTTATTGTGACAAAAGACCGCACCCGAGACACCGGTCAGCACCGAAAGCTCTTCACCGCGTTTACCCGCCCAGGCCGCTGGCAAATTTTTTCGATTTTCAAAAGAGCCCAGATTGTTGCGCACCGCCGAAATCCGCCAATTGCCTTCTTTTGGATACACCACAAAAAGCGGCTCTGGGAAACGCGAAAGGATTTTACCCCACGGATATTCACCGTCGAATACGATCAGGGTTTTATCCTGAGTTTGGTTGTACGTGTCGATGACGAACTGCTCGCCTTCTATGTCTGCCTGCGCTGATTTAATTTCTCGCACCAAAATACTTTTTGCGAACATAACGGCTTTCATAAAAATTGCATCATTATCTAGTTTTGTTTCATTCCAATTCGGATTCATGGAACCAATAACAGAACTTATGTCATACGGGCGAACATCAGAAATAATTTCTCGCGAAATTGAAACACCGTTGTCGACCGCATCAGCGGGAGTCACCAGGCGTTGGTCTATGATTGCAGCCACTTCCTTTGAACCACTCACCTGCTCGCCAAACTTTTGCCAGACGAGCCCGAACGCAGCATACGGAATGCCGTTTGGCCGAACACCTGCCCCACCAGACTGATGATGGTCAAAACGATTTTTTGATGGATCATGTATTCCGCCCACGTCGACAACAAAGTCTGCCTGAGAAATGAGCAATTCGTCTCGTGTCCGCACGACTTGGAATTTCTGAGTGTCATTGTTGTGCGCGTTGTGCGCATCACCAAACGTCAACCACAGCGTTGCAACCGCAAAAACATCGTCAGCATGAAAATTTCCGCTATGTGCAGCAATAATAATTTTTGAGCTTTTCGAAATGATTGAGTACATATGTGGCTGTATGTGGTTATTTTTTTCCATGAAAGGCAATGCGGAGCAATTTACGAAGCTCTTCAACAAAGACGATCGAGAGTGAGATCATAACAGCCGCTCCCAGCTCGGTCAAAGAAAGCGCGGTAGTATTCAGAAGCTTTTGCATAATCGGATTATAAATAGCAAAAAGCTGAAGACCGATAACAATAACCGTCGCCACAACAAGGTACGGATTTGTCCACATTTTTTTCGACCAAATCGATTTTTTTTCCGATCGGACATTCCAGGCATTCCACCATTGCATTGCCGCCAACACAGTAAGTGAAAGCGTATAGGCCTTTGCTGCATCAGTCTTAAGTGCGATACTGAACACAAACAGGGTCACAGAAGCCATAACAAGGCCCATGGTTAAGGTTCGCAGTATTGCAAGACGGTCAAAAAAGAATCTATTGCCCTTTTTGACAATACGATTGCGAAGTTTCTCTTTCGGTTCAAAGGCAAGTGCCGCTACCAAAAAACCGTCAGTCACAAGATTAAGCCAAAGAATCTGGGTCGGCAAAAGCGGCAATGGTAGAAATACAACCATAGCAATAACAACAGTAAGCAATTCGCCTAAACCAGTAGAAAAAAGATACAAAATAACCTTCTTGATTCCGTGATAAATATTGCGACCTTCTTCGATGGCCAGCGTAACACTTCTAAAATTATCATCGAGCAGCACAATATCCGCAGCTTCTTTGCTCACTTCCGTACCAACTTTTCCCATCGCAATACCAAGATCGGCAGCCACGAGCGACAAGGCATCGTTCACACCGTCGCCCGTCATGCCAACAATGTCGCCGTTTGCGCGCAGGAGCTCGATAATATCGAGCTTACTTTCTGGCGTCACACGAGCAAAAACCGAAACTCGATTTAAATGAACCACGAGCTCAGCTTTTGTCATGGTCTTCAGCTCTTTGCCGGTAATGATTTCATCACCTTCACGAAAAATGCCGGCTTCCCGAGCAATTGCTTTCGCAGTAAACCGATGGTCGCCGGTGATCATCACCACACGCACGCCGTTTGCTCGAGCAATTTCTATAGACTCTCTCACTCCTTCTCGCAGCACATCGCGCATCGCAAAAAAACCAATAAACACTGCATTCTGAATCGGCGCAACACCGAGCTCTTCTTTATAATTTGGAATATATGAAAAAGCCACGACCCGAAGACCGCGAGAAGACATGGTTTGCACCGCCGCTTCGATTTCTGCCTTATGAGTGTCCGAAAGCTTTCGTGGTGTTTTGCTCCCATTCCATATCTTATTTGAAAGAGCGAGAATGTTTTCTGGTGCGCCCACAACAGACAGAAATGATTTTTTGTTCACCATATGCACCGTCGCATGATATTTTGTGTCCGATGTAAACGGCAGATCGCTCACCTGTCGTTCTTCCTGTTCGAGCTCATCTTTATGGAAACCCGCCTTCTCGCCAAACACGAGCAAAGCCGCTTCGGTCGGATCGCCGGAAACCTTCCACAGTTGTTCTTTTTCATGAAATGAAACGCGAGCGTTGGCACAAAAAGTTGCTATCTTTCCGGCAAAAAGAATTTCTGGATGGTTCGCAGGATCGAGAGCCGCACCGTCAAGCAAAATATTCCCTTTTGACTCATAGCCATTGCCGGTAACTTCGTACGTTTTCCCGTCAATATACAGACCCTCGACCATAAGTTCGTTTTTTGTAATCGTGCCGGTTTTATCGACAGCAATGACGCTCGCTTGTCCAAGGGCTTCAACAGCACCAAGGTTTTTCACAAGCGCATTTTGTTTGGCCATTCGGTATGCGCCAATCGACAATACGAGAGTTATCACCACCGGCAAACCTTCAGGTACAAGCGAAACAGCGACCGCCACGGCGGTAAAAAACATATCACCAGCCGAATTGCCGTACAAAATACCGAGTCCAAAAACACTAGCCGAAATGAGAAGCACACCCACGCCGATAAACTTCGAAAGACTCTGTATGCTTTTGTTAAGCGGAATATCGGTATTGATTGTCACCATTTTTCGGGAAATGCCGCCGATAACCGTACTGACACCAGTCGCCACAACAACGGCCCGGGCTGCCCCCGAAACCACAAGCGAACCGCGGAAAACCATATTGAGCTGGTCGGCAGGATTGTCCGTCTTTTTTTCTATGACATCAATATTTTTTGAAACAGGTGTAGATTCGCCAGTCAGTGCCGATTCGTCGATCTGCAAATTTTTCAACTCAAAAAGCCGGGCGTCGGCCGGCACTTTGTCGCCCTCGCGCAGCACGATGACGTCGCCCGGCACGATCTCCTGATCACCAATCACCTCTTCGACACCGTTTCGAAGCGCGACGGCTTCTGTTTTCGTAAAATTTTCAAGTGCAAGCAGCGTATTCTGGGCTTTGCCTTCTTGAATCACGCCAATGACCGCATTGATAATCAGAACTGAAACAATAACAATCGCATCTGTAATTTCACCCAAAAAAAACACAACGATGCTTGCAATAAGCAAAATATAAATGAGCGGGTTTAGAAACTGATTGATGAAAATTCTAAAAAAAGAAAGGGTCTTTGCTGCAGGTAAGCAGTTTGGACCATACTGTTTTAAGCGTTTGACGACCTCGACCATGTCGAGTCCACGTTCGGTCGTACTGAACGCCGAAAAAGTTTCAACCACGGCTTCCCTATACCAAGTCCGGACCGGCGACGGATTATTTTCTTGTGCGTCAGCTTTTACCATTACAAATTACGAAGTTATGATGTGCTCTGTCTTGCCACGAATAATATTTGGGTAGAGTTCCAGAAGTGCGAACAAAAGACTGAGGACGACCGGACCAGCAATGAAACCAATCGGTCCAAATAAGCCAATACCACCGAGCACGGAAATGAGTATGAGAAATGGATGGATCTGAACCCCGCGGTTGATGAGATACGGGCCAACTAAGTTGTCGACCAGACCAACCGCAACGCCCGCCCATACCGCCAACCCAAGACCTTGCATAATGTCGCCAGTCACAAAAAGATAAATAATCGCCGGAATATTGACGAGACTTGTGCCGATCGCTGGCATGAGCGATGCAACCGCAGCGACAGTTCCCCAAATGACCGGATTCGAAACTCCAAAAATCCAAAAACCGACGCCGGTCAAAAAACCTTGAATGAGCCCGACCATGAGTTGGCCCAAAAGTACCGATTTTACAGCCGAAGAAATTTTATTCAAAATCATCGTGTCATGGACATCGAACAGTGGACTCCAGGCCAAAACATTTCGAGTGAGCGCAGCGCCGTCCCGAAACAGATAAAACAAACAAAGGACGTACAAAAATGCGCTGAGTGTTAGTTTTAATATGCCAGAGAAAAATGCGGCCAGGTTGCCAGTAATCCAAACAAACATCTGCTCGGCATACCGACCAAAATTCAAAAAGCCGTCCAAGTGGAGATTGAGGCCTGGAACATGACCCTGTACGAAAGAATCGACATTTCCAGCAAGCTGATTGAGCGCATCAGTCCCTCCGACATAGTCTTTTGTGTTGATATAAAAAGAGCTTGACTCGATGATGAGCAAATTACCGATCGCCACTAGTGGCACAGAAATGATGATAATGACAACCAGCACCGAAACAAAGGCGGCGAGGTTCCGTCGACCAGAAAAAGTCTTGAGAACTTTTTGATGAAATGTTTTGAACAATACCGCCGTAATGAGTGCGAGAAAAATCGCGGCGATGTACGGCGCGGCGATGAAATAAAACAGAACGGTAACGCCAACTAAAAATAAAATATAAAAACCAAGCTGCAGTGTTTTTACGTTCATGAGAGAAATTATAGCACGGCAAAAAGAGCGGTGCTTCAAACCAAAAAACTGGTTTAGCCGATCCGATGTTCTGGAGCATTCACTAACCCACAATTTTTATATTTTTTTCCACTTCCGCAAGGACAAGGATCATTGCGGCCAATTTCTGGATCAGCTCTAACCGCTGAAACATCATTTTTTCGAATCGAAATGCGCGATGCAGGCTGCTGTTCGCCTTCTTGAAAAACTTCTTTTGGAGCCGAGGCAAGATGTGCACCGACGTTTGGCAAGAGTTTTAAAATCTCGGCGTCAATCGACTCTTCCATTGTTTTGTACAATTGCAAACCTTCGCGCTTGTATTCCGTAAGCGGATCGCGCTGACCATAGGCACGGAGCTGAACACTGCCGCGAAGGTAGTCCATGGCTTCAAGATGTTCGACCCAGAACATATCGATTGTTTGTAAAATAAGTCTTTGGAGTGCGCGGGCGTATGGTTCGTCACCAATACTGTTGCGTTTTTCTTGAACAATTTTTTTAAGAGCTTCGACTTGTGCCTCATCCACACCCTCACCTGCATCTACGCCCTCATCTATACCTGCGTCTATAATTGAATCAATTTGAGCGTAGATTGCTTCGAAGTTGCCGGTTAAAATTGCTCGGCGACGTTCATACACGGTCTTTCTCTGGAAATTCATGACGTCATCGAACTGCAAAATGAATTTTCGTGAATCGAAATTGTGGCCCTCGATTTTTGTTTGCGCGGTTTCGAGCGAACGAGTGATGAAAGAATTTTTAATCGGTTCGTCTTCAGCAAGACCGATTTTGCCCATGAGTGTTTTGATGGAATCTGGTGCAAACATTCGCATTAATGAATCTTCGAGCGATACAAAAAACTGAGTTTCGCCTGGGTCACCCTGACGGCCAGTACGACCTCGGAGCTGGTTGTCGATGCGGCGAGCTTCGTGGCGTTCAGTACCGATGACGAACAAGCCGCCCTTGTTGCGAATTTCTTCTGAAATTTCCTCGGAAGATGGCACACCGCCAAGTTTGATATCGACACCTCGGCCGGCCATGTTTGTCGCAACCGTCACCGCGTCCATACGGCCGGCCTGAGCGATAATTTCACCCTCTTTGTCATGATTTTTTGCATTCAAAAGCACATGCGGAATGCCTTCGCTTTTCAAATACGTAGAAAGCAGCTCATTTTTTTCAATGGAAACCGTACCAATAAGCACCGGCTGGCCTTTCGCATGCAATTCCTTTATTTTTTTAGCAACCGCTTTAAACTTGCCGAATTCAGTCTGAAAAATGAGATCGTCATGGTCGATACGCTGCGAAGGCTTGTTTGTTGGAATTGCCGCAACGTCAAGGCCGTACACTTTGAAAAATTCTTCTTTCGAAGTAAGCGCTGTACCGGTCATGCCGGCAAGCTTTTTGTACATACGAAAATAATTCTGATATGTAATTGAGGCAAATGTTCGCGATTCTTTCTGGATCACGACACCTTCTTTGGCTTCGATTGCCTGATGCAAACCTTCAGACCAACGGCGCCCAGGCTGAAGACGGCCGGTGAATTCATCGACAATAACCACGGCGCCTTCGCGGATAACATAGTCTTTGTCTCGGGCATATAATTCTTTGGCTTTGATTGCTGTTTCGAGATGGTGGACAAATTTAATACCTTTGTCAGTGTAAATGTTATCTATGCCAAGCGAGCTTTCCACTGCCGTGATGCCAGCGTCTGTCGTGCTCACCGCTTTTCTCTTTTCATCAATTGTATAATCGACATCTTTTGCAAGTGACGCAGCAATTTTTGAAAATTGAGCGTATAAATTTTCTGAATCACCAGAAGCGGCGGAAATTATGAGCGGCGTTCGCGCTTCGTCGATCAAAATAGAATCAACTTCGTCGACGATTGCATAATTGTATCCGCGCTGACGAAGGCGCGCCGGATCGTATTCGAGATTGTCTCGTAGATAATCGAAACCGAATTCGTTGTTGGTGCCGTAGGTTATGTCGGCTTCGTAGGCTTCTCTGCGAGTTGCGCCGCGCAAAAATTCCCGAACGACCTTAAACGCGCCGAGTTCATCGCGCTCTGTGTCGAGTTCTTTATGATTTGGATCGTATATAAAAGACTGTTCGTGATTTAAAATTCCAACTGACAAGCCAAGCATTGCATACACCTGACCCATCCACACTGCATCGCGCCGAGAAAGATAATCGTTCACCGTAACGATGTGCACACCAAGACCTGTGAGTGCGTTTAAATATGCAGGCAACGTTGCCATCAGACTTTTACCTTCGCCTGTTTTCATTTCCGCACCACCACCTCGATGCAAAATAATGCCGCCAATGAGCTGCGAGTTAAAATGGCGTTGATTGAGTGTGCGTTTTGCCGCTTCGCGAACTGCTGCAAATGCTTCGGGGAGTAATTCGTCGAGTGTCGCGCCTTCGGCCAGGCGGGTTTTGAATTCCCCTGTTTTAGCCCTTAGATCTTCATCAGAAAGGCCAGTAAAGGCGCCTTCAAGGCCGTTAATATCTTCAACAATTGGGTTTAATGGCTTGATAAGGCGGTTATTCGGATCTCCAAAAATTTTCGTGAGTACAGACATGTGTTTATTTTTTAGTTCCACTATTGTAGCAAAAAAACAAAAAATCCTCCATGACGGAGAATTCTTTGAACTTTATTGAAAGTTTAAACGAATGTGAACTATCTTCGCTTTTTTGAAGACTTCTTTGTTGTCTTCTTTGCCTTTCGAGCTGGTGCTCGTTTCTTTGTTGTCTTTTTTGCAGCTTTCTTTTTCATGTGAATGTGTGCGCAAGAGACGCACGATAAATTATAAAACTTTTTTTCCGACCTCCCTTTAATTATGTTGTAAATATTTTTCACACACAACATGTTACACACGAACAATGGGGACAACTTTTAAAAAAGTTTTTATTTTTATTTTTTTAAAAATATTTTTAGAAGTTTTTGGAAAATAAAAAATAATTTTTAAATGTGATTCACCTCCCATTCAATCTCAATTCCTGTTTTATTTTTTACAATGTCAGAAATTTTTTGCGCAAAGTTTTTTACACCGTCGGCGGTTGCATTTCCAAAATTCACGAGCGCGAGTGGTTGCGTTTCGAAAAGACCCACATTACCTTCTCGCAGTCCGTTCAAACCACAGACCTTATCAAGCACCCACGCAAGCGGAATTTTTCTGAAGCCGGGTTTTTCCGAAAACGAAGGCAGGCCTGGATACTGTGCAGACAACTCCGAAAATTTTGATTCCGTAATGATCGGATTTTTAAAAAAAGAACCAGCCGTTCCGATTTGCGTCACATCTGGCAACTTTCGCTGGCGAATATGAATGACCGCATCACGAACATCAGCGACGGAGGGCAGCTGCCCCGCTATACTTAACCCCGAAAAATACGCGGCTACGTCTTTATATGAAATATTCGGCTGGCCGTCTTCCACAAGCTGCAGCGCTACACGTGTAATGACAAAATTTTTTCCCTCAGGACTTTTAAAAATACTATTTCGGTAACTGAAACCGCATTCTTCGCGTAAAAGTTTTTTAAACTCTCCTGTATTTGTATCAAAAACTTCTACCCACTCCACAACATCGCCAACTTCCACTCCATATGCGCCAATGTTTTGCACCGGGGCCGCACCAACGCTACCGGGAATCCAGGACAAATTTTCAATGCCGGAAAAATTACGCGCCACCACAAAAGCCACGACATCGTCCCAATGTTCCCCTGCCCCAACTACCAGCAGTCCGTTCGACTGCAAATCTATTCCCAAAATTTTCGGACGAATTATATATCCGTCAAAACCTGCATCAGAGGCGAGCACATTGCTTCCTTCACCCAAAATCAAAAAAGGCAGACTGCTTTCTTTTGAAAGCGCCACTGCCTCTCGGACATCTTCGGCCGTTGTGGCTTCCACAAAAAATTTTGCCGGGCCGCCGATTCTGAATGTTGTGTGTTCTGAAAGTGGAACGGAGTACGTAATTTTCATACGCTATGGATTTCTGCCGGCTTGAATTTCCTTTATATAATATTCGGCCTGACTTTTTTGAGCTGGAAATTCTTTCACAATGTCTCGCAACGTTTCGACTGCTTTTGTTCGCTGATTCAAACCAAGATAGCCGGCTGCCAAACGAAAGCGAATTGCTGGATCTTGCGGATCAAGCATTACCCGGCGCTCGATGAATTCAACGGCTTCAGCCAAATGACCAGTAGAAGCAAAGGCGGCAACGAGACGTTCGTCACGAATAACCTGATCTTCTGCAAGACTGGAAAGAAGCTCGCGAGCAAGAACTTCATTTTTATTATACAGAGCGCCAATCGCATACAAAATTCTGGCTTCGGTAAATTCAGGATTAAGATCGAAGGCGGTTTTTAGTGCCTCGAGCCCACCTGAAAAATCGTTTTGTCCGAGCTTGGCAAGACCGATCTCAAAAAGAATTGTTTGTTTTTTCGGCGATTGTTCGCTCGCTCGCTCGAGGTATTGCAAGCCTTTGACCTGGTCAACACCACGACTAAAAAATGAACCGGCAAAAAGCAACTCGCGGGCATCTCGTGGTGTCCGTTCAATTTGCAGATCGATTTGTTGTGCCGCGAAATCGATATACATCTTTTTAGTTTCGTCGGACACTGTCGAAGCCGAAAAGCGCTGGGACTGATTTGCTAACTGTTCGGTGGCTTCAGTGTTTGCAAATGTGTCATATTCGTATACCTTCTTAAAATTCTCGAGGCTTTGTTCTGGTGTGCTTTTGTTCGTAATAATTGCCTGAAGCAAAGTCCGGTTCGCAAGAATTGCTTTTATGTTCAGACCATACACGAGCACAACGACGACGAGCGCGGCCGCAATTGGCACAGCAACTTTAGTCCATGACAGACTATATATGCGTCGATACCACACTGGCTCTGGTTTTCCCTGAACGGTGTCGGCATGGACAAATGCAAGCAGGCTGAAGAAATAAATATAGCTGATCAAATTGTCGAACACGAACAGGTTTTGAAAAAAGTAAGCGGCGGTCAGACCCACAACAATCGCCTTGTCCGCAATCGTGAGTGTTTTACTTTTTACGACAAGCCAAAGCAGGGCAACAAACATGCCGAGGTAGCCAAGCAAACCGACAATGCCGCCGGCTACGAGCCAGTCGAGCACGACATTGTGCGCCCGGTCAAACCACGGTTCTTGGTTGTACATCCGAGGGTCGTAATATTTATTGAATACATAATTAAAATTTTCCTGACCCCACCCAAGAATCGGCTTTTCTTTAAAACCCTGAATGGCCATTGGCCACACGTAGCGGCGACCTTGTTTGCTGATGTCCTCAACTGAAAGTGAAGCGAAGCGACTGAGAGTTGGGCTGTTGGTAACAAACTCTGCATTGCGCACTGCAAAAAACCCACCGATGAGCAGAAAAAGTCCTGCAATAAGCCCTATCGAAATTTTTCTGAGTGCCGGCCGATCTTTTCCAAAAATTGCCAGATACAAACTGCTCAAAAATAAACCGCCAATGAGTCCGAGAATCGCACCGCGAGTTGCAGTGGCGTACAGCACAATGAGTTGAAAAACGAGAGCAACACCACACCACGCAGAAATGAACCACTTTGCGCTGGTATTTTGTAGTTGCACACGTAACAGTAAAAAGAGAGCGATGAAAATGTTGAACAACATATACACGGCGAGATATGTAGCATTGCCGAGCGTGCCATCGACACGCACTCCTCCCTGATTTATAACAATATTTCCTGACAGCTGAAGGAATGCATACAGTGACATGACCACACTGGCGAAAACCGAGACATTTAAAAACACATGCCATTTGAGTCGGCTGTTGAGGACCGAACCCGCCACGATAAAGTACACGAACAAATGCAGGAGCGTCACCAAACCATCCATTCGTTCAAAATTACTCCAAAAACTGCGGTAAAAATCGACACCCGCGAGATCCGCTATGGCAATAATGCCGATGAAAGCTGCAGCACTGCCGAAAATCCAGCTGAATTTTGGTCGAATAGACGCATCCCAAAAAATAAGAACCGCCCACAGACCAAGCAATATTTCGACTAATATACGAAAAAAGAATCCCTTACCAGTAATA
Source organism: Minisyncoccia bacterium (assembly GCA_038259265.1). Lineage (GTDB taxonomy): Bacteria > Patescibacteriota > Minisyncoccia > Phycocordibacterales > DATGWK01 > JAHFLV01. The sequence continues at coordinate 19,434 of JBBSOY010000006.1, forward strand.
AATGGAAAAAAATTGCCATCAAACACCATGAAGGGGATAAATAAAGCAAGAACAAGACCAGTTATTATTACCGGGTTTAAAATTTTAGGAATTTGCATACAAAAATACTAGCTTAGATTTATTAAAAAAGAAATGGTAAAGTCTAGGTACTCTATATATAGACATGGCAGAAACGAATACAACGATCATTCAGCCAAAAAAAACCCTGAGTCTCTCCGATGCACGTGAGCTTTGGAGATACCGTGAGCTTATTTATTTTTTCTCCTGGAAAGATATAAAGGTTCGCTACAAGCAAACCTTTATTGGTGGTTTGTGGGCAATTTTTCAGCCATTCATTACAATGATTGTTTTTACAGTTTTCTTTGGACGCCTTGCAGGCATCCCATCTGACAATGTTCCGTACCCAATTTTTGTGTACGTTGGGTTGCTTTTCTGGCAATTTTTTTCTTCGGCTCTTTCTGATACTTCCAACACACTTGTAAGCAACCAGGCAATTATCACGAAAGTTTATTTTCCTCGACTTATTTTGCCACTTTCGGCCGTGGTAACCAAATTTCTCGACTTCATTATTGCCGCGGTCATTTTGGCTGGCATGATGATTTATTATGGATACGTTCCAAGCATTGAAGGAATTTTAATTCTGCCGATTTTACTCATCATTACTTTTTTCGCGTCTACTGGCCTTGGACTTTTTTTAGCGGCTATTAACGTAAAGTACCGAGATGTTCGCTACGCCTTACCTTTTTTCATTCAAATTTTGCTTTTTGTGACACCTGTTATTTATCCCGCTAGTATTGCGGGCAAATTTTCTTGGTTGCTCGCTCTTAATCCAATGACTGGCGTCATTCAGACAGCTCGTGCAGGCTTACTTCACACCACCCCAATCAATTGGACGCTTCTTGGTCTTTCAAGCTTTGCGTGTGTGGTAATGCTTATAATCGGTATTATTTATTTTAAAATTGTTGAGCGTTATTTTGCGGACATTATTTAGCCACATTTCAGCATGGAACCGATTATCGAAGTAAAAAATTTGGGGAAAAAATACAATATTCGCTCAGGACGCGGCGGATATGTTGCTCTTCGAGATGTCTTAACCAATATTATTAAAAGCCCATTTGTGTTTGCCAAAACAAAAGCTAAAAATGCAATAGGCCTCAATAAAAAAGATGAATTCTGGGCACTAAAAAATGTCAGTTTTGAAGTTCAGCGCGGCGAAGTCATGGGCATCATTGGCGGAAACGGCGCAGGAAAATCAACCTTACTTAAAATCTTAACCGGTATTACTTTGCCAACCGAAGGCGAGGCAATTCTTCGTGGCCACGTGTCGTCCCTTCTCGAGGTCGGCACAGGCTTTCATCCAGAACTAACCGGCCGAGAAAATATTTTTCTGAATGGAGCAATCCTCGGCATGAAAAAGGCTGATATAGAAAAGCGTTTTGACTCAATCGTTGAGTTCGCTGGTATCGAACGTTTTCTAGACACACCAGTTAAACAATATTCAAGCGGCATGTATGTACGACTTGCTTTTTCGGTAGCAGCTCACATTGAACCAGATATTTTACTTGTCGATGAGGTCCTCGCGGTTGGTGATGCAGAATTCCAAAAAAAATGTCTGGGCAAAATGAACGAGGTTACAAAAACAGAAGGTCGTACGATTCTTTTTGTGAGCCACAACATGGCAGCAATTCAAAGCCTCTGCAAACGCTCTGTACTGATAGAAAAAGGTCAAGTGGTAATGGTTGGCAATACATCCGATGTGATCGACAGGTATCTTTCGTCGAGCCTAAAGCACGAAGCGATAACTGAATTTGCAGACCGCCCGAACCTTCCAGCAACCATCAACACTGTCACACTCTTAAACCACGCGGGTGATCCACGCTCAGAATTTTCAATCAGCGAGCCGCTTTCAATTCAAGTCGAATTTACATGCAAGAAAAAACTCACAGATACCACCTTATCGCTCATCATTTATTCGCATGATCGCGACATACTCTTATATTCATCCGAAGCTGATACGCTTGAAACCCTTTCTGAATATGAGCCTGGTCACTACCTGTCAACAATCAGCATCCCCCCATTTCTTTTAAACGTCGGCCGATATTCATTTGACATCATACTGCACACACCAAATATTTTTTTGGCTGCCGAGGCCCGAGACATGGGTTTTGAGATAAAAAATATCGACAATCCCCGTTCCATTATTTTTCAAGGCAATCATCCAGGCCGTATTGCCTTACCGCTTGTCTACAAAACCAAACAGCAATAATTTTTCGACATTTTTACGAATATTAAGGTACTTTTATAAATATCATGGCGACCACCCTTACTCGCAGCAACATCAATGGCCACCCCAACGATGTTTCGATTTACAATTTTCTAAAATCAAACCTTGACTTGCGAAGCAATATTTCTGCAGAAAATATTTCAGTGAAGAATTTCGAGACAATGATATAATATCTGGGATTTTAGGCAGCACTCAAAAAACCTCCATCACAAAACCTTCATGAGATCTCATTTCTTACAATACCTCATCGATCCAGAAACTGGCGAAGATCTCAGACTCGAAGTCGTACAGAAAAAAAATGGCGACGTCATCGAAGGATTTCTCGTGTCTCCACACAACCGTTATCCGATCATTCGCAGCATTCCCCGCTTCGCTGGATACGAAGACAACAACAACTACACTAGCAGTTTCGGTTATCAGTGGAACCGTTGGTCAAAAATTCAGTTTGACAGCATGAACATTGGCAAAACTATGGAGGGTGCAACGCTCAACATGTGGACCAAAATCACTGGCGTCGACACAAAAGATTTACAGAAAAAAGTCATTGCGGATTTTGGCTGTGGTTCTGGGCGCTTTATCGAAATCCTTCGTCAGAAAAATGGTGTCGCGATCGGTTTTGATTTAAGTTACTCCGTTGAAGCTGCTCAAGAAATTTTCGCGGCCGACCCGAACGTTCTTATCTGCCAAGCCGATATTTTAAAATCCCCAATTCGCAAAGCTTCAGTCGATGGGGCTTTTTCAATTGGCGTTTTACATCATACAAAAGATGCAAAAATCGGTTTTGACAAAATGGTTGGCTGTGTTAAACCAGGTGGCTTCGTTTCAGTTTCTTTATACAGTCCAGGTGGCTATTACGACAGTTTCTTCGTAAATGTATACCGAAAAATTTTCAAAGCGTTGTGGCCAATTTTTGGACACTATCCGCCGCTCCTCTACACCTATTTCACAATCTACATTCTTCGACCATTACTAAAAATACCAATCCTTCGAACCCTCATTCGGCCATTCTTCACATTCTTCCCTTTTATGAACCTACGTGACACTCAGTGGTCAATCCTCGATACCTTCGACAGTATTACTCCGTCAAATCAGTATGCCTTTACACCCTACCAAGTTTTTCAATGGCTTAAAGCCGCTGGCTTACATAATATTGAACCAAGTAATTGGGCAGGTGCGAGTCTAACCGCAAAAAAATAAAACAGCACGAAAAATGTATCGCAACAAAAATTACCTTACACGGACTGGAGAATTTCTAAAAAGACGGTATGCTCCACGCGGTGCCCGAATTAGTTTTTCTCAGGCCGGCGAAGATATGATCATGCAAGAATTTTTGCTTCGTTTTGGCATTACCAAACCCTTTTTCATAGACATTGGCGCTCATCATCCGATTTTCGGAAATAACACATATCTTTTTTATACAAAGGGCGGACAAGGTATCATCGTCGAACCCGATCAACTATTATTAAATCTTTATCGACCAAAAAGAAAGCGAGACACAGCTCTGCATGCTGGCGCTGGCAAAATAGATGGAAAAAGTTCTTTCTATTCTTTTGTTCAAAGTACCCGAAATACCTTTTCTGAAAAACAAGCAAAAGAATGGGAAGCGCATTCTGGCCAACACCCGATGATTTTCCAGATTCCAATACTATCTCTTGATTCAATTATTACGGCGCACTGTAATGGAAAAATCCCAGATGTTATTTCGATTGACGCCGAAGGATACGATTTTGAAATCATTTCTGGCTTTAGCTGGAAATTGCGACCGAAACTTTTTTGTATTGAGTCAGTAAAAAATAACGCCCGTATTCCTCAAAGAAATCAGGTTTTGTATGAACTTTTCTTGAAAAACGGCTACGTTCGAGGCGCAGAAACACCAGCCAATACGATTTTTATCGATGGGAAATTGATACAATAACACCATGTGTGGAATCATCGGCATCGTCTCCAAAGACGCAAAAAAATACGAAGGTCAGGCTCGAAGCATGATGGCTTGTTTGGCGCATCGTGGCCCAGATGGTGACGGCATAAAAATTTTTGACGACTGCATAATTGGCCAGCGCCGACTCGCAATTATCGACAAAGTGGGTGGCGTGCAGCCGATGTTCAACAGCGACGGCAGCACCGGTATTGTTTTTAATGGCGAAATTTATGGTTTCAAAGAAATAAAAAAACATCTCAACTATCCTTTCAAAACGGCTTCTGATACCGAAGTCATCCTCGCTCTATACGAAACTCGCGGAAAAGACTTTCTCAAGGATTTGAGCGGCGTCTTTGGATTTGGTATATGGGATGACAAAACAAAAACATTCATCGCTGCTCGCGACCGTTTCGGCGAAAAACCGTTCTATTATGCATTTGGTCCTCAAGGCGAACTTCTGTTTGCTTCAGAAATTAAAGCAATTATTGCTTCAGGATTAATCAAACCGGAATTGAGCGAAGAGAGCGTTGCTCATTATCTACATCGTTTGTACGTTCATCCTTCAAAAACAATATACAAAAATATTCACACCCTGCCACCAGCACATATGATCGTCATGAAAGACGGCAACATGGAAATCAGTCGTTACTGGAATACGCCAGCAACAAATGATTCTCTCATGATGGAAGAAGCCTTGCCGGAATTCAAGCGACTGCTCGACAACGCTGTCGAACGCCAACTTGTTGCCGATGTGCCCGTCGGTGCTTTTTTAAGCGGCGGTGTTGATTCGACGACCGTTGTTTCAATTGCAGCAAAACTGAGTCCCCACATTAAAACCTTTGCCTTTGGATACGAAGGTACAAAAAACGAACTTTCTTTTGCTCGAACTGCAGCCGAAAAATACGGCACAGATCATCACGAACTACATGACACCGAATACAAAATTGCCGATCTTCTTTTGGAAATGGCGACCATATACGACGAACCTCTTGCCGATTCTTCAACGATCTCTACATATTTGATTTCAAAACTGACTCGAAAACATGCGACCGTCGTGCTTTCGGGTGATGGTGGCGACGAACTCCTTGGTGGTTACCAGGGTTGGAACCGACCAATCATGGCGATGACGGATCCAAACATTAAAAACTTTCTTGGCAAAACTACATTCATGCAGTTCATGGCCCAGGCTGCCCTTCGCCGCAACTGGCAGGAAAAAGTAAAAGTTATTAATGTTGCACGAGGTCTTCAGTATCGAAAAAAATTCTCCCGAGCAATCGACGCTCACCGAACGAGCAACGTTTTTTTCAAACCAGAGGAACTTGCAGCACTCAGTCTTCCAAAGTGGAACAACGCTTTTATGAATGGCATCATGTCCCCCGAACCCTCTTGGAACTTGAGCAATTCCGTCGACGATGCAATGCGCGAAGATCTAGAAAACTACATGCCCGGCGATATTTTGGTAAAAACCGACCGAGCAAGCATGGCGAGTTCGCTTGAACTCCGCTCGCCGTTTCTCGATATTCCATTTGCTGAGTTTGCCATTTCCCTGCCCCATCGACTGAAAATTACTCGAGATGAAGATAAAGTAATTCTTCGCCGAGCATACGAACAAGACTGGCCGGAATCTATTCGTAACCGCAACAAACAAGGCTTTGGTGCACCAATCGAGATCTGGCTTGAAAAACCTGAGGTTCGCGAGCTCGTCGATGCATATCTCAACGATCCAAAAAAGAAAATTTTCAATTATATTTCTTTCGAGAAAAGCCGAGGATATGTAGCTGAAAAAAAATACAAGCTTTGGATTTTACTTACACTTTCAATTTGGATGGAAAAACATTTTTTTGTGTAATTAATAATTGACTGAAACACATGGGAAACAATCCGACCCAAAAACCAGCAATCAGCGTCTTACTTTCTGTCTACAATGGCGAGCGTTTTTTGAAAGAAGCAGTAGAAAGCATTTTGAATCAAACGTATTCAGATTTTGAATTCATTATTATAAACGACGCTTCAACCGACAAAACGTTTAATATTCTTTCAGATTTCGCAAACAAAGATTCCAGAATCAGAGTTGTACACAACGAAACCAATATCGGTCTCACGAAATCCTTGAACCGAGGATTGGCCGTGGCACAAGCAACATACGTGGCCAGAATGGACGCTGACGATGTTTCTCTTCTATACAGATTGCAAGAACAATTTTCATATATGGAATCACATCCGGACGTCGCACTTGTTGGTAGCTCCGCAACACTCATAAACAAAGATGGTCAGCAGATTGGCAAAGCATTGATGACATCAGATCCAATCTTGATCAGATACTCTTCTATTCTTGGGAAGCCATCTTTTGTCCATAGTTCTTGGTTCTTCCGAACAGATATTGTGAAAAAAGAGGGTGGTTATAACGAATCATTCAAAAATGCTCAAGATTTTGAACTAGTTTCAAGGTTGATGGAAAAGTATCAGGTTACAAATATCGATTCTATACTTGTCTTACTTCGCATTCACGATACTTCTGTTACAACCAATCTTCGAACAGAGGAAGATTTTGAGAAAATATTTGGACTTAGAGTTTTCTTGAAAAATATCTGTCGTTATACGGACGTGTCGAAAAATAATTTTTTCATTCTGTACGAATCCAAAACACGAGGAGTTAGAAACACACACGATCTCTTCACGGCTTTAAAAACGATCCGAAAAATTCAGCGGGCATTTATTGCAAAAGAAAATCCTGAAACAATTACACGGAAAAAACTTGCAGAGTCATACCGAAAAACCGTACGCACCATCATTATTAAATTTTTAAGAAGAAACAAATAGAGCCAAGTTGTCGCCTAACGAAAGAGCAGCTTGTGACCAATACCAAAGAAAAAACCTTCAACTGACTTCACCATTCTGAGTGCCAAGTCACGGCGTTTACACTGAGCAAGAAAGTCTTTTTCAGCTTGCGGATCAATGTCGATAATTCTCTTTTTTTGAATCATTGAATAGAGAGCGATTTTCGAAATATCATTCTCTTTAAAATTAAGTGGCTTTCGAGCCTTGATAAAAATACCTGGCGCCTGCCGATCCTTTTCAAGCACGAGAATTTCACAGTCAGAAAAAATTTCTTTCATGTCTTCGTATTCATATCTCCAGTAGTCGTGAGGATAGCTGTGGAGACCAAAACCAAAAGATCTGGTTGTAATCACAATCAAGCCACCTGGAGCACATACTTGTTTGATGTTGTGAATGATTTCACGCCAATTTCGAGCGTGTTCCATAAGCTCGCTTGAAATAACGACGTCAAAACTTTCTTTACCGAAGATTTTAACTGTATCTTCTGCCATACAAACAACATCAACACCCTTTCCTGGAGTCATGTCAGTTCCAACGAATTTTTTCGGATTGTAATGTTTAAAAAGAGAATGGAAATTGCCGTTGTAGTCATGTGAGCCTACGTCCAAAACGGTCTTTCCGGCAATCTCTTCTTTCGAGACATTTGCTGCCCCGAAAACCATACAACTTACGTGACACATAGTAAGCAAAAGTATAGCATGAGCATATGAAAACTCCAGTTGTCCTTATTATCTTCAACAGACCAGACTTCACCCAACAAGTTTTCGAAGCGATTAAAGCTGCGAAACCTGAAAAACTTTTAGTAATCGCAGACGGACCACGAAATGATACCGAGGCAAAACGCTGTGCAGATACTCGATCAATCATCAACCAAGTAGATTGGAATTGCGAAGTATCAAAATTTTATTCTGAAAAAAATATTGGTTGTCGGCCATTTCTTGCCCAAGGTTTGAACTGGGTATTTGAACAGGTCGAACGGGCAATTGTGTTTGAAGCAGACTGTCTGCCACATCCGACCTTTTTTAGATTTTGTGAAGAATTACTCGAGAAATATGCAGACGATTCAAAAATCATGCACATTAGCGGCAACTTTTTTCAGCAAAGAAATCCTGCTTTTTCAAGCACCGACAGTTATTATTTTTCGATCATTCCCCACATTTGGGGCTGGGCTACATGGCGTCGAGCTTGGAAACAGTATGATCCAGATCTTAAACAGTGGCCCGAAATCAAAGAAAATAAAACGATCGCAAAGACACTTACTAACCCTGCAGCGTACGAATATTGGGAGACGATTTGGGATCAGTACTATGACCGAAAAATCGAAAGCTGGGATGGTCAGTGGACATTTGCCTGTTTGCTTGCAGGCGGACTTTCTATTAATCCCACAAAAAATCTAGTGACGAATATTGGTTTTGGACCGGAAGCCATGCACACGATAGATCCAAATAGTATATTTGCGAATGTGCCGCTTAAAGCAATGACTTTTCCACTCACCCATCCTGAAATTATTCGTGCTGATACGTCTGCAGATACATTTACATTGCGTCAAAATTTTGGAATAGACGCAAAGTTGCGCCAAAGAATATTAGGACGAATTCGTCGCACGTTTCCAAAGCCCTACGGATTTTTAAGATTTCAGATCAGGAAATTATTTGGAAAATAGCGCAATATAGTTTTCCGCCACACGTTCGATCGTAAATTTTTCAAGAACAAGTTTTCGTCCATTCTCTCCAAATTTCTCAGCTTTTGTTGTATCTTTCAAAAAATCAATAATTGTCATCGTCAGTGTTGAAACATCAAATGGATTTACAAGTGCTCCGTTTTCTCCCGGATGAACAATTTCATTTGAACCACCAAAACATGTTGCGATCACTGGTCGGCCAGCAGCAAAAGCTTCGAGATTCGTATTTGGGAAAGAATCAAAACAAACCGACGGTGTCACCACGACACTCGAAGCTGCATAGGCTTTTTTCATATCAGCTTCATTGAGCCAACCAGAAAAAACAACAACGTTTGTTATACCGAGCTTTTGTATTTTTTCAGCCATTCGAGAAGCATAAAAATCTTTTCGACCAGCAACAAGAAGTGTAGCGTCAGGGACAAGCGCTACGACTTTTTGCATCGCTAATAAAATAAGTTCCCCACCTTTTCCACCAGAAAGTCGTCCCCCGAACAAAACGACACGTGAATCAGATGCTTTTCGTTCGCCATTCGCTATTCCCTGCGACTTTTTGAAATCCTCAACATCAGTATTTAAAACATCCCATGTCGCTGCATCGATACCATTTTTAATAACTGTAATATTTTTTATACCGTTTCGAGAAAGTGCATCTTTGAGTGCGCCACTGACCGCCACCACACCATCGATCTTTCTAAGAAAACATTGGATCGCCCAGTTTCGAAATGGATTGAACCTCAGACGAAACTTTTTGCACATCATAAAAGCGGATACCCGGTAGTTGAACACTGTGGGCATTGAAAAATCTTTCGGATTAATGAACTCAGTAAACGTACCAGGATAAAAAGCCATGATATCGTGCGCGGTCATATACACCCTGCAGCCGAACTTTTTTGCAAGCACAAGCGATGCATATGAAATATGCATATGAATGTTATGTGCATGTACAATATCTGCTTCAAAGTTTTGAAGAACATGTGCAACGGCTTTTCGACCTGCAGGATTCCAAAGAGAAAGATACGCACGCCATCGTTCATGATACGAAGAATAAAAATATTCGATTTCAATTCCCTGAAATGTTTTACGACCAATTTTTTCTGGATTACTTGTTGCAGCCAACACCAACACCTCATGACCTTGATGTACAAATTCTTTCGTAATACGAAAAGCCATCACGCCGGCCCCTCCGGCTACGTCTGGCGGAAAATCGTCTGAGAGAACTAAAATTTTCATGGTTTCTGATACAAACCAAGCATAGCTTTGGCTTTTTTATCTGTCGAGTTAGCAATTGCCCATGCAATACAATCTGCTGCCTTAATTGGGTTTTGTATCAATATCTGGTCAATTTTGACTCCCACAGCCTTTGAGTCATACTGATCGACTAAATAGCCTGTTTTAGCCTCTAAAATAGCATCCGAGACCCCGCTATCCTTTGGACCGATACACGGCACCCCATGGGCATTTGCCTCTATATAGACCAATCCATATCCTTCAAAGTCCGCACCATTATTTGTTGAGAGCATTAAAAAGAGATCGGCTTTTTGGTATAGATTTTGAAGTTTTTCATCAGTAACCTGACCTTCAAAAACAACATTCTTTTCAAGGCCATATTCAGCAATTTTTGCTTTCACTGTGTTCACATACGGATCATTTTCTTTATACGTTCCAACAATTCGATATATATAATTACTCTGCACAAAATTAAGCGCATTAATCGCTTCAAGCAAACCCTTTCTTGGCTTAAGCGCACCAACAAAAAGAATTTCTTTTGGGGAATTATTTTTTTGTATTACTGTTTCCTCTTTACCAGCAACAATACGCGAAACATCAACACCGCCCGCCAAAATAAAAGTTTTATCTTGTACGAGCTTTAACTCACCGATCGCTTTCATGTGGGTAAGTAAGTGCTGTTTCGTATATTCGCTAACACAAATAACTGAATCAATGTTCGTATACATTTTTCGAGTAAGAATAGTTGAAACTGTACGACGCCAACCTGAAACAAGAATTGGCAAAAATGCGTACGTACTATGAACTGTTATAACAATTTTTGGTTTTTTATTTCTTGCATTAGAAACACTGGGAATGTTCAGCAAAAAAGGCAGAATCGTTGCATATGGTTCGACAATGACATGAATAATATCTGGCGAAAATTCTGCAATTATTTTTCGAATTTTAAACGCGGTGAGTATTGAAATATGCGGATTCGCAATGTATGAAAGCGGTGTACCCAACACTACTTTTTGAGCAAACTGAGAAGTGTCAGAGGAAAGCTCATGAACGAGACAAAGCACCTCGACTCCGTTTTTCTGAAAATCTATAACAAGATCGCGCGCATAACGGCTCCAGCCGTCAGTACCTTTTATATGATGTGAAATGAAAAGAACTTTCATCTATCGTTTTTTACAGACAATATAGTAACCAGTTGGCATAAAGCTTTCTTCGGCAGTGGTTTTTTTAATGTCACCAAATTCTTTTTTCGTAAGCCAATTCATATGATTTAAAACGGCTGCAGCAAGAAAAATAACAAGTTTCGTGAGCCTTCCACCCTGAAGATCAGATTGAAAACAGATTCGCTGCAGCAAAGCAGCAATTGTTGAAAAATTTTCAGTCTCAGCAACAAGCTCGATCACTTCCCAACCTTGAAATAATTCAAGCAAACCGTATTTTGTAAATCGCCAATAGTCATGCGGCACATCGTGAAGCGGATATACAAATCGAGTTGTTAAAATGACTCGTCCCCCCGGTTTCAACACTCGGCCAATTTCATTAATGACCTTTCGCGGATCTTTTACATGTTCTAACACCTCAGTACATAAAACGAGTTCATATTCCCCATTTTTAAAAGGCAGATTATGCGCATCGGCAACAAGGTCTGGTTTGCGAGCCGGATCAACATCGATTGAAAATCTATTCGGAAAAAACCGATGGTACGAAGAGCCACCAGAACCGACATCGAGTGTCCGAACATCGGTTTTATATCGTTCCAAAAATTTTTCCAAATGACCGCGAGTAATCTTTTTAAACATGAGATTGAATGTATTTGATTATTTCTCTTCCTCTAGTATCCCATGTAAACCTTGAAACCAACTCCCTTGCTCGAAGTGCTCTTTGTTCTGACCAAGAGTCTTTCAGAGTTTTTTGAATAACCTGAACAAGACCAGTCACATCGTCAGGAGTAAAGAAATTAACTTCTGCATCGCTTACAATTTCACGAATCGATGGCAAATCAGCGGCAATAATTGGGATACCACTCGCCATATGGGCAAAAAGTTTTAAAGGCGATGTATAGTATTTTGAAATTAAAAACTTGCCTGAATTTGGAATAACAAGCACGTCAGCTGCTTTCTGATTTTCAGGTAATTCAGTATATTCTCGACATCCTAAAAATATGACCTGCGGAAATTCAATATGCAATGAAGCAATCTGCTGTGCAGTTCCACCAATCACCACAATTTGAATATCTTCATCTGTAAGTTGTTTTGATGTTTCAAGAAAAGTTCGATATCCCTTCCACGCGTCGAGTAAGCCAATGTACATGGCGATTTTTTTACTCTGCGACAAGCCAAGTTTGGTTCTTGATTTTTCGCGAGACATCGAAGTGCCAAATTTTTTAAGATCAATAGCGTCTGGAGCAACGAGAATTTTTTCTTTTGCAAAACCGAGACCGACATACAAGTTTTTTAAACCATGAGAAATCGTGACAAGACCAGTCAAGCGCTGAAGTAATGTTTTAGTTAAAACACTTTTCGAACCCATATGTGCCTCCCAAAATAATTTCCAACCAAGAAGTGACACATTTAAAAGCGGCCACGTATCGCGAGAATACACAATTTTTTCTGTAATTTTATTTTTGAAACACATAGAGCGAATATACCAAACAGTGCATTCTGAAAAAATGACCGTTTCAATAAAAAAACCAAGTCGGCCAAACTTGACGAGGTCGAGTGTTGGTACTTTTGCAATAGTAAAATTTGGAGCAACGTCGTAATACTGAAACGGATCAGTTTTTATGAAATTAAATCGTCGCGGAACAACAAGCGTTACGTCCACGCCTGCTTTTGCAAAAGCCTCACACGTTTTCATAATCTGAACGCCGTGAGCTTTTTCCGTCGGCAGTCGGATATTCGCAATATAAAAAATCTTTTTCACAATGGCAGTTTTGTCAGTTTATTGTCGACCTTGTTTTGTAATTGCCAATAGATCGCCGTAATACGGATCTGAAATCCATTCTTTAAGTTTTTTTGGAGGATATACAAAGTTTGCATCATGCACCGCGACCACATAGAGATGCGGTGCAAATGGTCGAATCAAGATATCGAGAATTTTATTTTTAAATATAAAAGGACGAACGGTTTTTACATTCCAGCCTGCTCGCGCAACCGTGAGTTCGAGGGTTTTATGAGTGAAGAAATTTACGTGGTTTGTTGCAAGCGCCCCCCTAAAGCCACGGAGGTTAATTAAAAACACAGGTTTTGGAACAACTGGCACGCCGATCACCGCGACCGCTCCTGGAGCAGAAAGCCGCTTCAACTTCATTAAAAAAGCATGGGGTGAAAGAAGATGCTCGAATAAATTATTAGCCCAAATGCCTTCAAATTTTTGCACGATCGTAAGAGTGTCGAGCTTTTCGGCATTGGCAAACATAACTAAAAGTTCATGAGCTTTCGCGTACTCGACTTCTTCAAGTGTTGTCGTAATACCGAGGCTATTTTTTCCAAAAAGACGCAAATACTCGCCATATCCGCAGCCAATATCAAGAACCGCTTTTTCTGACAGCTGATATACATCTCGAATATTTCGAAATGTGCGAGAAACTTTTACCCGATTTGTTCTGTCTTGAATACTCATACGCCGGCAGTTTTTGACGCATCTTCTGAAAGATACTTACTAAAATGATTCGGATGAATAGTAGCAAAAGCGTTCACAAATGACACGTTCGCAATTGCTGCAGCATCATAAGCCGTTAATTTAATCTCCAGACCCGAACGAAGGCTGAACACATCATCATGATCTTCATCAATAATAAAAATTGAGTAACCTCGATCTTTTAAAAACCCACCGAGTCCTTGTGGACTTGAACCCGCTGCAAGCAAAGCCTTTGGATTTAGCTCGAAAATAATATTCGGTTTGTTCATTTCAATTGTCTTTGCCGCCCCCTCTAAAATATTTGGTTCATACCCTTCGGCATCAAAAATCATCAGGTCGGGACGCACGGATTCATTACTAAAGACTTCGTCAACCGTTGTCACCCGCACGACACCTTCACCAGAATGTTGGCGGTTTGAATTAACAAAAGACGACTGGCCATAATCAAAATACATTTTTTGCTCACCAGAAACCTTTCCGAGCGCAGCATTTTGGACAATAATTTTTTCTATCTTAGGTTTTATTTTATGATCACCATCTCTACCGTTTAACTCAATATTTCGCTTCAGGCGCTCATAATTTTTTGGATTTGGTTCAAAGGCAAAAATCTGAGCATTCGGATTTGCTGCAGAAATAATGAGCGGGAAATACCCAATGTGAGCACCGGCGTTTATGGCTACCTGAATATTTTTTGAAAGCTCTACAACAAACCGCGCAGTCATTGGTTCCCAAGCCAGCTCTTTATATCCATTCAAGAAAAGAAGAGTTTTATTAACCATGTCCTCCATATCTCCGTACACCTCCATTTGTAATCCCCCATACACCCGAACGATTTCGGTATACCCACGACCAAATAAGCGCTTTGAAACAGGCCACAATAACACGCTCGAAAAGTGTTTGGACGGCGAGATGGTAAGCAACAGACTCATGAGTCGGCGAACGATCCATAAGACGAAAGAAGATGACCGCATGATTAAAAATTATTTACTGACTTTGCGCGCCTTAATGATGAAAGACAGAGCAAAGAGCGATGGCCACATTTTTTTGAGCTGATTCATAACAGCACCTACGCCTGGCACAGTTTCCCAAAATGTATTGAACACCGTTTCTTGAACTTCAAAACCGGCTTTCTTTAAAAGGTCAGTAATGACCTTCCAGGTCATCCAGTACACATGCCCATCTCGAGCGGTATTGTTTTCTGGAACTTGTCCCAAAAGAATCTGCAATCGGGCTGGCAATGAAAGAATCGCGCGTTTGGAAAAATTGAGGGTATTAAGTTTTTGCCACTGACTATTCTGAAATTTTTCAACTGAGTTCCCCATAGATTTTGATTAATTCTTGACCAGAATTTGACCAGCTCTGATTTTTAATACGGTTAATAGTAGCATGCCGATTTTCGTCGCTGATAGATTTTTTTGATGTTGATTCACGAGCGATTCGAACAAAAATCTCCTCTAATTCTTTTTCATTATTAAAAACAAATCCCTCTGTAGGGGTCACAATTTCCGTAGCGGGAATATTGCGAATAATAACTGGCACACCATACGAAAGAGATAATATGAGACCTCCAGAGGTCATTTCTGATGCATCGTAATAAAACACCGAATAGTCTGCCATGCCGAGATACTGAGAAATCTGATCATTGGGAATAAAACCATTTTTGATTACAATACGAGGATCACTGGCGGCTTTTTGTAACACGTGGACATATTCCTCTCTTCCTTTGCCAACAATGAGCAATTGTACGGTAGCCGAAGGCTCGATCTTTTGAAATGCCTGAATTATTTTTTCATTACTTTTATATGGAGCGATTGCTCCGAAAGACAGAAAAACAATATCTTTTTCTACAAATCCAAACTGTTTCCTCAAGTTTTGAACTTCAGGTAAATGCTGGCTCTTCAGGCCGCCGTACACGTCGATATAGTTTCCATGTGGTATATAAGAAATTTTCTCTCTTTTTTGCGGAAAACGATTTTGAAAATCCGTAAGGGTTATTTTTTGCTGGACAATTATTCGATCAACCACAGTTCGAAGCAAACCCTCTGCAAGACGATCGATCCACGGATGCGGATAGTCATGGGCAAAAAAATTATGAACAGTCCAAACAATCTTAAAATTATGACACGCTTTCAAATAGCGCAGAAAAAGAATATTCCGGGTAATTAAAAAAAGTGATTTGATTGCAAATCGACTGCCAAAGAGCACCGTCGGCCAATGAATATGAATAATATTCACCGAATCAAAAAAAGCCGGTTCTGCAAGATTTTTTCGGATTGTATAAATATTGTCGCGCTCAAGTTTCACGACTTCCACACTATCTGCTCCAGCCGTTTGGATTGAAGAAATAAAGAGATCAATATATGTATTATTTTTATTCGCACCAGGCAAAACAAAAACTCGATACTGTTTTTGTAACTTCATACAATTTTAATTCTGAGACATATCCTTACTTAATCGCGGAATAAGCGAAGCGAGATTGTGATTTTTAACGACAAAATCTCGAATGGAAGGATTGGGCACCTGAGCATGTAGCGTTTGAATTCTTTGAGCAAGCATTTGCGGCGTCGCCTCTTTTTGATCAACAAAATTTTCGGCTGGCAAAATATTTCTAAACGCTCTATTAGTCGTAATCACAATAAGCCCTGAAAGCATCGCTTCTAATACCGCCTTATCCAAACTTCCAGTGTCGCTCATATTTATGAACACATGTGCCAAAGCATGCTGTTTTTGAATATCCTTCGGGACCACAGGGCCTACAAACGTTACGTGCGCTGAAAGTTCCCTTTTTTGTACATACCCAACAATTTCTTTTTGATACACACCATCCTCCGAGGTTATTGGTGCACCTACAATTACAAGTTTCGAATCTGCATACTCAGGTTCTTGTCTCAGAGCTTCCAAAACTTCGATGATTTGTTTTTGATTTTTAGTGGCAGAAATACGACTCACAGAAATGAGTACGAGCGGTACTGGCGGCGGAACGCACAGCGGAAATTGGATGATATCCATACCATGACCAGTAATTAAAACCTTCGGACTTGTCAGTAAAAAACTTTCTTTTGAAGCCGTAAAAATTCTATCTGCGATTTTTGTCGCAAGACGAAGTTTAAAATCGACATGCTTGTGCGTATACCAAAGCGAAACTTTTTTTCCTAACATGTGCCAGAAAAAACCACCAACAATTACATATATAGGGTTCATGTGCACAAAAACAGTATCGTACTCATTTCGCTCAGACCAAATACCCTGAATGAAGCGCAGAAGAACATGATATCTTGAGGCACCAAGCTCTTTACCCAATGATAAAACTCGAACATTTGCTGGCAACTGACATTCTCCTTTTTCCAGGCAAATAACCGTCACGCTAGAAAAATGTTTTGAAAACTCTTCAATCCAACGAATAAAAAATCCTAAAATTGGATCTGTAGCATTAACCTTTTGGGTAATTATTAAAAGTTTTTTCATAGTGCGCTTTCAACTGATTCACGATACAAAGAAAGATATTTTTCTTCATCCTCCAAGACAACATCGGGTAGCCGACTTCGGGCTTCGCGTATAAACCGTTCACGTAATGAATTATCTTCAATGAGCGAAGAAACTGCATCTGTAAAACAATCGAGCTTGCCGATTGGGCAGGCAAAAGAACGCTCACCTTCTCGGAGCACCTCGCACGCAATCCCAACATCAGTTGATACTGTCGGGCAACCGGCTGCAATCGCTTCAATAATTGTCATACCGTAGCCTTCATAATTTGAAGTAGATAAAAACAGATTCGCGGATTTATAGTAGGACGTAACATCAGACTGCCAATCTTCGAAAAACACATGGCCCGCAAGATCAGACTGCTGCGATCTTTTATGAAGCATATTTTTTTCTGGACCAGAACCTACGATAATGAGACCGAGTTTTGGATATTCTTTAAGTAAATGACTGAGCACTGAAAGTGCAAATGAAATATTTTTTTCTTTCGTAAACCGAGATGCTATAAGCAATATAAAATTAAATTGGGGATATTTGGTTTTTAGATTTTTCTCTGCACACAATGGTGCTTCATCAATTTTTTTAGTATCAACAAAAATCGGGAGCACCATTGGAACGACATCATTTTTTAACATACCGCGGGGAATACTGTCGGCAATTTTCTTACTGACTATTCGAACAGCACTTGCTCGTTTGAGTACTTTTAAAGCAAGTCTTGATCGAAGGCGGTTAGCGATAGATTCGCGTATAAAGTAGGGATTTAGAAAATCGGTGTGGATTTGCACGTGCAATGACAAACGGCTTTGGCGGGCCAATTTTGCCCCCACAAGGCCTGTTTCAAAGGGGTTTTGGACACTCATAACCGTATTTTCTGGCAAAAAATGACGGTCACGAATAAGCTGCAAGCCGATGGCCACGGCCTTTGAAATATACTGAAATTTAAACAAAGAATGTGTGCCATACACCCAAACATTTTGAGAAATTTGCATCTTCTCCGGCAGCTTTGATGTTGCTTTTGTAAATACAATTATATGCAATTCAGAAAACAATTTTCCGTACGAAATATGGCGCGTTTGAACAGCGCTTCCTTCAACAAACAATCCCCGATCAGTACTGATACTTATTACATTAATCATTTTTTTTGCTGAGCTTGCACATTGGGTATCTTTTCCGCAATTTCCAAAATTTCCAAAATCTCATCACAAATCTGACTCCAGCTATGCGTAAAATTAAATTTATCTACTTTTTCCTTTTGGATTTTATAATTTTTTGGGTCGGCCAGATAGAGAATTTTTTCCCGAATATCATTGGGATTTTTTGGATCCACAAACAGAGCTACGTCTTTGACGCGTTCATAGATGCCGGTTTCAGACGTTAGGATAAAAGGCGTGTTTGATCGAATGGCATCGAGAATCATATTTGGACTAATATCACCCAGCGAGACGAGAATAACTGCATACGCCTCTCGAATTTTTTCCAAGAATGGTTCATACGGTGCTGGTCGGATATCGAGATCAATATCGACAACCGTTTCGCGTGCCGCAAAAAAAGCATCGCGCAGCATTTCAATATTTTTCCATCGCAGTGGCCGAGTTCCGCCCACAAAAATCCGATTCTTTTTTTCAACCGGCGGCAACTTTGTTCCGTAAAAATTTTCAACCACAAAATTTCGCGAAGGATCCAAACCGTACGCTTCCTCAAAAATTTTCCGCTGCCAGTCGGTGCTGAAAATAACCGCTGACATTCTGTGCAAAGTTCGTTTCGTAATATTAAAAATAGCTCGCTCTTTTATGCTCCATCGAGCCCGAGTGGTTTGGTAAAAATCCCGCAAAAGCACAAGATCGCCAGTTCGCTCAACATATGCTTCCCATAAAAAATCGCCCCCGGTTCGGACAATGATTTTCTTTCGAAAAATTTTGGCCGCCCACGCGCTCGGCCAACCAACACTAAACATATCAAGAGCTAAAATAAAATCTGTTCGAGGTAATGCGCACACAACTCGCCAAAAAAAGAGTTTATGCCGAATCAGAGTCGGTAATTTTCGTTCTAAATTATAAGTCAAAACTTGCACGTCATTGCCCCGCTTTCGGAGCTCGGTTTCGACCTCGAGGGCATATTGGGCTGGGCCACCCACCAAAGGCGGGTATATGCCCGTACAAATGAGAATTTTGGCCATATACGCCTAGTATACCCTGAATCCGACCACAGGCTCAAAAACCCGCTCTCGCATGCTTTTGGCAATAAAATCCCAGTCATAGCCAGTAGCAGCCACCTCTTTGGCTCGAGCAGTAACATCCGCCCGGAGCATGCCGTCTTCAGCAACCGTCGTCACCACCTCCGCAATGTTTTTAGGATCCCCGACCTCGCAGAAAAAACCAGTTTTGCCATTTTCAATAAAATCTGGAATTCCGCCAACGGCCGTGGCGACAACAGGCACCCCAGAAGCCATTGCTTCAATAAATGAATTCCCCATGCCTTCAGAAAGCGACGGTCGGATGAAAATATCCGACGCAGCTAAATATTTTGGAATCTCGGTATGCGAAACCTGACCCAAAAATCTGACCCGGTCGCTCACCTTTTTTTTCTCGGCAATCTTTCGTAGGTCGTGTTCGAGTTCACCGATACCAAGAATCAAAAACTTAAAATTCGGCGGAAGAAATTTCAAGGCGAGAATAACATCTGCAAGACCGTTCTTTTTTACCAGCCGCGACGTCGTAATCAGAAACACATCGCCTAAATTTTTTCCTAATTTATTTTTAAATTCTTCAAGATCGTCTGGCGAAAACCTGCGTGAAAAAAGTGACACATCGACACCATTTGGTATAACCTCGATCGTTCCCCGTCCTCCCATACGTTTTCCGAAATCGGCCAGATACTTTGAAATTGCCTGAATGCTGTCTGCTTTTTTAAAAATCTGTCGAAAGAGCGGATATATATACCACACATGTTTGAGCATATGGGAAATCGGATCACCCTCTTGCAGAGTTAGAATAAACGGCACTCGTGGCCGCAAATATTTAAAAAAGAGCGCAGCAAAACCACTGTAACTCGCCATGATCGACCACGTTGCATCAAAATTTTTCTGACGATGGAGAGACAAGCCCTTCCAGGCTCCGAGAAATGGAAACGCATAGCGCGCAAGCCGCCCTGATCCAACCCGATACACCAACACATTGCCAACTCGCTCTTCAGCCAGTTGTCGGCCGTCGTGGTTGATCGTGATCATATGAAATTCCCCATCTGGCATGCGGTCGGTGAGTTCCTTTACCGCCACCTCTGCCCCACCAACAAATGGAAAATAAGCGACAGAAAAAATCAAAATTTTCATGGCGTTAGCGTTTCTTTATATCAAGAATCCGACGCAAGACATCTTCGGGCACTTCTTTCACCTTTTCCTTTTCCTTTTCTTTTTCTTTTTGCGCGGTTGAAGCAGGCGGTCGCGATTCTGTCCGAGGTTCATTTCGCGACTCAGTTCGCTGTTCAGTTCGAGGCTCAGCTTTTGCTTCCGAAACAGGTTTTGCTACCACCTTTGGAGCTACCTGTGGAACCGCCGCATGAACCGGTTGGGTCGCTGACGCTTGTTGAACATGTGTTGTCGGCGGCGTTTTTTCGGGCATTCTTTTTTCTTTCTCTGCCTTTTCAACAATATCTTTCAAGGCATCTTTGAGCTGTGAAAGATTTTGCGCAGTCGGCCCCTTGCTCTGCGGTTTTTTCAAAGACGCGAGCGAAATAGGCTTAATGCCGTTCGGGGTACGCGCAGGTACCGGTATAGACGTTGGTGTTTGTGTTTGTATTGGAGTTGGAGTTGTGGTTTTTGAGGCTACTGCAGGTATTGGACGAGCAGGCGGCTGCGGCGCGGGGGTTGGTGTTGGTGTTGGGGTTGCGCCAGTTGAGGTTGGGTGAGTAATAGTCGGTGCGGCTTCAGTTTTCGGCTCAGGTTTTGGGTCGGCTTTTGACTCAGTTTTCGGCTCTATTTTTTTTGGTGCGTGTTCGCCCACCACCGACGTTCGCTGAATTCCTGATGCATCCGTCTCGATTTTTCCCTCAGATTTTGCTTCCCCTTTTGCGCTCCCCTTCGAATCGCCACGATTTTCAGATTTTGAATCTTTCCTTTCACTTTTATCATGAGTGATCGGTTCATGCCATTTATGAATGGCTTCTTCGACATCAGCTTTGGGCTGGGCAAAAACTTTTCGGGAATTTTCGACAATATCGTCGCGATACGTGATATCTGGTTTTTTAATCGGCGGCAAAGAGGTGGCAGAAAACGGCTGAGATGACACGCCGTCGATCATGAGTTTCAGATATAGCTGCGTAAAACCAAGATTCACAATGTCTTCTGCCAAAAATACTGGTGAAAATTCTTTTTCCAAAAGCTCGGCGTCGATCGCGCCAACACGAAAAGAGATCATGGTACCGACGTTACCAAACACCGCAGCCCGAACTTCTTCGGACATTTGTTCAACATACTGATGCGCAATCGTCAGACTCAATTTATATTTTCTGGCCTCCGACAAAATATCGGCAAAAGATTCGTTGGCAAAAGATTGAAATTCGTCGACGTATAAATAAAATGGTGGCAAAGATTTGAGCTTGGATTCCGACGCATCAGCTCGGGAAAGCGCACCCAAGTAAAGTTTGGTAATGATCATGCTGCCGAGCAAGTTGGCATTCGTTTCACCCACCCGCCCCTTTGAAAGATTGATGATCAGGATTTTTTTATTATCCATGACCTCGCGAATGTCGAAACTCGACTTTGGTTGGCCGATGATGTTTCGCACCAAGGGATTGGAAATAAACTGACCGATTTTGTTTTGAATTGCCGCACCAGCTTCCTGCATATATTTTTCACCGTATTTTGCAAATTCATCGACCCAGAACGATTTCACCGAAGGGTCCTTAATGTTAGCAACAACCTTGTTTCGATAGTCTTTGTCTGCAAGCATACGGTTCACACCAATAAGCGTTGAGTCCGGATATTCCAAAAGGGCGAGCAAAATGTTGTTCAAAATATATTCCATGCGAGCCGACCACGCATCAACCCAAATCTTTTTGAAGGCGCTCATCAAACCGTTGGCGACCAAATGACGCTTGTTCACACCCACGTCTTCCATGACATTGAAAGACACCGGATGTTCGGTGTCGAACGGCGCAAAATACACGACATCTTTGATGCGTTCCTGCGGTACATATTCGAGCAAAAGGTCAGCGGTCTTACCGTGCGGGTCGATGAACGCCATACCCGCACCATTTTGAATGTCCTGAATGGCCATGTTTTCAAGCAGGGTCGATTTACCCATGCCTGTTTTGCCGATCACATACACATGTCGGTCGCGATCTTTTATTTTGATACCAAAAGGCGTTCGCTTATTTCGCGAATCCGTCTCGGCAAAATATGTTACCTGATTAATATCCATATGAACATTGGCATCTGCTGCCGTTTGCAAATAGTATAACAAAAATTACTGAAAATTTCCGCGACGTAATTTAAATATTTTATTCCTTTTCAAGTGCCCCGACCGTGTAGATATTGCTTGCCGCCCAAAGCATCCAGGAGTTCAAGCCGACGTCATAGGTGGCCCTGATCTGCGCTCGAACTTCGGGGATATCGTAGTTGCCACCGTAGTCGAAGTCCTGCAGCCACGGACGGAGTTTTTTATACGAAGTCGGAGTGTAGTTGTCCACCAAAGCCGGCGTCGTTGTGCCAATACTTTGCGCATATGCGGCTTTATCAAATTCATTGGCTCGGGTCACGGCGCTCGCCATCACAAATTTAATGAGTTCGTACGGATAATCGTTCGGATCTTTCCAGCCATTGAAAGTTGCTGGATAATGCGACGGATACACCATGGGCGCGATGAAATCGAAATGCGGCAACGCTCGCTCGAGCACTTGGCCGATATTAAGATCGTCGGTATTTGTGGTGGTCATACCAAAAAGATCAGCAGACATCACGATACCTTCCGGCTGTAATTTTTCACGCAAATATTTGAAAAATTCTTCAAGCGCTTCGGGTTTTGTTTTGCCTTTGTTTACCGAAAGCGTATAGTCGGCGTCTTTCATATTCCCGTCTGACGGAAAACGAATGTAATCAAAATTAAGTTCATCAAAACCGAGTTTGTAGGATTCTTTCGAAAGCTCGACGATGTAATCCCAGTGCTCTCGTGCGCCGACGTCAATAAAGCTCAAGCCCTTACCGTCTTTCCAGACCCCACCGTCTGAAACTTTTCGAACTGCTCGTTCTGGGTGCACCTTGGACATGTACGGATCCTGAAACACAGTAATGCGCCCGATGACGTAGATATTTTTTTCATGTAGCACTTTGATGAAGTCGGCGATATCCGGCGCACGACACGTGTCTGAAACAGCTTCAGCAAGGGCTGGGTTGTCAGTTTTAAAACCAATCCGACCGCTGTAGTCTTTGATGTCGATCATGATCGAGTTTATTTCTGTCGTATCTGCAATCTTCACAAGTTTGTCTCGAAAGCTTGGTGTACCCGCCACACACTGACTCATATAAATAGCCTTCACCGCCTCCGGAGTTTTGAGATGAACAATTTCCGGCACTACTACCTTTTCGACATCAGCTTGTGCGAACTTTGTGTCTTTTTCTGTACTATTTTTTTCTACATCTGACTTCACCCCGTGGTCATACTGCACGGAAAACATTTCTGAAGACGCATGCACGAGCAGTGCCGCAGCAACAAATACGACGACCAGGCCGCCGATATGTATGTACAATCGAGTTCGAGATTTTTTTTTCACCATAGGTACAACTATTGAGTTCTACTGGGTGCGCGTACCGGCCGACTGTCGGCGAATTTCTTCGAGATTTGTATAGCGCTCTTCGGTAGTCATTTCTGGTTTTGTAAATATTGGGTAGCTTTCAGAATACACCTCTGTTACCACTTCGCGTTTTGTGGCGGCGGTGTCGGTTGATTCAACCATGCGTTTGTCTCGAGCGTACAAAAATGCCAACACAATTATTGCCAGACCAGAAACGATCATGAAAAAAGACTTGTACGGGCTCGGAAAACCAAGAAATGGTATGAGCAAAACCCACACGCCGAGCACAAAAAGAATTCTATTCCGCGTAATCATGCGAGTACTATATCATAGGAGCGGTTATACACAGGTATACCCAAACGCAGTTGGCCACAAGTCAGGCAACATGCGAGCGAGTTATTTTAAAAGTGGAATGAGCGCATTGATGTCCCCCGCTCCCATCGTGAAAAAGACATCGCCGCTGGTCAGAGTTGCCCGCAAGTGTTCGGCGGCAGCGGCGAAATTTGGAAAAGATTCTGCATGAAGCCCGGCCTTTTTAATATTCTGAGCAACAACTTCCGAAGACACGGCCGGATCCTTTGGTTCACGGGCCGCATAAATTGGTAGAAGAAGAATTTCATCGGCAGGCGAAAGTGCTGCCGCGAATTCTTCCATGTGTTCTTTGGTGCGACTATACAAATGCGGTTGGAAAGCTACGACAAGCCGACGTTCGGGAAATTTTTCCTTAGCCGCTTTGAGCGTCGCCTTGATTTCCGTCGGATGATGTCCGTAGTCATCATACAAAAGTGTGCCCTTGTGATTTTCGCCATGCGATTCAAAACGTCGCCACGTTCCCAAAAAACTTTCCACCGCTTTCACAGCAGTTTCCTGTGCGACCCCGAGAATACCCGCAACTGCCAGAGCTGCTTTCGCATTGGCAATATTATGTGCGCCTGGAATTTTCATATGCAGTTTTTCATCGCTCGAAGCATAATCATACACAAGCAAATCATTCCGTTCGAGACCCATCAGCACCGGATTAATTTTTTCATTTTTTACGTCCGTCACTACTGCCCCGTCTTTTTTAACAACACCTAAAAACTCTGCAAAACCTTTTTGCACACCGGCGAGGTCGCCATAATAATCGAGATGATCGTCGTCAATATTTGTTACGACTGCAATAGTCGGTTTGATATTTAAAAAAGAGCACTTATATTCGCACGCTTCAACAACGAGGTACTGACTTTTG
Source organism: Minisyncoccia bacterium (assembly GCA_038259265.1). GTDB lineage: Bacteria > Patescibacteriota > Minisyncoccia > Phycocordibacterales > DATGWK01 > JAHFLV01. Next base: position 44,515 of record JBBSOY010000006.1, read on the forward strand.
CCCGCCACAAAATTACTTTTTTGATCTTTCAAAAAGCTGCCGACAATGACTGTTGGGTCGAGTCCGGCATCAATTAAAATTTTTGCAATCATGGCAGTCGTGGTGGTTTTTCCATGCGTTCCTGCAACAGCAATTGTGTATTTTTGACTTGAAAGAATACCCAAAGCTTCCGGGTACGTCAGGAGCGGAATTTTTTTGTCGCGACTTTCTACCAGCTCCGACTGAGTCGCCGGAATGGCAACGGTGTAAATAACAAGATCGATTTCTTCGGGCAGAGGAGGACGCTGATCTCTCATTGGAACATCTCCGATCCGGATTTCGGCGCCAAGTTTTACGAGCTCATCGGTCACTTGTGAAGCACTAAGGTCCGAGCCAAAAACCTGCTTACCTTCAAGCAAAAACATCCGAGCGATCGCCGACATACCAATACCACCGATACCGATGAAATAAGCTTTTTTTACTGTTTCGAAATTAGTTTCAGACATGCGTCGTATTATACCGCCTTCTTAAAGTTTCTTGAGACTTTCTAAAGCGCTTTCACTGCTGCATTAAATTGGTCACCACGGTCGTATTCGTTTTTAAAAAGGCCAAACGACGCAAACGCCGGACTCATGAGGATCCGATCGCCAACACTGGCAGCTGCGACAGCTTTTTCCACCGCTTCATTCATGCTCGTTACAAATGTCATCGGGATTTTCTGACCGATTTTTTCAAGCTCAGGTTTTATCATATCTGTACCAGTGCCAGGCAAAACGACAGCGGCTTTCACAAAATTTTCGAGCACTGCAACAAGCGGCATTGGATCAAGTTTTTTATCAGCACCTCCGAAAATCAAAACAGTTTTTTTGCCGCCAGTCTGAAGACCGCCATCACCAGATGTTGCGAGCGTTTCCAAAGCTTCGAGCGCAGCGATCGTCGCGGCCGGAGTCGTGCCATTTGTATCATTAAAAAACTCAACACCTTTCAGTGTTCGAATCGTTTCGAGCCGACCTGGCGGAGCTTTAAAGGCTTCGACGACTTCTTCAATTGTTCTTTCAGGCACTCCTAACACTTTCGCCGCAGCCAAAGCGAGTGCAATATTTAAACGGTTATGTTCACCGAGAATTTTTGGCTGCCAAGAATCCGGAACATCGGCAGCACGCGCCACTATTACCTTTCCCTTTGGTTTCGGCCCGAATTTTTCTATATACTCCAAAACCTGCTCACTGACCACGAACGTATCGCCGCTTTCCTGAAAACGGTAAATATTCGCTTTGTCGGCAAAATATCGCTCCATATCATTTTTGTAATAATTCATATGGTCAGGCATAAAAGTTGTGAAGATGGCAAGCGCGGGCGAAAAACCAGGCTCATGTACCGAGCCCCCAAAACCCTGAAGCTGCCAGGAATCAAGCTCGAGCACCGCCGTGTCTCCTGCACCAGTTTTATTCAAAAGATCGAGTGTCGAAACACCCAAAATATTGCCGCCAAGAAATACCTGCCGACCGGTTTTTGTTTTCGCTGCATGCGCCCGTAAAATTTCCTGCAAAAGGTATGCGACCGTAGACTTTCCACGAGTCCCCGTGACGCCAATGATCGACGCTTCGGTGTATTCGGCAAAAAGCGCGGTGCTCATGACGACAGGAATGCCATTTTTTTCTGCTTCCAAAATAAATGGTGAATCAAGCGGCACGCCAGCAGCTTTTACGATGAGGTCGACCCGATCAGGCTGAAAATCTTCGAGCCGATGCCCCCCGAGTACCAAGCGAACGTTTGGATAACAGCGCAATTGTTCGACAGACGTCGCGAGATCGGCTTCGTTTTTTAAATCCGTGACCGTGAGGTCTGCGCCTGCTTTTGCGAAAAAAATCGCATCCCCAACACCACGCCCAAGCAGCCCCAGCCCCATGAGAGTAATCTTTTTATTTTTAAATAAAGATTCGTAATTCATCAAATCAATATACTATTGACACATTATTCATTTTTTATCACGGTGAGCACGGGGAGATTTGAACTCCCAAGTCTTGCGACATACGCTTCTGAGACGTACGCGTATACCAGTTCCGCCACGCGCTCATCAACCCACTTTACTTCCTTACCTTTGCAATAACGCAATGCACTAGTCTACCAATTTTTAGTGTGGGCGTACCAGGAGTTGAACCTGGGACCTCGTCATTATCAGTGACGCGCTCTAACCACCTGAGCTATACGCCCGTACCTGTTTGCGATGTGCTGTGTGACACGTATGCCGCTTTGACACCACCGCACCCTGCACGGGTCTGGATAAATTACCAGAAAATGGCCTTATAAACAAGCACTCAACCAGCATTGCTTTCTCCTGGTGGCCTTCTAAAAAATACACTAGAAAATAAAAGACCCTCCCGTGCACGGGAGGGTCTGACTAAGTCAAAGATGCGCTAGTTGGGCACACAACCAAGTTATTTGCATCTGGACGGACACGACGGCAGATCGCAAGGACGGTTTCATGGTGGGACATTTAGATCAGCCACAACACGAGTGACGGTCATATCGATCACCGCCCTGTCGTCGTACACTCCATTCGAGATGTTGCTTCTGGCTTGCGCGACCCGGTTTAATCTCACCGGCCCCGAACCATCCTCGGGAGGCTCATTCGGCAGACGCTTAAGCCTTGGTTCTGGCCTCGGAAGACGTGAACCAATGAACACAAGCCTTCCCCTTTTCCTTCGTTGCATTTTTATCCTCCTTGACTACACACCCCTTGAAAACAAAAGAACGAAATTGTGACGCTCCGCTTAATGTATCACAAAATCTACAATAGAAAATCCCCCCGCTAGCAAAGCTAGCGGGGGGATCGATTTAGTTTGTTCCCCATCAAGTTAGACCTACGACGCAGGATCCCCTTCGGCCTGGCTGCGACGCTTCATCCCATGATGCTTATACACGGCATTCCCCATACGAAGACCCCGACGGATCGTGCACTGCCCATGCTGCTGCGGGCGCAGATGACGATCCGTGAAGGGATTTTGCTTCATACACTTCTCCTTAAAAAAGGACGGAATGTCGACACACATGTGTACGACCTGTTCTCAAGCCTACTCCTCACCGCGAATCCTGTCAAAAGAAAAACCACCCGTTACCGAGTGGCTTTTCTTTTTTGCGAAACAAATGTTTGTACGTAAATGCCCTTTATTTTGTTCCGTTCATGTTACTGGACTTTCCCAGAAGTCAGATTGATATGGGTTCACAATCATTACCATTATGCACTCGTGAGAGTGGCACAATACCGACACGTTAACCATTTCATTTAGTGCAAGCAAAAAATGAAACAGAATTTCAAATTGAAATATTCCACGAGCAGCTTCCGCTACCCGTGCCTTGTTACGACTTACTCCCTGTCACCGAATTTACCTTAGGCCGTTTAAAACGGACTTCGGGTATCCCCGGCTCCCTTGAGTTGACGGGCGGTGAGTACAAGACTTGAGAACGTATTCACCGCAGTATAGCTGACCTGCGATTACTAGCAATTCCGGCTTCATGGGGTCGAGTTGCAGCCCCCAATCCGAACTGGCGCATACTTTATTACGATTGGCTCAGGATTACTCCGTCGCGACGCGTTGTATATGCGATTGTATTATGTGTGTAGCCCCGGATATCAGAGGGTCATGCTGACCTGGCGTTATCCTCGCCTTCCTCCCCCCACCATTCTAACGAACTCATATCTTTCCTAAATTTTACTCTTGTTTTTGTTTCTGAAACTCCTTTTTCCGTGAAGGGAATCACCCGCATTCACTACAAAAGGAGCTTCATACACAAAAACAAAAATAAACTCAGAAGAGAATTTCTTTGTTCAAATTTTTTGTGGACAAATGTTCTTTCGGAGCAAATGCGGGTGATTCCCTTTGCGTAGAAAGAATATTTGGTAACAAAAAATTTGAGAAAAGAGTTCGCGAAGATGATGGGGGGCAGTCTCGCCTGACACTTGTAACAGACAACGAGGGTTGCGTTCGTTACCCCACTTAAGGGAACAATTCAAACCACGAACTGACGACGGCCATGCAACACCTGTCTAACTGCCCGTGAAGGCTATTAAAGTTTCCTAAAATATTCAGCTAGATTTCAAACCCGGGTAAGGTTTTTCGTTTACCATCGAATTAAACCACATAATCCACTGCTTGTGCAAGTCCCCGTCTATTCC